>JAZLCL010000048.1:0-19905 GCA_045614205.1 Alistipes sp. | reverse complement strand
TTATTGAGGGTAATGCAGATATAGAAACCTCAATCGAGATGGGTATCAAACTTATCAATGTTGCCAAAGCAAGTTTCAAGGAGCTACTGGCTTATTATGAGGACTATCTGCGTGTTAATGGCTATGAGCAATGGTGTAATGTCTCAGACAAGTTTGTTGCAATGCGCAAGCTTGGCAGTGACGGTAGCAATCAATCGATTTTAGACATTGCAAAATCCCGCCCTCTTGACACTGTCGCAAATATGGCAATCATACTACTCAAGCAGGAGGACTATCTACTGCACAAACTCCTTGCTTCGCTTTCTGAACAATTTTTTGATGAGGGAGGCTTCAAAGAGAAAATGCACCGTATGCGTGTAGAAAGGAGGGGGAAATAGGGAGGATAGGGAATTTAAGGAGTTTAAGGAGATTAAGGAATTTAGCGACGATTCCTTAAATTCTCTATATTCCCTAAATTCCTTAAATTCACTTTAATGCCGAAAGCAACAAAGGCTTCCCGCAGGAAGCCTTTGTGATTATATAAAGTAATTTACTTCATATAGCTTTTGAAATATTGTACTCTAAGGTATAACTTAGAATACTTAGTTTTCTACATCTATTTTTCTGCAACTTTTACTGCTATAATACTAATATTATTCTTAGATTTAAGTTCTGATATAATTGGGAAACTATATCCTCTATAGTATGCTTTTGCTTTCTTTTCATTTACCTCAGTATTAGTCCAACAACTACTAAATTTTATATAATAATTATCAATGATATACTCCACTTGTTCACTACTAGGAAGAGTCCATTCCTCGCCTAAAGAATTGCAATATTCCATTGCATCGTACCACGTACCATTATTATCACATTTGGACACAGTAATGGTATAGTCTCCAGTAGTATAATCTTCGGTTAATTCATCAGATATTGTATTGTCCATAGAGCCTTTCTTTAACTCGTTATTGCTTATGATTAGCTCATCGTTAACGGATGACTTACCATTCTCAAGAGTGCTTGAATAACTTATATAGAACGATGTAGGTTCAATGACGTTTAAATCCGTAACATTACCTATTTCATCAATATAGAAATCCATATCGTAGAAAGTAGGGGCACCATCTTCTTTATATACACATATTCTATTTCTCATTATTAGCGGAGAACTTTCCTTATCAAACAAAATAGGGTCATAAGACCAACTTGCCCTTAATGAAGGTGATGTTATCAAACAACTATTAATATTAAATGAGCAAAATGCTTTTGCAGATCTTGCTGGAATCCTAACAGTCTCAGGCTCCTTATAAATGATTGCAGTTTGCCACTCTTTCTTAACCGCGGAACCGACCTCTACATTTCTACTTTCTTCAGCTCCTAAAGCAAGAGCAACGTCGTATGTACGTCCTAGAAAATTCGTAATACTACTAACACCAACAGATGCATCAACACTTGTTGACACTCCATATTTTGAAGTTTTGTATACTCCTGTAGCAATTCTGTTCTCTATCTCTTTACCAGTGAAATAATCTTCTGCTATATTATTACGAATGAATGAACTCTTTGTCATATCAACAATAACATCGTAGTCATTACTGTTGTAAATGATGAATCTCAAATTACCAGCCTCACCCCAGAAATTGTAAGTAAATTCTAATCCGTCATTTGTTCTAAATATTGGAGAACCATTTGGTGAGTAATCAGCTGTTTCTGAAGCAATAGAATATACTTGATAGTAAATTGGCGCTGCACAACTTGATAGGATAATGGCAAGCATTGCAAAAAGAACTTTTCTCATAGTAATAGTTCATTTCTCCGTCTCACCTCCTGCAACGGGTTAAAATAAAAAAGAAAGTGTGGAGATGTTCGTTTATCTAAAAGAAGGTTGTGGAAAGACCTATGCACAAATAAACAATACTCCACACCTGTACAGTATGTGGAGTAGGCACAGAACGTGCCGACGAAACATACCAATACAAGTGATGTAAGCATTCGTTATCCTTGTGCATTGAAAACTTCCACATTTTCTTTTAAGGATTAGCGAAACACTTTCACTAATAAATATGTCTGCAATCCGAGGACTGCACTACAAAGTTAGAAAATTATTTTTGATTGAGCAAAATAAATAGGGAATTTAAGGAGTTTAAGGAGATTAGGGAGATTAAGGAGATTAGCGTTTTAGTCCCTAAATTCCTTAAATTCCCTACAATCTGATAGCGACAACACAACCAAGCCTCCCTTTGTCAAAGGGAGGTTTGGAGGGAATGTAAATATAGGTGGTTCACCACCACTATATTAAGGGTTAAAAATAAGGCCTTCCCATGCGGGAAAGCCTTACGTTATGCAATGTCATACATCAGGAATTACATCTTCATATAACCCTTAATATAGTGGTGGTGCGAGCCATAGCGGTTGAAGGCAGCCTCGTCGAGAGCCTCCTGTGCTGATGGGTGAGCTACAGAGATGATGAGGCGTGCGCGCTCCTGAAGGCTCTTGCCATAGAGGTCTACAGCACCATTCTCTGTTACGAACCAGTGGATGTGGTTACGGGTAGTAACAACACCTGAACCCTCTGTGAGTACGTCAGAGATCTTTGATACGCCCTTTGTTGTGATTGATGGCATAGCGATGATGGCCTTACCACCCTTTGAGAGTGAAGCACCATAGATGAAGTCCACCTGACCACCTACACCAGAGTAGAACTTACGGCCGAGAGAGTCAGCGCATACCTGACCTGTGATATCTACCTGAAGAGCAGAGTTGATAGCAGTAACCTTATCATTCTTTGCGATAACGAATGGGTCGTTAGTATAACCTACGTCCATCATAAGAACACCTGGGTTGTCGTCGATGAAGTCGTAAACCCTCTGTGAACCCATAAGGAATGTAGATACCATCTTACCCTTATCAATATTCTTTGCAGCACCATTAATGACACCCTTCTCTACGAGTGGGAGCACGCCGTCAGCGAACATCTCGGTGTGAACACCAAGGTTCTTGTGGTTGCCGAGCTGTGCAAGAACAGCGTTAGGAATAGCACCGATACCCATCTGGAGTGTTGCACCATCCTCGATAAGGCCTGCACAGAGGTTACCGATCTTTGTCTCCACCTCGTTAGGTGTTGTGAAGTGAGCCTCCTCGAGTGGCTGGTCGTCCTCGACGAAGAAGTCGATCTTCGAGCTGTGGATCATGGCATCACCGAATGAACGTGGCACATACTTGTTAACCACGGCGATAACGTGATCGGCGCACTCAACAGCAGCAAGCGTAGCATCTACAGATGTACCGAGAGATACGTAGCCGTGCTTGTCGGGACGTGACACCTGGATCATAGCCACGTTACATGGCACAGCACCAGAACGATAGAGCTTCTGTGTCTCCGATAGGAAGATTGGAATATAGTCAGCATAACCCGCCTGTGTAACCTTACGCACGTTTCCACCTACGAAGAATGAGTCAAGCTGGAATACACCCTCGAACTCTGGCTCGGCATATGGTGCTGGACCCTCTGTGTGGAGGTGGTGGATGTGAACATCCTTAAACTCGCCATTACGACCACGGTCGCACATAGCCTTGATGAGGCACTGGGGAGCTGAAGCCACTGAACTGAGGTGAATATGGTCACCCGACTTGATGCATTTTACGGCCTCTTCGGCAGTAGTAAACTTGATGTTGTTCATCTCTTTAAGTTTTTATATTTTAGGTAATTGTTAATTTCTTTTTTATCTACAGTCATCGGCACAACCAAATATACCGTCATGAGGTTGAATAAAAAGATCTATTTTTAGGCTTGCGAAGCCCGAAAAACCGCAGTTTACTTGGCGTAAATGAGCATTCCCGGGGCAAGCCAATTTGTTGAGAGAATAGTGCAGATACTTTCACTCGGCGAATTTCGAGGCGATGGGCTGTACTTAAGCGTACTGCCCATTGATGAGATAATTCGTTAGCGGAAGTAGATGCGCTGTTATATCAACAAAGAACGACAAAATAGACTTTTTTAGTCAGCCTCATAACATATTACTTGCGTTTTACCTCTACCTGCTCATAACCCTCGATAATATCGCCAACCTTAATATCGTTGTATGACTCGATGTTAAGACCGCAGTCCTGACCTACGGTAACCTCCTTAACATCGTCCTTGAAGCGACGTAGTGAGCCGAGCTTACCGGTGTAGATGACGATACCATCACGGATGACACGTATAGGCGTGCTACGCTGCATCTTACCCTCACGGACAACGCAACCAGCAACGGTACCCACCTTCGAGATCTTGAAGGTCTCGAGAACCTCTGTAGAGCATACGATCTCCTCCTTCATCACTGGCTCCAACATACCCTCGATGGCATCCTTAATCTCGTTGATAGCATCGTAGATGATAGAGTATAGACGGATGTCGATCTGCTCCTTCTCCGCCGCCTTACGCGCAGCTGCCGAAGGACGCACCTGGAAGCCCACGATGATGGCATTAGATGCCGCAGCAAGCAATACATCCGACTCCGAGATCTGACCTACAGCAGAGTGGATGACATTCACCTGTACTGTCTCCTTCGAGAGCTTGATGAGTGAGCCTGTCATAGCCTCCACAGGGCCGTCAACGGCACCCTTAACGATGATGTTGAGCTCCTTGAACGGGCCGATGGCGATACGACGACCAATCTCATCGAGTGTAACGTGCTTCTGCGTCATGATGCCCTGCATACGCTGCAGCTGCTCACGCTTGTTAGCGATCTCGCGTGCCGAACGGTCATCATCCATGACATTGAAGGTATCACCCGCCTGTGGCGCACCATTAAGACCGAGCACCTGAACAGGTGTCGATGGACCCGCCTCGGTAACCTTACGACCATTCTCGTCGAACATCGCCTTAACACGACCTGTGTATGTTCCCGAAAGCAGTACATCACCGATACGCAAAGTACCGTTCTGCACCATAATGGTGGCAACATAGCCACGACCCTTATCCAACATAGACTCGATGACAGCACCGCTGGCCTTACGGTTAGGGTTAGCCTTGAGCTCGAGCATCTCGGCCTCGAGGAGCACCTTCTCCAAGAGCTTATCGAGGTTCATACCCTTCTTCGCAGACACCTCCTGGCACTGATACTTACCACCCCAATCCTCAACGAGGTAGTTCATCTGCGAGAGCTGCTCGCGGATACGTTCAGAGTTAGCCTGTGGCTTATCCATCTTGTTGATGGCGAACACCATTGGCACACCCGCCGCCGAGGCGTGGTTGATGGCCTCAACAGTCTGTGGCATGACGCTATCGTCGGCAGCAACGATGATGATGGCAACGTCGGTCATCTTGGCACCACGCGCACGCATAGCCGTGAAGGCCTCGTGACCTGGCGTATCGAGGAACGTGATCTTCTGGCCGTTGAGCTCAACAGAGTAGGCACCGATGTGCTGTGTGATACCACCAGCCTCACCTGCAGTTACGTTTGTCTTACGGATGTTATCCAACAACGATGTCTTACCGTGGTCTACGTGACCCATCACCGTAACAATAGGAGGACGTGCAACGAGGTCTTCATCGCTATCGGCATCGGCCTCGATGGCCTCCTGAATCTCTACAGAGACGAACTCCACCTTGAAGCCGAACTCCTCGGCAACAACTACCAAGGCCTCGGCATCAAGACGCTGGTTGATAGATACCATAAGACCAAGGTTCATACATGCCGAGATGACCTCCATAGCAGAGACGTTCATCATCGTAGCGAGCTCACTAACGGTCACAAACTCCGTAACCTTGAGCACGCTGCGCTCCATCTCCTCGCGTTCGATCTCCTCATTCATTCTCTCGCGAACCTCCTCGCGCTTCTCCTTACGATATTTAGCTCCCTTCGACTTTGTACCCTTTGCTGTGAGACGCGCCAACGTATCCTTAATCTGCTTTGATACCTCCTCGTCAGATACCTCGGGACGTACAACAGGCTTTGGCTGCTGCTTCTGCTGCTTCTTCGCCTTCTTCGACTGTGGCTGCTGACCCTGCTGTGGCTGCTGACCCTGCTGCGCAGGAGCTCCACCCTTCTTATTATCCTTCTGGTCACCCTTATCGCGCTTACCAGCATTCTTACCCTCCTTGGCAACATTCACCTTCTCCTTCTCCAGGCGCTTACGCTTATGCTTGCCGCCAGGGGTCATATTTGAGACATCCATGGTGCCGAGGATCTTGGGACCACCGAGCTGCGCAATCTCTGGGCGGAACACAGAGTCACGCTTATCCGCCTTTGGCTCACCCTCCTCATCTACCACAACAGCTGGCTTGGGGGTCTCCACAGGCTTCTGCTCTACCTTGGGCTCTACCTTTGCCTCGACAACAGGCTTTGAAACCTCAACAACGGGCTTTGGCTCCTCAACAGGCTTCGCCTCCACCTTTGGCTCCTCCCTCTTTGGCTCCTCCTTCTTACCACCGAGGTCTATCTTACCGAGGATCTTGGGACCGCGAACCTCATCCTTGACGCTGATGACATTCGACTTAACAACTACCTCCTCCTCGTCTTCTCTCTCCTTCTGTCCCTGCGATGCGATGCTCACAGAGCCCTTCTGCTGTATGCGCTCGCGCACAGCATTACGTTCGTTGCCCGACTGGCGATTGCGACCAAACTCCTTCTCCAAAGCGGCATACACCTCCTCGGTCACGGGCGATGAGGGCTGACAGTCACTCTGCAAGCCCTTACGCTGCAAGAAGTCAGCAAGAGTATTGAAACCCACCTTAAACTCCTTCGCAACCTGTATAAGCCTTATCTTCTTTGTATTATCCATCAAATTATCCTTTCATTAATCGTTATCAACTCGGTTACTACTCGAACTCGGCCTTGAGGATGGCTACCACCTGCTCTGCCTGCTCAACCTCAAGGTCGGCACGCTGTGCAATCTCCTCTATCGAGAGCTCGAGTACACTCTTTGCAGTGTCGCAGCCAGCACTCTTGAGGGCATCGATAATCCAACCCTCAATCTCGTCTGCGAACTCCACGAGTGCAACATCCTCCTCCTCAATCTCACGATATACGTCGATGTCGTAGCCTGTGAGCATCTTCGAAAGACGGATGTTCAAACCACCCTTACCGATAGCCAACGACACCTCCTCGGGCTTGAGGTATACAGAAGCTGTCTTGCGCTCCTCGTCGATGGTGATAGTAGAGATCTTTGCTGGGTTCAACGAACGCTGAATCATGAGTGATGTGTTAGCTGTGAAGTTAACAACATCGATATTCTCGTTACGCAACTCCTTAACGATGGTGTAGATACGCGAGCCCTTCATGCCGACACATGCGCCTACTGGGTCGATGCGATCGTCGTATGACTCAACAGCCACCTTGGCACGTTCGCCAGGGATGCGCGCAATCTTCTTGATGGTGATAAGACCATCGTAGATCTCTGGCACCTCCTGCTCGAAGAGACGTTCAAGGAACTGGTTGTCGGTACGCGAGAGGATGATGCGTGGCTGGTTGTTGTTCATCTCTACAGACTTAACGATAGCCTTGATGGTGTCGCCCTTGCGGTAGAAGTCGTTAGGTATCTGCTCGCCCTTTGGCAATACGAGGTCGTTGCCATCGTCATCGCGCACGAGCACCTCCTTCTTCCACACCTGGTATACCTCACCAGCGATAATCTCGCCCACCTTCTCCGAGTACTTCTCAAACAGAGCCGCCTTCTCGAGGTCGAGGATGCGTGATGCGAGGTTCTGACGCAATGACAACACTGCACGACGGCCAAACTTTGTCATGTCGATCTGGTCAACATACTCGTCACCCACCTCATACGATGGATCTATAGCCTTAACATCAGAGAGTGTGATCTCCGTGTTGTCGTTCTCAATGGCGTCATCCTCCACAACGGTACGGTTACGCCAAATCTCGAGGTCTCCCTTCTCTGGGTTGATGATAACATCGAAATTCTCGTCACTCTCGAACTGCTTCTGAAGGGCGTGACGGAACACATCCTCCAAAACGCCGATAAGCGTAGAGTTGTCGATGCTCTTGAGCTCTTTGAACTCTGCAAAGTTACTGATAAGATTGATGTACTTCATGTCTATATATTTTGTTTTTGTTTGTTTTCCTAGTAAAACACGACGGGCAACACCGCCCACCAACTCTACTTGAAGTCGAGATACTCCTTAACGTACTTGACCTCCTCCCAGGCGTATGTCTTTGTAACCTCCACCGTCTGCTTACGCTTCTTGCCATCCACAAGCTGCTTCTCCTCGTACGATAGTGATATACCCTCATTATCGGCATTTAGGAGCTTCGCGAGAATCTTGACACCATCCTTGAGGAGTACCTCCACAGATGAGCCAACAACCTTCTGGTACTGACGCAAGAGCTTGAGCTCGGAGCCTATACCCGCAGATGCTACCATGAGTGAGTAGTCCTCAACCTCGCGGTCGAACTCCGCCTCAATAGCGCGGTTCAGCGCAGCACAATCCTCCAATCTTACAGCCGTGTCACTATCAATGAGCAGTTCTATCTCGCCCATAGGCGTAGCCTTACACTCCACGACGAACATGTCGCTGCCCTCGAGATGTTTCTCGGCGATCTCTATAACTCTCTTAACGTCAATCATATTTCTGGAAAATTTTATGTATTTCGTAATATACAACTACGAAATAAGGGGACTCTCCGTCCCCTTACTTCGCTAATTCACACCGCAAATATACGACATTTTTTCATAACGCACAATATATATAGGTATTTTTTCACCGAATATTTGTGCTTTTCACTTTATTGCCTATCTTTGTACTAAATTAACAACTGCAACGATTATGTCAGTAGAAAGTACAATGAGGGCGGTCACAACACTCCGCCTAACAGAGATGAAGCAGCGTGGCGAGAAGATCGCTATGCTAACATCATACGATTACTCGATGGCCAAGATTGTCGACCAGGCGGGCATCGACGTCATCCTCGTGGGTGACTCGGCAGCAAACGTCATGGCCGGCTTTGAGACCACACTACCCATAACCCTCGACATGATGATCTACCACGCCAAGTCAGTGGTACGCGCCACAAAGCGTGCGCTGGTTGTCGTTGACCTGCCCTTTGGCCACTACCAGGGCAACTCGAAGGTGGCACTCGACTCGGCAGTGCGCATCATGAAGGAGACAGAGGCTGACGCTGTGAAGATGGAGGGTGGCGAGGAGATCCTCGAGTCTGTGACACGTATCCTCTCGGCGGGCATCCCCGTGATGGGACACCTCGGCCTTACCCCACAGTCGATACACAAGTTCGGCACATACAACGTGCGAGCCAAGGATGAGGCGGAGGCACAGAAGCTAATACGCGATGCTCACCTGCTTGAGGAGGCTGGATGCTTCGCCATCGTCTTGGAGAAGATACCCGCAGCGCTGGGTAAGCGCGTAAGCGAGGAGCTACACATCCCAACCATAGGTATTGGTGCTGGTGGTGCAACAGACGGACAGGTGCTCGTAGCACACGACATGCTCGGCATAACACAGTCATTCTCACCACGTTTCCTACGCCGCTATGCCGACCTTGGCACGATGATATCAGAGGCTGTAGGTCACTATGTCGACGACGTCAAGAGCCGCGACTTCCCCAACGAGAAGGAGCAGTACTAAAGTTTGTAGAATAGAGAAGATGGGCTAGCTAAAAAGCAACATAGCCAGCCCCATAATGAAGTGACCCCAAAAGTTTTTTGTCCAAACTTTTGGGGTCACTTCAACTTCATAGTTTGGTATATTTTTAAAATAGTTCGCAAATATACAACTTTAAAAAAGAAAAAAGCACCAATAAATCAATTTATTGATACTTTTTATCAGCACATTGAATAATCACTTATTCCGAAATAGACCAAACCTGGTATTATCTATCCACCTTCAGTAGGGATGAGTCGCCATAGCTCAAGAAGCGGAAGTCATGCTCCAGGGCGTAGTTATAAATAGTATGCCAGTCGCCACCTACATATGCACTCACAAGCAGCAGCAACGTAGACTTTGGCTGGTGGAAGTTGGTGATGATATACCTCACGATACGGAATCGGTAGCCCAGAGGTGTGATCATAATCTGCGTTGCAGCCTTAAGCTGATCAAGACCCTGCTGGCGCATATACTCCACAAGCGTTGTTAGCACCTCCCTACCGCAGAACTCGACAGGTATGTCATACAGCTCCCACTGCCCCACAACACGATACTCTGCGGCACTACCCTCCTGGCGTATGCGCCATGCGAGTGCCGTAAGCGACTCTAACGTACGCACCGACGTGGTACCAACAGCAACGATACTCTCGGCATGCGACAACATATTCTCCAGCGTAGCGCGCGTCACGGAGAAGTGCTCGGTGTGCATAGGGTGCTCCGCAGCATTATCATCCTTGACGGGCAGGAACGTGCCAGCACCCACATGGAGTGTCACACCCTCGAAGCCAAAGCCAGCATCACGCATCTGGGACATCAGCTCCTCGGTGAAGTGCAGACCCGCCGTAGGGGCAGCAACAGAGCCCTCATAGCGCGCGTAGACAGTCTGGTAGCGCGTATTATCAATCTCCTCACTCTCGCGATTGAGGTATGGAGGAATAGGTATCCTTCCGAGCTGTTCGAGTAGCTCACCGAAGGTGCAGTCTGCCGACCAGCGTAGACGCACTATATGCTCACGTGTACCACGTTCCACAATCTCGGCACGAAGCGTATGACTCTCGCCCTCATACTCAAAGTCGATGCCTACCTCTCCCTCCTTCCACTTCTTAAGGTTACCCACGATGCAGCTCCACTCACTCTCACCCCTCTGCTGAAAGGCTCTCTCGTAGTCGGCAGGGTTGTGAGGCTCAAGGCAGAATACCTCGATACGTGCTCCCGAGGTCTTATGCATGACTATACGCGCACGCACAACGCGCGTATTATTAAATACGAGCATGGCACCCTCGGGCAGGTACTCCGCCACATTACAGAAGTTGCTCTGGCGGATGACGCCATTATCATAGATAAGCAGCTTTGACGACGAACGTTGCTCAAGAGGAAACTTGGCGATACGTTCATCAGGAAGCTCATAGTTGAAGTCGTTGATATCTATATGTCGTTTCATGGCGCAAAGGTACAAAAAAAATTGGGCCATCCAATAATATTAGACAGCCCAACTCTTTTATCAGTCAAGTGCTACTTAATAGTAAGCTCATCGAGCAACCAGCCAGCGCCAGCATACTTCTCGATGACGAAGAGTACGTAGCGGATGTCTACAGCGATTGTGCGCTGCAACTCTGGCTCGAAGGCAACATCGCCCGACATAGCCTCCCAGTTACCATCGAAGGCAAGACCTATAAGCTCGCCCTTGTCATTCATGACTGGAGAGCCCGAGTTACCACCTGTGATGTCGCAGTTGATAAGGAAGGCTACAGGAAGGTCACCATTCTCATCGGCATAGCGGCCATAGTCTCTTGCGGCATACAACTCTTTGAGGCGTGCGGGCACTGTGAACTCAACAGGATTTGATGGATCCTCCTTGGCCATGACGCCCTCGAGAGTAGTGTAGTGGCTATATACGATGCCATCAGCAGGGCTATATGGCAACACATTACCGTATGTCAAGCGGATAGTGAAGTTAGCATCCGATGCCCACGCCTTGTCGGGCTGCATACGCATAAGACCCGCGATGTATAGGCGGTGACCCTCGTTAAACTTCTCCTCGGCAGCCACAACAGCTGGGTAGAGCTCACGATAGAGTTCGATGATAGATGTTGCAAGCTCATATGCTGGGTCAACACCAAGCTCCTCGCCATTAGCAGCCCTTGTCTGTGCCTCCTCGACACGTGCCGCAGATGTGAAGTATGAGTTGTCATATAGCCAATCTACATATGCATCGCTGTCGCCACCAAACTCCGCATCAATCTTTGCGTAGATAGATGGCAGACGGTCGTTATTCTCGCGGTAGATAGTAAACATTCTCTTTGCCACAGCACGGTCAACATCGGCATTGTAGTCCTTGAAGAACTGTGGTAGACGGCTAGCATCCTGTAGCATTACGGCCTGCAAGAGCTCAACAGACTGCATGAAGGCCTCCGATAGATACTGCAATGTAGCATTCTCGGCACGTGCCTCTGTCTGTGACTGCTCGATAAGAGGCAAGGCGTTGATGAAGCCCTCCTCGGGGAGTGTGTTAGCCAATGCCCAAGCCTGGAACTCCTGCTCCTGTGCCTGCTTCTTGCCACGCACATTTAGTCTCTCAATGCCACGCGACATGCCTATAGAGTTCTTCCAGTAGTTCGATGAACGAGCATACTTGGCATCATACTGGATACGTATCGCCTGGTCTGCATCCATGAACGAACGCAATATCTGCTGACGTTCACCTCGGATATAGATGCGCTGTGGGTTATCCACCTCCAACATATAGTCAATCTCGTACGATGTCTTATAGCGTTCTGTAGAGCCTGGGAAGCCCATGATCATGCCGAAGTCACCCTCCTCGATGCCATCAAGAGAGATGTTGAGCCACTTCTCGGCCTGGTAAGGCACGTTATCCTCGGAGTATGCCGCAGGGCGGTTATCCTTACCAGCATATACACGGAAGATAGAGAAGTCGCCAGTGTGGCGTGGCCACATCCAGTTGTCGGTGTCGCCACCAAACTTACCGATAGATGATGGAGGAGTACCTACAAGACGGATATCTGTATATACCTCATATACGAATGCAAAGAACTGGTTGTCGCCAAAGAACGATGGGATGACAATCTGCATACCTGGATACTCGGTCTCGAGGCGCTGCTTTACAGCGTGGCGGTTAGCCTCAACAGCTGTCATATACTCGCCCTGCGATGCTGTAGATGGAATGTTACCCACAACCTCGGGGGTGACATCAAATATATGGCGCACAAAGCGTACAGAGAGACCCTCGGCAGGAAGCTCCTCGGCATTGTTGTTAGCCCAGAAACCATCAGCAAGGTAGTCATGCTCTACAGATGAGAGCTTCTGAATGGCATCATAGCCACAGTGGTGGTTGGTGAAGAGCAAGCCGTTAGGCGACACTATCTCGCCAGTACAGCCACCACCGAAGATAACGATGGCATCCTTCAGCGACGACTTCTCGGCAGAGTATATATCCTCGGGCTTAAGCTTACAGCCATGCTCCTT
Organism: Alistipes sp.; assembly: GCA_045614205.1. Lineage (GTDB taxonomy): Bacteria > Bacteroidota > Bacteroidia > Bacteroidales > Rikenellaceae > Alistipes. Next base: position 6,845 of record JAZLCL010000048.1, on the reverse strand, counting down.
CATATCCTTGCTGTTCATCTTCTTGATGTAGGGTAACAGCCACATACCCTCATCTGCCATGGCCGTAAACGAGATGCTTGCCAAGAGCAGAAGTGTTAATAGTTTTCTCATAGTCATTAAAATATTATAGTTTTAGTATTCTCTGCAAGCAAAGATACAAAAAAATTGTCTATTTATTGTCACCTCCATGTATATTTTTGTCATTTTATGCCATATTGACACACGAATCATGACACAACGTCGCCATAAAGTGACACAATCACATTGCGTGAAGCGTGGCAGCAAAATTGAAGTGCAATGATAAAACGAAAACTATACGACTATGAACATTAATACTCTTACAATAAAGGCACAGGAGCTGTTGCAGGGTGCCATGACTATAGCACGCAAGCATGGACAGCAGGCCCTCGACCCACTACACATCCTCGCTGCCGCCACTGCCGACGACGATGGACTCGGCAGCTACATACTTAACCGTGCGGGTGCAAACCTATCATCATTACGTCGTGCAACCACAGAGGCCATGGAACGTCTGCCACGTGTTGCCGGAGGTGGCGACGTATTCTTCTCGCGCGAGGCGTCTGCCGTGGTGCAGTACGCAACAGACCTAACACGCACATTCTCTGACCGCTATGCCTCCGTGGAGCACATCGTAGCGGCACTAGCCAAAGAACGCAGCACAGCACGTGACATACTCAAGGGCGAGGGTGTTAACGAGGAGCAGATAATAGCTGCCATACGAGAGTTCAGGAAGGGCGCTACAATAGACTCCGAGACCGAGAGCATGGAGTTTGATGCCCTCGGCAAGTATGCCATAAACCTCAACGAGGGTGCTCGCACAGGACGCCTCGACCCCGTCATAGGTCGCGATGAGGAGATACGTCGCGTGCTACAGATACTATCACGCCGCACGAAGAACAACCCCATACTCGTCGGTGAGGCGGGCGTGGGTAAGACAGCCATCGCCGAGGGCATAGCGCACCGCATAGTAGATGGCGACGTGCCCGAGAACCTCAAAAACAAGACACTCTACTCCCTCGACATGGGAGCACTCATTGCGGGTGCAAAGTACAAGGGCGAGTTCGAGGAGAGACTAAAGGCCGTAGTCAAGGAGGTGACAGCCGCCGAGGGCGAGGTGCTACTCTTCATCGACGAGATACATACACTCGTAGGCGCAGGAAAGAGTGACGGCGCGATGGATGCCGCCAACATCCTCAAGCCAGCACTCGCACGTGGCGAGCTACGCACAATAGGAGCAACAACCCTCGATGAGTATCAGAAGTATTTCGAGAGGGATAAGGCCCTTGAACGCCGCTTCCAGAAGGTCATGGTTGACGAGCCTACGATGGAGGATGCCATATCTATCATGCGAGGCCTCAAGGAGAGGTACGAGAGCCACCACCGTGTGCGCATCAAGGATGAGGCTATAGTCGCCTCCGTGGAGCTGTCACACCGCTACATCACCGATCGTTTCCTCCCCGACAAGGCCATAGACCTTGTTGACGAGGCAGCATCACGCCTACGCCTCGAGATGAACTCCGTACCCGAGGAGATAGACCAGCTCGACCGCCGCATACGCCAGCTCGAGATTGAACGCGAGGCTATACGCCGCGAGGGCGACAAGGCACGCATAGAACGCCTCGACAGCGACATCGAGGAGCTAAAGGCCGACTACTCGGCACTACGTGCCAAGTGGCAGGCAGAACGCGACAGACTCAAGGAGTTGCAGAGCATAAAGGAGTCTATCGAGCAGGCCAAGATTGAGGCACAGCAGGCAGAACGTGCGGGCGACTATGGTCGTGTTGCAGAGCTGCGCTATGGCACCATAGTAGAGATGGAGAGACGCATGGCAACACTCGAGGAGGAGCTACGCCTGACGGCCGACACAGCGATGATAAAGGAGGAGGTGTCAGCAGACGACATCGCCGAGGTGGTATCTCGATGGACAGGAATACCCGTAAAGCGCATGCTCGAGTCGGAACGCGAGAAGCTACTCAACATGGAGGCGGAGCTGCACCGCAGGGTTGTGGGTCAGGATGAGGCGATAACGGTGATATCAGACGCTGTGCGTCGTTCGCGCGCAGGCCTCTCCGATGGCAGACGCCCCATAGGCTCATTCATCTTCCTCGGCACAACAGGTGTCGGCAAGACAGAGCTCGCAAAGGCCCTCGCCGAGTTCCTCTTCAACGACGACCAGATGCTCACACGCATCGACATGTCGGAGTACCAGGAACGCCACAGCGTATCGCGCCTCGTAGGTGCGCCTCCAGGATATGTTGGCTACGATGAGGGTGGTCAGCTGACAGAGGCTGTGCGCCGCAAGCCATACTCTGTAGTTCTCCTCGACGAGATTGAGAAGGCACACCCCGATGTCTTCAACATTCTACTCCAGGTGCTTGACGACGGTCGACTTACGGATAACAAGGGCCGCACCGTGGACTTCCGTAACACCATAGTAATTATGACCTCCAACATGGGCTCACACATAATCTCTGAACGCTTTGCCGCAACAGGAAATGAACCATCGGAGGATGTGGTGGAGAGTGTCAAGGATGAGGTTACGGAGATGCTTAAACGACACCTTAAGCCCGAGTTCCTAAACCGAATAGATGAGATAGTGATGTTCGAGCCACTGGACCGAAAGGCTATCGAGGAGATAGTAGATATGCAGCTACGTGGTGTGGCACATATGCTCCGCACAAATGGCATAGAGCTCATCTACACCTCTGCAGCACGCCGCCATATCGCCGATGTTGGCTTCGATGCACTATATGGCGCACGCCCCATCAAGCGAGCTATACAACGCGAGGTGGTGAATACCCTATCGAAGCGTATACTCGCCGGCAGCGTAGACCGCACACGCCCCATCAAGATAGATGTAGATGCAGATGGTCTCGTATTTAGCAATTAACAGACTGGAGAGTCCTAAATAGGGAGGTTAGAGAATTTAGTGAGATTAGGGAGTATAGAGATTAGGTGCAACAACCATATCATCTATACTCCCTAACTCTATTCAGCATACTTAACGTATGTGAGGATTTCAGGGGCAAGTGCAACGCCAAAGCAGCGTATGAGAGGCTATTTATTCAAGATGTCCTCGGCACTCAATGTAGTAACCAGCACAACACCATTAACACCCCTGAAGCCATACATATTTGAACTCTTAATGACCTCTACACTCTTGACATCATGGACATTGATAAGCTCGAGGCGTGTCTCGATACCATCGCAGAGGACAAGAACGGCAGATGAGCAGCCAAGGGAGTTCTGGGTGCGCAGACACAATTCACCATTTATATAGCGGAGACCTGGGTAGCAGATCATAAGTGCCTCAACGAGGCTTGAGCATCCTGTGGCAACGAGGCGTTCGCCAGAGATACCAGATGTGAACTCGGCACTCTCACGACGGCTTACATAGCCAAAGCCATAGTTTATGAGCTCCTCCGACTCGGCAGCCTGGTAGGTATCGCCCTCAAGAGCCCAGACAATATCAATACTCTTGCGCCCCTCAAGAGGTATTATGAGGGTATCGCGCTTGAATGTTATCTGCAAGGTATCCTCATCTTTGATATCTGTAAGGCCGAAGCGACCCTTGCCATCAGCACGTGTACTCTTGTCGCTGCCAACAACTCGCACGGTGGCCTTTATTCCCGTGCCATCTATACGCTTAATACGGCCATTGAAGGGCTCCTGCGCCTGTGCAAAGGTTACGCAGAGGATAATCAGAAGTAGTGGTATAACTCTTTTCATAAGCATTGTTACATATTATCATCGTTGTAAAGTTACACATTTTTACGAAAATAAGCGTTAGGAGCATAAAAAATTATTATTTCTTAAAATTATTTATTATATTTGTGGTAGAAATTAGAAATACAATTAACAATAAAATATAAAGCACTATGAAAGAGGCTATTGCAATTCTTACAGGTGGTGGTCCTGCACCAGGCATGAATACTGTTGTTGGCTCTGTAGCAAAGACATTCCTTGCCAAGGGCTATCGTGTTATCGGTCTTCACTACGGCTATTCGGGTCTTTTCAACCCTAACCCACGCTTCGAGGACCTCGATATGTTCCGCGTAGACTACATCTTCAACCAGGGTGGTTCATACCTCACAATGAGCCGTTTTAAGCCTACAGATGAGGACTTCGAGAAGAATTTTAACCTCGAGTTCTTCAAGGCTAATAACATCAAGTTGCTCGTGACTGTTGGTGGTGACGACACAGCGTCTACAGCTAACCGCATCGCGAAGTTCCTTGAGGCAAAGCAGTATCCTATTGCTAACATCCACGTGCCAAAGACCATCGACAACGACCTTCCTCTCCCCGCTGGTATGCCTACATTCGGTTACCAGTCAGCAAAGAATGCCGGCTCGGTTATCGGTCGTGCCGTATATAACGATGCTCGTACATCGGCTAACTGGTTCGTTGTTGCTGCCATGGGTCGTTCAGCAGGTCACCTCGCCTTCGGTATCGCATCTGCTTGCCACTACCCTATGATCATCATCCCCGAGATGTTCAACAAGACAAAGATTACTATCGACAAGATCATCAGCCTCATCGTATCAGCTATCGTTAAGCGTAAGCTTCTCAACATGGACTACGGTGCTGCGATGGTGTCGGAGGGTGTATTCCACGCCCTCGACCAGGAGGAGATCCTCAAGTCGGGCATCCACTTCTCATACGACGACCACGGTCACCCAGAGTTGGGTAAGGTGTCGAAGGCCGAGATGTTCAACACACTCCTCGAGAAGCGCTGCAAGGCGTTGGGCCTCAAGGTTAAGTCACGCCCTGTGGAGATTGGCTACGAAGTACGCTGCCAGACTCCATGTGCTTTCGACCTTGTATACTGCTCACAGCTCGGTATGGGTGTATATAAGCTCTTCTCGGAGGGTAAGACAGGATGTATGGTATACATCAGCCAGGAGGGTTACGTGTCACCTCTCTACCTCAAGGACCTTCAGGATCCAGAGACAGGCAAGATTCCACCACGTCTCGTTGATATCAACGCCGACAAGATTCACCAGGTTATCGACAACCTCATGCACTACATCACAGAGGATGACTATGAGGCTGCAAAGGCCTATATCGCTAACCCCGAGGAGTACGACTTCAAGAAGATACTCAACTGGTAGGCTTATACCTTATATATACAAGGGCTGTCCACTGGACAGCCCTTGTTGTTTTAGGAGGAGGTTTAGAAAGGGGCCGTCGTTAGTGAGATTAGGATGCGACCCTACCTAACCATCGTGATACCAATTTCTTGTCAGAGTGGTGCAGATGTGGCGCTGACATGAAAAAAGCCAGGATGGATAGTACTTGACGTACATTCCATTCTGGCGTTTGATTGAAGCGTCGCAGATGCGCCGCTATCACGAGAAATTAAATTTCTTGTCAGAAGGGGTCAGGCTTGGCCTCGATAAAGAAATTCGGCTGGATGGGACATACTAAGCGTATATCGGGTTTTATTTATTAACCCACTGATACTCAATGTATTTTATTAGTTGATTTTAGCAAAAGACACATAGAAACCTACACAAGATCAAGTGTATTGTCTAAAATAGCGTACTAAAAAATATATATACTTGTAAATTAGTAAATAATTGACAGCAAGCATATAATGCAATTGTTATCTTCTAGACAAAGATAAAACAAGAGTAGGATACATAATACCCTACTCTTGTTTTATTACATTTGCCTGCAAACATTAATTAATATCGTTTCACGCAATATTAATTAGGGATTTGTTCGCTCCACGCATATTGATACTTTATTTATATTTTCTAGACAACGGTTTAATCATAAAATCTATATGCTCACTTTTAAGAATGTGTTCCATGGCTTTATATATTGGCATATTCTCAATTCCTGCTATTTTTAAGGCTTCCATCTTTATTGTGTTCTCTAAGAGCATAAGATAATCTTCCTCTTTGAGTTCAACAAGGCATTGTGTCTTTGATTTTAGTTTCGCCATACCTTATTTATATATTAAGGGATTACTTATTTCCGAAGTCTGCGGGTGTCTCGCCCCACTCGCGATTATCCCAGTGTAGCACCTGAATATCGTCGATTTTAGCCGGCATAACTTTGAGGAAAATCTCCGCTAATTGCAGCTGCTCACAGCGTCGAGATGACGCAGTTTGCTTATTACGATACCAAGTGATTGCGGTAATGCTATCCGAGTAGATAATGCGAGGTGCTTCGGGGTGTCTGAGGATATATTTGACAGCCTCTACGATGGCGAGAAACTCTCCGATGTTATTTGTTTTGTTGCCTATGGAATGGTTGAAGAGTTCCAATCCAGAAGAGAGGTCAACCGCCCTATAGCGTGTCAACCTCTCCTTCGTGGAATGTGCGCCGTCAGTGGCTATTCCTACTGTCGGGCGCTTCATTTTCGACCACCTCCCATATAACGCTTGCCGGTGTAGATGTATCCGTCCTGCTCGAATCGGCGAATCATCTCTTGGGCCTGCTTGATGAAGTCGGCTATCACCTCCTCGTGGTTCTCGATGTCCTTGCGCTCTCTGAGGATTTGGAGCACGCCATCGAGCGTTCGGCTCATTGCACTTTTGCCGTCCTTCGGGTCGAGATAGATGGTCTTGTTGCCGAATGACACTGTAACCTTGTACAGCGTTTTGGGAACGATTATGGTCTCTACTGTCGCAGGAAACTGTACGGGTGTGGCGGCAACTACCACATATCCCTTTGCCTTGTGCATAGGCTTCAATTCAACCGAATAGAGAACATTTGGCTCGATTGTGCCTTTCAGGTCCTCTGCCAGGACACAAATCTGTTTGCCGTATCTTGAGTCTTCCCTGACTCCTTTCAATTGACGAGTTTTTGAGTGG
>JAZLCL010000047.1:0-12198 GCA_045614205.1 Alistipes sp. | reverse complement strand
TTTCATTTTGGCAGATGTGGAATTTGAGCTTCGGATTCTTCGGTGTTCAGATTGCCTACGCACTCCAAAGTGCTAACATTAGCCGTATCTTCGCAACGTTGGGCGCCGACCCTCATACGTTGAGTGTCTTTTGGGTGTTGCCTCCATTGATGGGTATGCTCGTTCAGCCTATCGTGGGTGCCATGAGTGACAAAACATGGTGTAAGTGGGGCCGCCGTAAGCCTTACCTCTATGTGGGTGCTATCGTGGCTATCATCGTCATGGCATTGTTGCCTAACTCGGGCAGCTTCGAGATGACCGTTAAGGCTGCTTTAGCCTTCGGTGCTATCATGCTTATGCTTCTCGATACATCAATCAACATGGCTATGCAGCCCTTCAAGATGATGGTGGGCGACATGGTTAACGAGGAGCAGAAGACACAGGCCTTCTCTATTCAGAGCCTTTTGTGTAATGCCGGCTCGCTTGTGGGTTATGTGTTGCCATACTGCCTCACATGGATTGGTGTGCAGAACATTGCTCCCGAGGGTCAGATTCCAGACTCTGTGACATGGTCGTTCTATATTGGTGCTGCCATCCTTATCCTCTGTGTCCTCTACACAGGTGCCAAGGTTAAGGAGTGGAACCCCGAGGAATATGCCAAGTATAACAACATCAACAAGGAGGATGCTTCGGGTCAGAAGACAAACCTTATAAGTCTCCTTTTCCATGCTCCCAAGGTGTTCTGGCAGGTGGGTCTCGTGCAGTTCTTCTGCTGGTTTGCATTCCTCTTCATGTGGACATACACGACAGGTGGTATTGCCGAGAATGTCTCTGTGTGGAGCACTATCGACACAAATACACCAGAGTATCAGGATGCTGGTGACTGGACAGGTATCCTCTTTGCCGTACAGGCTATCGGCTCAATCCTCTGGGCTATGGTCATCCCACGCTTCCGTAATGTTAAGGTCGCCTATGCCGTGAGCTTGATTCTCGGTGCTGTAGGTTTTGTATCGACATACTTCATCCACGACCAGTATCTGCTTGGCGTGTCATTCCTTCTTATCGGTTGTGCCTGGGCTGCAATGTTGGCATTGCCTTTCGCACTCCTCACGAATGCACTCTCGGGCAAGTCGCTGGGCTCATACATGGGTCTCTTCAACTGCACTATCTGCTTGCCACAGATCATCGCCTCGTTGGCTGGTATCGCCATCATGGGCTTCGTAGGTACAAAGAGCTTTGTTAACGAGCTCGAGTACCCTCATAGTCCAAAGATCGAGAACTGTGCTTTGGTGGTTACCCACGACGTGGATGGCGCGGAGTTTAGCTTCGATATGACATACGATGCAGATAACAACCGCTATGTGCTTGCAGATATCCCAGTGGTAGCTGTTGCCGACAATAGCTTCCGCATCACAGCTAACAATGGTGCCGAGGAGTATGCTATCAACCTCTCTGCTGCCAAGTCCGACATCGCACCTAACGCAGCCTTCGGTCTTACACGCAGCACAGAGAATGTCGAGATTAAGAACATTCGCGTGAAGAAGGTCGACGAGAATGGCGATGTGCAGCAGATGGATGGTACCATCACTGCCTACTACTATCCTGGTTGCGACCGTCTCTTCATGATGGAGCAGTCGGAGCAGTTTGTTGAGGAGGATCTTATGCCAGAGGCAACAAGCGGACAGATCGCCATGCTTGTTCTTGCGGGTATCGCACTCTTGTTGGGTGCCATCTCTGTTGTTGGCATCACTACAAAGCGTGAGACACGCTAATTTAGGTAGACAAACACACAAATCACATATTTACTAACTTTATTAACTAACACTAAAACACTATGAGAAAATTCTTAACTATGTGTTTGGGTCTTGCCATCCTTGCGTTGGCTATGCCCGCCCAAGTGTTTGCCCAGTCGGGTAAATACGAGGTCAAAGGTGTGGTAGTTGATGCTACCGGAACGCCGGTTATCGGAGCCTCTGTTGTTGAGCAGGGCACGACTAACGGTGTCACCACCGATGTTAACGGTCAGTATGTACTGAATGTTAACAGCCAGGAGTCTGTAGTCGTAATCAGCTTCATCGGTTACGAGACAGTTGCTCTTGCTGCATCATCAACCATTTTGCAGAATGTCGTTCTTCAGGAGGACTCTGCTATGATCGACGACATTGTAGTCATCGGTTATGGTACTGTAAAGAAGAATGACCTTACAGGTTCGGTATCTACAGTTAAGGCCGACCAGACAAACAAGGGTCTTGCTACATCACCAACTGACCTTCTTCGTGGTAAGTCAGCCGGTGTTGTTGTAACATCAGGCGACGGTGCTCCTGGTTCTGGTGCTTCAGTACGTATCCGTGGTGGTGCGTCACTCTCTGCATCTAACGAGCCTATGATCGTCATCGATGGTCTTCCAGTATCTAACGATGGCGTTAGCGGTATGGGTAATGCCCTTACATCTATCAACCCATCTGATATCGAGTCATTCACAGTGTTGAAGGATGCCTCTGCAACCGCTATCTATGGTTCACGTGCGTCAAACGGTGTCATCATCATCACTACAAAGAAGGGTTCAAAGTATGATTCAGGTGCTCCTCACGTATCTGCTGACTTCACAGCATCATTGAGCCAGAACTCACGTTATGTTGACGTTTTGACAGGCGATGAGATGCGTCAGGTTATGGCTTGGTATATGGGCGGTACAGATAACGATGCTTACCGTGCGTTGGGCGAGGCTAACACTGATTGGCAGCGCGAGATATACCAACTTGCACAGTCTTATGAGGCTAACCTCTCACTCACAGGTAATGTGAAGATGGGTGACAAGAACTACCTTCCATATCGTATCTCTGGTGGTTACATCAACCAGGATGGTACTTTGAAGACATCTAACATGGAACGTGGTACTTTGTCTGTTAACCTCAATCCTGTATTGTTGGACAACCACCTCACTATTAGCCTTAACGGTAAGGGTACTATCACTAACAACCGTTTCGCTAACCAGTCAGCTGTAGGTGAGGCAGTACGTTTTGATCCTACACAGCCTGTATACGACGAGAATGGTAACAACGGCTACTTCTGGTGGGGTAAGAACATCAACGCCACAAGCAACCCTGTTGCATCTCTTAACGACAAGATCGATCTCTCTAACGCTAACCGTTTCATCGGTAATGCGCAGATCGACTACCGTATCCACGGTCTTGAGGATCTTCGTCTTAACTTGAACCTCGGTTTGGACTTCGCAAAGTCAAGCGGTACTGTAGATATCCCTACAGGTGCGGAGATGGTATCAAAGGATGGTAGCCCAGAGGGTAACCACTCTGACTACTCATACCTCCGTCGTGACCAGACTTTGGAGTTCTATGGTGCTTATGCAAAGACTTTGGGTGATCACTCATTCGACATCACTGCAGGTTACTCATGGCAGCACTTCTACAACCAGTCATTCAACCAGACTTATGCTCTTGACACTGATCCTACAGCCGAGGGTTACTGGTTGAACGAGCCAAAGACATCTATGTCAGAGTACTTCCTCGTATCGTTCTTCGGTCGTGTAAACTACTCTTACGCTAACCGTTACTCTATCACCGCTACATTCCGTGCCGATGGTACATCACGTTTCCAGAACAACAAGTGGGGTTACTTCCCATCTGTAGCGTTGGCTTGGAACATCAAGAACGAGTCATTCATGGAGTCTGTAGACGCTGTATCTGCATTGAAGCTCCGCGCTAGCTACGGTCAGACAGGTCAGCAGGCTGTAGGTTCACTCTACGGTACTATCCCTACTTATAAGAACAACCAGCAGGGTTCTTACTACCCATTCGGTGACACTTGGATCGAGCCATTGACACCTAACGGTTACAATGCCGACCTTAAGTGGGAAACTACTACCACATATAACGTAGGTATCGACCTCGGTTTCCTTGACAACCGTATCACTGCAAGTGCAGAGTTCTACCACCGTTATACTACAGACTTGTTGAACTGGACTCCAGTTGCTGCCGGTTCTAACCTTACTAACTACCTCGATGCTAACATCGGTGAGGTTCGTAACATCGGTGCAGAGTTCGAGATTAACGCAGTTGCTATCCAGACACAGGATTGGTACTGGAACATCGGTGCTAACGTAGCATGGAACCAGAACCGCATCATGAAGCTTACATCTGACGATGAGAGAGCTGACTACCAGGGTGTGACAACAGGTGGCATCTCTGGTGGTGTTGGTAACACTGTTCAGATTCACCAGACAGGTCAGCCAATGAACTCATTCTTCGTTTACCAGCAGGTATACGACGTTGATGGTAAGCCTATCGAGGGCTTGTATGTAGACCGCAACGATGATGGTAAGATCGACCAGTTCGATAAGTACTGCTTCCACGATCCAGCACCAAAGGTGACATTGGGCTTCAATACACAGCTCCAGTGGAAGGACCTTACACTTGCTGTATCTGCTCACGCTAACTTTGGTAACTACGTATACGATAACGTATCATCAAACGGTGAGTTGCTCACAGATCTTTGGACTAACAGCTTCGTATCAAACCGTGTAAGCTCATGTGTTGAGACAGTATTTGATGAGTCGGCACAGTACCTCTCTGACTACTATGTACGCAACGCATCGTTCTTGAAGCTCGACAACATCACATTGAGCTATCGTATCGACCTCGGTCAGGCATGTGGTCGTGATATGGACCTCAATGTATTTGCTACAGTACAGAACGTAGCTACTATCACAGGTTACAAGGGTATCGACCCAGAGATCGCGGGTGGTATTGACAACAATATGTACCCACGTCCTCGTACTTACATCCTTGGTGTGAAGTTTAATTTCTAAAACACGATTGTAAATTATGAAAAAGTTAAAGATATTTTTGATGTCGGCGGCAATGGTTTGCACGCTGGGTTTTGCATCGTGTATCAATGACCTTGATGTAGAACCTATCGACCCAAATATTACCTTGCCAGAGGATGTCCTCAACACAGAGGCGGCTTTTGAGCAGCTTTTGGCAAAGTGTTACACAGGTCTTGCTGCCAGCGGTAGCTCTGGTCAGAATGGCGACTGTGACCTTTCAGGTATCGATGGCGGTTTCAGCCAGTATATCCGTTTGTTGTTCGTTATGCAGTGTTTGACTACTGATGAGGCAACATGCTGCTGGAACGATGTTGGTTTGCCTGATATGCACAACCTTTCATGGAACTCAACAAACACATTCGTGAATGGTGCTTACTACCGTTTCTACACACAGATCGGTTTCTGCAACGAGTTCATCCGTAAGGCTAACGAGACAGAGTTGACAGACGAGGAGTTCCCATCAAAGGGTCGTCTCATCGCTGAGGCTCGTGCTCTTCGCGCCTTGACTTACTTCCACGTTATCGACCTCTTTGGTAACGCATCATTCGTTAACGAGAATAGCGTTGTGGGTGCTAACCCAGGCTACATCTCTCGCGCCGACCTTTTCAACTACATTGAGAAGGAGTGTAAGGAGTTGCTCGAGGGTAATGATATCCCAGAGGCTGGTCAGTCAGGGTATGCTCGTTTGGACAAGAGCTTCGTTCGCATGGTGCTTGCAAAGTTGTATCTCAATGCCGAGGTATTCGTAGGTAAGGCTATGTGGAGTGAGTGTGCTGCTATTGCAGAGCAGATCATGAACGATCACCCATTGCACACAACAGCTGTAAACCCAGCTAACACACCATACCAGGAGTTGTTCATGGCCGATAACCACCAGTTCTTCGGCGGTGAGCTTATCTTTGTCGTTCCACAGGAGGCTATCAAGCTTAACTCTTATGGTGCTACTAACTACCTCATCCGTGCTGCTATCGGTGGCGATATGGATCCTGCAGCTCTTGGTGTAGGTGGTGGTTGGGGTGGTTTGTCACTCACTGCAAACTTCTCTGATAAGTTCGATCTTGAGCTCGATAACCGTGCTATGTTCTATACAAAGTATGGTAAGAACATCGACGATATGTACTCATTCGACTCAACTGACGTTGCTGCAAAGCAGACAGGTTATAAGTCAATGAAGTATAGCAATATGTGTAGCGATGGTAGCAAGGGTAACGAGTCTGATGCTGGTAGCGTTGACACTGACTACCCATTGTTCCGTTCTGCAGATGCATTCTTGATGTACGCAGAGTGCGTTAAGCGTGGTGCTGGTGATGCTACAAAGGGTCTCAATGCTCTTAACGCAGTACGTCAGCGTTCAGGTCTTGCTGCTTTGACTACATATTCGTTGGAGGGCGTTTTGGATGAACGTGCTCGCGAGATGTGGTGGGAGTGCGGTCGTCGTACCGACCTTATCCGCTTCGGTCTCTTTACTTCAGGTTACAACTGGCAGTGGAAGGGTGGTACGAAGGATGGTGCTGACACAGATGCTTTCCGTGTTGTTATGCCTATCCCTGCTTCAGAGTTGAACTCTAACTCTAACCTCAAGCAGAACGCTGGTTATTAGTAGTTTGTCGTTTACGAAAAAAACTAATTGAGAAATGAAAAAGTTATTATATAGCATTTTGGCTCTTGCGGGTGTGGTTGCCACATCATGTACACAGGAGCATATAGATGTTACATACGACCCTGCGAAGGTGGATGCTCCTGTTATCAATAGCGTTACAGGTGGCGACTTGTCTACGGGTGCCGATGTAGCAATCAACTATTCGGAGGTTAACTACAATCAGCCTATCAGCGACCCTGTATACTCATTGTATGCAGCGAAGGCTGGTTCTAACATGGCTGATAAGGTTAAGATCTCTACTGTAGACTTCTCGAAGGCTACAGAGGGCGAGGATGGCTCGAAGACTATTGCTATCCCTGCAAAGACTATGAGCAACCTTCTCGTTAAGACTTTCAAGGCTGCTTATGGCGAGCAGTTTGGTCTCGAGTTCCAGATTGAGGCTGCTGTGAAGAATGAGAAGGGTACTGCTGTTGCTGGTACAGAGGTTTACTCTAATACTGTAGCTGCTACCTTTATTCCATTCGAGGCGAAGGAGGCACAGCCAGATAAGGATGAGTTTGCATATATCTGGGTCATCGGTAACTACTGCGGTTGGGATCATAGCAAGACACAGTTCTTGTATGACTACGCTAACGATGCTACAACATTCTCTGGTGTCATCGACTTTGCAGGTAAGGCAGCTGATGGCTTTAAGCTTACAGGTGTAGCAGGTTGGGATGACTCATGCAACTGGGGTTGTGATGAGAACAATATGCCTACAGAGCAGGAACCTAAATCTATCCAGCTTATCTCATCTGGTGGTTCAAAGGATATCAAGGCTTATGCTAAGCGTTACTATCACTTCTCATTCGATAAGTCAAGTCTTGTTCTTACAATGAACTACGGTTTTGACTCACTCGGTATCATCGGTGTTGGTGGTGATTGGGATAACGATAAGGTACAGATGGAGTACAATCCTCTCTACTGCCGCTTCTATGCTGACGTAACATTTGCTGCGGGTGATCAGTTCAAGGTACGTGCTGATGGTGCTTGGAATATTAACTGGGGTGTTGATGCTGTGGTTAATGGCGACAACTACACTGTTAGCACAGCTGGTAACTACCGCGTATACTTGAGCCTCAATAAGGGTACTCTCGAGATTAACGCCGAGATGTACGGTAAGGATGAGCCAGGTGCTGGCGCAGTTGTTACTCCAGATCCAGAACCAACAGAGACTACTTATGGTCTTATAGGTGAGTTCAATGGTTGGGGTGAACCAGACGTAGACCTCGAGGCGCGTGGCGATGGCTGGTATGTTACCAAGGCTCTTGCTATTAAGGGTGAGTTCCTTATCCGTTTGAATGATGCATGGAGTGCCAAGTTCGGTTTCGCTGCGGCTGGTGAGTTTGTACAGATTGGTAAGAATGTCTTGACTTCTGGTGGTGAGAATATGAACATCGCTGAGGGTACATATGACTTCTACTTCAACCCAACAACTGCTGAGTTGTATGTTGCGACTGCAGGTGCTGCAGACCCTACTATTCCTGCAGAGGCAAAGCCTATTAAGTTCCTTGCTGACGTATCTGCTACAGGTTGGACAAACTGCAACATCTATGGTTGGGGCGACCTCGGCGAGTATGCTGGCACATGGGCCGGTACAGCTCTTGAGCTAGAGAGTGTTGATGGCAAGGAGTACTATACTTATACATTCGATGCTTCGGGTTATGGTAAGACTGTAAACGTTATCTTCAACAATGGCACAGAGCAGACTGTAAACCTTGAGAACATCGTTTTGACAGATGATGTTATCTTCACTCTTACTGAGAAGGGCGCTGACGGCAAGTGGCTTGCTACAGTGAATGGCCAGGAGCCTGTTACTCCAGAGCCTCCAGCAGAGACTACTTGCGGTCTTATCGGTCAGTTCAATGGTTGGGCTGAGCCAGACGTAGACCTCGCAGCACGTGGCGATGGTTGGTATGTTATTAAGGAGGTAGTTATTCCTGCTGCTGAGGAGAACAAGTTCCTTGTCCGTTTGAACGATACGTGGGACGGGAAGTTTGGTTTTGCAGAGGCTAACACCTTCGTAACTATTGGCGGTAAGAATACTCTTACTGCTGGTGGTGCGGATATGTGGATTGTTGAGGGCACATATGACTTCTACTTCAACCCAACAACTGCAGAGTTGTATGTTGCTAATGCTGGTGACGAGGATCCTACTGCAAACATCTCTATAAACTACGGTCTTGTAGGTTCAATCAATGGTTGGAATGCTCCTGATGTTCCATTCGAGGCTATCGGTGATGGTGGTTACAAGCTTCTTGGTCAGGCTTTGACAGCTACTGATGAGATTAAGATTCGTGCTAACAACGAGTGGAATGATGCGGAGAACTACGGTCTTTCACCAGCTGGTGTTCTTACAACAAACGCAGCAAATACTCTCGTTTGCGGTAGTGGAGCACAGAATATGAAGGTGGCTGCTGATGGCACTTACGACTTCTACTTCTATCCTGCAGAGCTCACACTCTACGTGATGGAGGCTGGTCAGACACCACAGCGCTAATTCCTAATTAATACCGCGCGTACATGCGTGCGCGTGGTATTTCCTTTGGTTGGGCGGCTTTGATCGGCCTCCCAACCCCTATGTTAAGAGTAAAGAGTATGATAAGAGGACTTTTTAGACTGTTGCCTATGTTGTTGCTTGCGGTTGCCTGCAGCGACAATGTGGGTGTGCAGCTACCTGATGTACCAGGTGGCGAGGAGTCTGGTGAACATGAGGAGGTATATGATAAGTTCTATAAGGGCACTACTATCTCCTTCGCAAACTATGTCATGGACCTTGGTTTGACATACTGCGAGAATGGCGAGGTGGCAGACCCCTACAAGTCGATTAAGGCACATGGTGCAAATATCGTGCGTCTGCAGCTTGATAGAGTGGCATTCCCCGAGTATCAGGGAGTGACTATCGACTGGCAGCAGTGGGATAGGGTGGTTGAGGATGCAAAGTGCGCAAAGTCTAATGACCTGGATATAATGCTCACTTTGAAACCCGACTACGACATCTTCACAGCTACTGATGCTTCGCATAACAACCTCCCCGAGGATTGGACATCGTTAGATGAGTATAACATCGGAGTGGCGTTGTATGAGTGGGTATATTCGAGCCTCGAGGCGCTATATGACAAGGGTGTTGTGCCAGCTATCGTTGCTGTGGGCAATGAGGTTAATCTCGGCTTCCTGCAGAGTGGTAGTTATGATGCTGCGCGTTCAGCACGCCTTCTTGTGAAGGGCTACGATGCTGTGCGTAAGTTCTCGGAGGATAAGGATGTTAAGATCATCAAGGCGTTGCATATCGCTGACCCATCGAAGGTGGGTATCC
Organism: Alistipes sp.; assembly: GCA_045614205.1. Taxonomy (GTDB): domain Bacteria; phylum Bacteroidota; class Bacteroidia; order Bacteroidales; family Rikenellaceae; genus Alistipes. The sequence continues at coordinate 2,421 of JAZLCL010000047.1, read as the reverse complement.
TTGAGACTTATAAGAATAATGGCTTCATGGGTTACGATGTCGTAGCGCTATCATGGTACCCTGGTAAGAACATAGGCCATAGCCTCGGCTCGTATAATAGCTTCGAGTCTCTGGGTAAGGATATGCTGAAGAGATACAACAAGAGGATTATGGTGTTAGAGACTGCCCACTCGTTTACCACGGGAAGTGTTGACGGCAAGTGGATGGGTGACTGGTGTGATAACTCGTACAACTATCCCGATTGGGATGATGCGAAGAATGAGGTAAATTATACCCCTGCGCGTCAGAGAGCATGGCTACGTGCCTTGGCCGAGGATGTTAAGGCGGGCGGTGGCATAGGTCTTATAACATGGGGTACAGAGTCGTTGCCCGACCTGCTTGAGGGCAAGGCGCAGGGTCATGGTTTGGGACTATATACATATCCTGCGGCATGGGGCTATGGCTCAACGTGGGAGAATAACTCATATTGGGACTTTACAGATGATAATAACCTTCATGAGGGCATCGACTGGATGCTCGATGTGGAGTAAGAGGCTGAAATAATTATTAACACACAAACATATGAGAGTAAAAACTACAATCTTTACACTATGTGCGCTTCTCGTGTCGCTTTTCGCTATGAGCTGCGCCTCGCAGAGTGCTGATGGTACATTTGCACGTGGCAATAGCGCCGCTGTTGTGCCTATGACTATCAAGACAGGTGTCACTTCACACTTCCTTACAGACTACTACCCACAGTGGGAGGGCGCTGACGATGTGACAACTACAGATGCACGTCTTGCGCTTGCTGCCAAGAGTGACAATTGGTCGGAGTTCGACATTACTACAGAGGCTGGCACGCTGGTCTCTACTATCGAGGTGTGGCACGATGGCGAGGCACTCTCTGTTGTGGTGCTTTGTGGCGTTCGTGATACTGCCGATAGCTACATGTCGTCTATGGCTATTGAGGATGGCCGTATCGTTGTTGAGGCAACACAGCCTGTTGTTGAGGCTATCGCTTTGTGGCAGAATGTACGTGTTGAGGATGTTACCATCGACGGCAATGTCATCAGCGTTGCTATTCCCGAGGTTGCTAACGACTATAGCCGTTCTGTGATTCGCATCTTTGCGGCCTCTGCATCTGGTCGTTTCAACGATGTGCTCCTTCCTTTGGAGTATGGTGCTGTTGTGACAGATGCTGCGCAGATCTCTCGTCACGACAACCAGTCGCAGATTCTCTACTCGTTGATGATAGACCGCTTCAACAATGGCAATACGGAGAACGACTGGAAGATTAACTCTCCAGAGGTCCTCGATAAGGTTGACTACCAGGGTGGCGATATAGCAGGTATCACAGCAAAGATCAATGATGGTTTCTTCACCGACCTCGGCATTACAACAATCTGGATTTCACCTATCACACAGAACCCATACGATGCATGGGGTCAGAATGTAAATCCTGATACAAAGTTCTCGGGATATCATGGCTACTGGCCTATCTATAGCACTGTTGTAGATAAGCGCTTTGGTACAGATGAGGAGTTGCGCGAGATGCTTGCTACGGCGCATGATGACCAGAAGAATGTCATCCTCGACTATGTGGCTAACCATCTACATATCAACTCACCAGTTCTCCAGGAGCACCCCGATTGGACAACCGAGTTGATGCTTCCTGATGGTCGAAAGAACATCGGCCAGTGGGATGGCGAGACACGTCTTACAACATGGTTTGATGAGCATATCCCAACGCTTGACTTGGAACGTGTTGAGGTGTGTGATCCTATGACCGACTCGGCACTACATTGGGTACGTAACTTCGACTTCGATGGCTACCGTCACGATGCTTGTAAGCATATTCCTTTGGACTATTGGCGTATGCTCACTCATAAGGTGAAGAGTGAGATGCCTGACCGTAATCTATGGCAGATTGGCGAGACATATGGCGATGTTGAGCTTATTGGCTCGTATGTTAAGACAGGTATGATCGACTCGCAGTTCGATTTCAACCTATATCACAACTCGCGTGACGTTATCGTTGATGAGAATCGATCTATGCGCCTCATCGCTGCTACCGTTGAGGAGTCGGAGGCGGCATATGGCTCACACCATACTATGGGTAACATCACAGGTAACCACGATAAGCCTCGCTTCATCTCGTTGGCTGGTGGCGATATGTCGTTGTGGTGTCCAGATGATAAGGCTGAGGGCTGGCATCGTGAGGTTGTAGTGGGCGATATGGATAAGGGTCATGCCGGCTTGCAGCTCCTTAAGGCCATCATCACTACCGTGCCAGGTGTTCCATGTATCTATCAGGGTGATGAGTATGGTGTTCCTGGTGCCAACGACCCAGATAACCGCGATATGATGGCTTTCGAGGGTTACAACGACTATCAGACTAAGGAGTATGCTCAGACTAAGGCATTGATGCAGTATCGTCGTGGC
>JAZLCL010000046.1:0-2880 GCA_045614205.1 Alistipes sp. | reverse complement strand
ATTCACGGTGTTGGTATCTGCAAACCACCTCGACGTGCGCTCCGACTCAGGAGAGCAGCTCCCCGTATATATCAAGGGTGAGGAGGGTTACTTCGGTGCTGACTGGGAGGGCATCAACTACAAGTATGCCTATACCGTTACTGCACCTGGAAAACACCGTCTACATATGCGCTCTATCCTCAAACATAAGGATGGCGATACAGAGGCGGTGCATCTTGAGGCAAACTTCTTCGAGACAATCACTAAGAATGCGATATTCAGTGGTTATGACCATGCCCACCGCCGAATCTATGTCGATAACCTCCAATCATATGGTAACGCCTATGCCGATGATGAGGAGCTATACTATATGCTTGTGCCACAGAAGCGCGCCCACCCCCTTGTCTTTACCATCATGTTGCAGGAGCGACAGGACGATGGTTCATATACAGCACTTAACCACGCAGCCAATCCAGGAAGTGACCAGTGGCATAAGAATGGACGTGATGAGTTCTTGATATACTCAAAGACATTTAGTGACTATCGAACATATTACGAACATAACGAGGATAAATACGAGGAGATTCAGAACCTTGCATGGGAGGGCGATGTGATACTCTTTGACGAGGAACATTGGAGTACGAATGGTCGCGTTATGGCATTCCGAACACAGGACTATAAAACGCCTCCATCTACAAAGCATCTTTATGGTCTTCAGGAGGATGGAACATACAACATATACTTCTTGACAAATAGTGCAGATAATAAGGATGTTGTGCGTATAGCGTCGAATAATACATATAGTCCCCATGCCTATGAGTACTCGCGCGACGGTTCTCAAAGATATGACCACAACTACGACGGTAACGAGTATCGTTCCGTAATCTTTGACGTTGCACACTACCGCCCCTTCCGATTTGCGGCGCAGGTAAAAGTGTGGGATGGCAACAATAGCGAAGGTGCAACAACCATACCTGCCGACAACGCCCTGCTAAGCAACGAGAAGCATGGCTCACAAGAGGAGAGCGTAGACGATGTAGTCTTTAGTTACAAGCCCGGTCAGAAGGTTGATATACTCTTCGACATAACCAGCTTCAAGGGCTCTGATGGCTGCTCGGTGCATCCATTCGGCGAGAACTTTGGTGACCACTTCGAGGTATATATCGACGCGCCAATGCTCGAGATCGACTACGAACGCTACCCTGAGAATTGGAGAAGCTCAGCGAATAATGGCGTGGGAGTAGCCGTTGACAAGCTACGCCCCCACCCCACAATCCCAGGACGATATATCTACACCGTAGACCGTCACCGCGAGCATGGACATCAGTATGGCAGTCTCCCAGCGGCAAATAAGGATGAGTCACGAGTGCAGTTCAACCAGTTTGGTCAGAAGGTGGATGTAGTGGGCAGCATCGACCAAAGTGGTGAGCGTAAGTGTCTGCCATTCATAAAGAATTCAATCACTGCTGGTGGCGATATACACATCACTACAGACAAGGATAGAATTGTCTTTTGGGATAAGACCTTCAACATAGATACAAAGCATATCAAGGGCAAAATATACTACGAAAAGGATGGTGTGCGCTACGCTATACCTAAGGATGCCTTCGTGGCATTTGTGCGTCTGCGTACAGGTGCCCGAATTGGCGTAGTAACAATCTCTAAGGACGGCGAGTTTGAACTTAACTTGCGCGATGAGTATCAGTTTGCATGGACGGATGATAGTATCGACTTCTACTATACTGATAGCGATGGCGTAGTATATAGTTACACATACAAAGAAAATGAGGCAACTAAGACTCTCGACTTGAATGCCCTCTATAATCTTGTCGAGAGAGGCGAAGACATTGTGCTAACCAAAGAGTAACACACAGTCAGATAATTTTATGGTAGTGTAGTCCTCATGGGACTACACTACTATCGTTTTTGCACCACACAGCAGCAACACCTAGCCTATCGCACAAAAAAAATAGGGACTCTCTACTAGTATTTTGTGGATTTTATATTTATCTTTGCATAAGGTTAACAATTACTCAATAATTAGTGGTGGTTGTTTTGCCTCCAACAGCCCAATTGACGGGAGGTATAGAGTGAGAACGAAAGATATTTTGATAACGGTTAATTAACATGAAAAATACACTTATGAAGCGCAGGCTACTTCTTTTGTCATTCATCATTACGACATCTATCACAGCATTTGCACAACAGGATCTTACCTTCCCCAACACCGAGTGGGACAACGCCAAAGCAATACTAATGCACACCCCTGGTGAGGAGCTATTCGACGGTGTAATACACCCCTACGCTGGACTGTTTGAGTACTACTTCGATGTAGACAAGGCAGCCGAAGAGCATAGAGGATATATCGAAGCTCTCGAGAAGAATGGAATCGAGGTCTACACTGTGCGCGAGTTGTTGAACCAGGTGCCCATCGAGAAGTTGCGCGAGTTCGCACTCGAGACACTCACCTACGACATATCTAACATGAAGGGGGCAAGCGAGGCTGAGTCGGAGCAGTATCGCCACTATGTCATCGGCGAGATGTCGCGCGCAGACCTTATCCGTTGCATCCTCTTTCACCCAACGGTGACACTCTATAGCACCGATACAAACACTGGCGTCGAGGCTATATATTCGCACCAGCCACTGATGAACCTATACTTCACACGCGACCAGAGCATCACGACACCCCGCGGCCACATCATCAGCCAGATGAACTCATCGCAGCGCGCCTTCGAGACCGAAATTATAGCACTCTGCTATGAGCAGCCCGGCGTGAAGCCAATACTCACAATCACTGGCGATGGCAGACTCGAGGGTGGCGACTACCTTCGTGGCGACGACATATCGTTCATCGGCTGCGGCATGCGCACAAACATGGAGGCAATCACACAGATAATG
>JAZLCL010000045.1:0-30562 GCA_045614205.1 Alistipes sp. | reverse complement strand
ACATCCCTACACATATCGCATCAGCGAAAGATGCTCGATTTCAGAGCCGTACTTTCAAAACTGCTATACACATTTTACTCGTCGGGAAATGGATTTAACCACAACCTCCATGTAGTCTTCTATGTAGGATTTCGCAATTTTTGTAAAAACTAACACTGAAAATCAATCAGTTAAAAATTAAGTCAAGGGTGTCACACGACACCCTATATTTTTTTGCACATATGATTTAATGTTCAATACATCTAACATCAACTGAATCATAGATTTGCCCCGTTGCATCAAACGCCTCTATACGCACACTGCCCTTGATGACTACAGAGTCGGCACGGTAGCGCGAGGGGGCTACATTGCGCACCGTGATGGTGTCGCCACCAACGAGCAACATAGGCTCACCCACAGAGCTATATACATCTATCTGCTGCAATGTATCGCGGCGTTCGCGCCAGCTGCCATCGGCGATGTGCAGTGTCGCAACATCGGGGTTCCACATAGCACGATATAGGTAGTAGGCATCCTTTGGCGTTGTGTGGTCGAAGCATACGAGGCCCGAGTGGTTGATGCCAGAGTGGCGCTGTGGCGAGGCAAAGTCGTACATACTATTTATCCATGAACCCCAGAAGTTACCCGCCGTATCTATTATTGCAGCATAGTCCTCATGCATACGTCGGTGACGACGTTCAGGGAGTAGCTGTGCATCACGCTGCGCACGACTCAACATATCTGTATGGTGCTCGGGCACACCCTCCTCGCCATAGCATACGCCATAGCGCAGTGCCTCCCACTGCTTGTTCGAGGCGAGCATACGACACCATACGCCAACATCGCTATATGCACCCTTATACCAACCTACATCCTGGTAGAAGACGATGATGTCGGTAGAGAAGTTGATGGCGCCATCCCTATTGCTACATCCCACCGTCAGTCGTGAGGCATCGAAGGCCTTGGCAGCCTCCACAAGCTCCGCCACATACTCCACAACATCCTCGCCATGCTGCCATACGCCCCAGAACATACCCCACATGACAACCGATGGGTGGTTGTAGTTCTGCGCCATGATCTCCATAAGCTGCTCCTTACCATTATCGCGGAAGGGTGCCATAGGATAGTAGCATATGTCGGCAAAGGCACGCATAGAACGTGTGAAGGGCACATCCACCCAGCAGAGCACACCCTCGCTATCGCAGCGGTCATACAGCGCCGCAATGTGTGGTCCAGAGAGTGAACGAACAGCATTAGCACCCATGTCAAGGATCATGTCAAGGTCGGCATTAAGCTGCTCGTGCGACATTGCCATGCCCACGCCCATGCGGTCGTGCGCAAGGCCCACACCGCGGATGATATATGGCTCGCCATTTATGCATAGGTTGTTATCCTTATCCATCGCGATGCTCCTGAAGCCCGTCTGCACGGTGATGGCATCGAGGGTGTTCTCCTCGCTGCCGAGGAGCACCTCAACGCTATACATCGCGGGGTTCTCGGGGCACCACAACGTAGGGTTGTTAATCTCGAAGGGCACCTCGACGCTACGTCCCGAGGCGTGCTTGCCAGCACGTGCTGTGAGTCTCTCGACGAGGTAGCCATCGGGGCCTGTGATACGCACCACGACGTTGGCATGGTCGATGCTCGGAGTCGAGAGGTGGCACCTCACAACGCCACTTACACGACTACTAGTGACACTCTGCTGCACAACAAAGACACCATCCGAGCCATAGTATAGTGGTGATATGATGTTGCGTGGTGTTACCATAAGTTCCACATCGCGATATATGCCTCCCACAAGGTCTAGGTCCGAAGATAGTGGCAACACATCGTTGCGCCAGGCGTCTGATACGACAACACGCACTGTGTTATCCGCGCCCAGCGTCACATGTTCCGTAATCTCAAAGGTGAAGGATGTGAAGCCACCCTTGTGTGTACCCACATAGCTACCGTTGACAAACACATCAGCAACGCTATTCACGCCACCAAAGCGCATGAAGAGGCGTCTATCGGCCCACTTCTCGGGTACAAAGATCTTACGCACATAGTTAGCCATACTCTCGCAGCAGAGGCCACGGGGTAGCTCACCACTCCAGCTATGAGGTAGCGATATGGGGTGTGCTTCGGCAGCATCGGGTGCCGAGGCGAAGTAAAACATCCAGTCGTCATTCAAGTTATACACCTCGCGCTGTGGCGTTGCGGCATGGAGTGTCATGGTCGAGGCTATCAACGCCACAACCATAGCTATAATCAATCGGTAACGCATATCGAAACTATATTTATGGATGCAAATATACGAATAAAGAAAAAAAATTACTATCTTCGTGCGAAATATTAATATACAAAAGGTAGAAAAAGAGTATATCGTATGATTATAGACATTTGTATTCTTGCAAGTTTCCTCGTGGCCCTTGTCCTTGGTCTTATACGTGGGTTCATAGCACAGCTATGCATGCTCGTAGGCCTCTACATTGCCATACTCCTGGCCCCAACATTTGCTGGCAGCGTGGGACATATCTTCACCGATGATCCCGGCCTGGCATACCTCGTGGGCTTCGCCACAATTATACTGTTTGTGTGGGTATTGGTGTGGATTATCGGACCACTGCTCCGCAAGATGCTCATCTTCAAGGCACTCAAGAAGACCGATTCGCTGCTGGGCATGGGTCTGGCCATCCTCACAACCTTCATCATAGCATCTGTTGCCTGCTCACTCTTCGCCACAACAAACATCGGCGACCTGCGCCCCGAGAAGGTGCTCGAGCTCGGTGCTAACGGCCTTACGGAGGATGAGATTGAGGAGTATGCCGAGAAGCTCGAACAGAGAGATAGCGACGTGCGCGACTACTTCGAGCCCAAGTATGTTGAGTATGAGGTTCTCGATGAGTCGTTGCTCTTTGGTGGCTTTGCCGCCGTGGGCGACGTGCTATGCCCAGGCTTGAGCAACATCGAGGAGGAGATTATGGAGTGGGCAATAAGCATGAAGTAGCCTATGAATCAGATAGTAAACACACCACAGCGCATAGAGGGCACCGTAGTAAGCTCTACGGGAAGCTGGTATGAGGTGGCCACCGCCGAGGGCGTGCTCAACTGCCGCATACGAGGCCGTCTGCGCCTCAAGGGCGTGCGTTCAACAAACCCTGTTGTCGTGGGTGACCGCGTGCTCGTGGAGCCTGATGGCGACAGCTCGGTGATCGTGGAGATTGTGCCACGCCGCAACTATGTCATACGCCGCGCCTCGAACCTATCGAAGGAGTCACACATCATCGCCGCAAACATAGACCGCGCACTACTCATAGTGACACTACACTCACCTACGACACCCTGTGAGTTCGTTGACCGCTTCCTTGTTACCTGTGAGGCATACAAGGTGCCCGTGACCATAGTCCTTGGCAAGGCCGACACGCTTGTTGGCGAGGCGGCGGAGGAGGCAGAGGCCTTCACGGCGATATATGAGGATGCGGGATACGAGGTGCTGCGCCTATCGAGCATCACGGGAGAGGGTGTAGAGAGGGTACGTGCCATGCTCCGCGACCGCACAACGCTTGTTGCGGGCAACTCGGGCGTAGGCAAGTCGACACTCATAGGATATATAGACCCCACGTTGGATATCCGCACAGGCGAGATATCAGACTCACACCACCAGGGTAAGCATACCACGACATTCTCGACGATGTATGCCCTCGACGGTGGATATATTATTGACACACCAGGTATTAAGGGCTTCGGCCTGATAGACATCGACGATAAGGAGCTATGTCGCTACTTCCCCGAGATGATGCGTCTTGCCCCCGAGTGCCGCTTCTACAACTGCACACACACCCACGAGCCAGGATGCGCTGTGACGGAGGCTGTGAAGCAGGGCGAGGTGGCGTGGTCACGCTACGATAGTTACCTGAAAATATTGGATGAAGATGACAAATATCGCAAGTAGGCTTCGCACGGAGGAGCATAGCGAGGCATGGCTCCGTGAACGCCTTGACTTCATGACACAGTTTATCACCGACGAACGTAGGGAGGTGTTGCGCCGCACCGTGGCACAGCGCACCCACTATATGCGTATCCTCACCGAGAATATGTTCCACCCACAGAATGCCAGCGCCATCATGCGCCACTGCGAGGCCTTCGGCATACAGCAGATACACACCGTCGAGGATCGCTGTAAGTTCGACCCCTCGGTGAACATCGTGCGCGGCACACAGAAGTGGGTAGATGTGGAGCATCATGACACCACACGCGAGGCCCTTGCAGCACTCAAGGCCGAGGGCTACCGCATAGTAGCCACAACACCCCACCGCTGCAGCGCCACACCCGATACCTTCGACGTTACAAAGGGTAAGTTCGCCCTCGTCTTCGGCACGGAGCATGCCGGCATCTCGGAGGAGGTGATAGAGGCCGCTGACGACTTTCTCATGATACCCATGTGTGGCATGGTCGAGAGCCTCAACGTCTCGGCCTCGGCAGCCATACTCATCTATATACTCTCGGAACGCATACGCCAGAGTGTCGACGGCTGGCAGCTCACAGATGCCGAGAGCCTCAAGCTACTCACGCGCTGGACAATGTCGTCGGTGCGCGACTACGAGGGCATACTACGCCGCGCAGAACGTAGCGGCAAACTAACAGTAGAGTATTAGACTATGGTGTTACGCAAGCAATTTTTGGAGCATGTAGGACAGACATCGCCCTCACCGATGATGGTGGAGGTGGCACGTGCCGAGGGCTCATTCTTCTATACGCCCGAGGGCAAGCGCTACTTCGACCTTGTAGCGGGTGTCTCGGTGAGCAATGTTGGTCATGGCAACCCCGCCGTTGTGCGTGCCGTGCAGCAACAGGCAGCCGACTATATGCACGTGATGGTATATGGCGAGATGGTGGAACGCCCACAGGTTGAGTATGCACAACGCATCGCCGAGCTGCTCCCTGGTCAGTTAGACTGCGTATACTTCGTAAGCTCGGGTGCCGAGGCTGTGGAGGTGGCACTCAAGCTCGCAAAACGATATACAGGCCGCACGGAGCTCATCTCCATGCGCCGCGCCTACCACGGCTCAACACATGGTGCCATGTCGATGATGGGCACCCCCGAGGGCGACGAGTGGAAGGCAGAGTTTAGACCACTACTACCCGATGTGAGGTCTATAAACTTCAACTCCTTTGAGGACCTTGACAAGATCACCTCACGCACGGCAGGCGTGCTCTGCGAGGTTGTGCAGGGCGAGGCGGGCGTACGCCTTCCCGATGTAGAGTGGCTACAGGCACTGCGCAATAGATGTACGGAGGTGGGGGCGCTTCTCATCTTCGACGAGATACAGACGGGTATGGGTCGTACAGGCCAGATGTTTGCCTCAACGAAGTATAACATAACGCCAGATATAGTGTGTCTGGCGAAGGCTTTTGGCGGCGGAATGCCTCTCGGTGGCGTGGCCGCAAATAGGCAAATATTGAACTCTTTCACGCATAACCCATGCTTAGGTCACATAACAACATTTGGTGGTCATCCCGTATGCTGTGCTGCGGGACTTGCTGCACTCAACTACCTTACGGACAACGACATCGTAGATAAGGTAGAGAGTAAAGGAGCACTCTTTGAGCAGCGACTAAAGGACCACGATAAGGTATTAGAGATTCGTCGTTCAGGACTTTTATTAGCTGTGGAGCTCGGACGTTCGGAGTACCTCTACCGCCTCATGGAGATCTTCAAGGAGGAGGGCATCATGAGTGACTGGTTCTTGTACTGCGACACCGCATTCCGCATATCACCACCACTCACCATCTCGGAGGCCGAGATCGAGGAGTGCTGCACCATCATACGTCAATCTTTAGATAGGCTTTAACCAAAGGAGAGAGGGTTAGAACATTCGTTCTGACCTTTTCTGTTTATAGTGCCAAGCAGTATAATAACGACAAAATAGTCCAATTCTATGACTTTGTTCTTGTCGGATTAGTATATTTATACTAACTTTGTCGCGTTGTGCCTATATGTAAGGTACAAGATGGATAGATGTTAGAGAAATTAGCAAAGCAAACAGCGATATACGGAATAAGCACGATAGTTGTCAGATTTTTAAACTATCTGCTGACGCCATACTATACCCGCATCTTCGATCAGGGCGAGTATGGCATCGTCACGGATATATACGCACTCATACCATTTGCTCTTGTGATACTCTCGATGGGCATGGAGTCGAGCTACTTCAGATTCACCACACGTGCAGAGGAGCAGGGTGGCGACATCATGCAGAACAAGAGGAGAGTATTTGCCACAACATGGGGCATAACATCGCTGAATGCCGTAATCTTCTTCGCCATAGTATGGCTACTAAACGGCGCCATATCGCACATCATGGGCGAGACATACGTAACACACCCCGAGTATGTGACGATAGTGGCGGCGATAGTCATGGTCGACGTATGGACTATGATACCCTTCTCGCGCCTACGCGAGCAGGGGCGTGCCATGCGCTTCGTGATGCTCAAGGCGTTAAGCGTGCTGCTGAATGTAGGTCTTGCCATAGCCTTCGGCATTGCGGGTCTATATGGCACATCGTTTGGCGTGGGCTGGGTGCTCATAGCAAACCTCATAGCGAGCATTGTGACACTCGTAGCACTGCTACCAACAACAGGAGGTGTTGTGCCACGCATAGATGGTGCCCTTCTACGCAAGATTTTCGTATACTCGTTGCCACTGCTCATCAGCGGCATTGCCGGTACAGCGAATGAGTTCATCGACCGACAGATGATCAAGTACCTAACACCTGGCGACGAGACTACGGCGATGGCCGAGCTCGGCATATATGGTGCCATAGTGAAGATCGCAGTGGTGATGACACTCTTCACCCAGATGTATCGCCTCGCCGCCGAGCCCTTCTTCCTGGCGAGCTTCAAGAAGGAGGAGTTCAAGGAGGCAAATGCCGCCTCCATGAAGTACTTCGTTATGGCCTCGGTTATAATATTCCTCGGCATAGTTCTCTTCCGCGACCTCTTTGCCCTCATCGTGGGCCGTAGCTTCCGCGAGGGCATAGACATACTGCCAATAGTCCTCGCCTCGAATGTGCTGGCGGGCATATGGTTCAACCTGTCGTTCTGGTATAAACGCGAGGAGAAGACCAAGTATGCAGCATACATAACCTTCCTCGGCCTGGCCATAACCGTGGCATTGAGCATACTCCTCGTGCCAAAGATGGGCTACCGCGGTGCAGCATGGGTGCGCCTTGTTGCCGAGGCGGCGATGGTGGTGTGGAGCTACATCCTCTGCCGCAGACACTTCCCCATACCCTACGACCTCAAGCGCATAGGCGAGTACTTCGCCCTCGGCGCAGTGATATACGCCATATCGGAGTATGCCCTTATGGGCATGAGCTATGGGCTACACATGGCTACAAACGTAGCACTCTTCATGGTGGCTATCTGCTATGCCATATGGCGCGAGAAGATAGATGTTAACGGGCTACTGAAGGCCGTAATAGGAAAGTTTAGACGATGAGATTTGCCGATATCATAGGACATGACGACCTCAAACGTCGCCTCGCAGCACAGGTGGATGCTGGCAGGGTGAGCCATGCACAGCTCTTCACAGGCCTTGCGGGCTACGGCACACTACCCCTGGCCATGGCATATGTGCAGTATCTATTCTGCCCCCACCGCCACGATGGCGACTCGTGTGGTGTATGCCCCTCATGCCAGCAGCTAACGGCACTGGCACACCCCGACCTTCACATGGTCTTCCCCGTGAACAAGCGCGAGAAGAAGAGTGGCGAGGTGGTGACAAGCGACATGTTCATTGAGCTATGGCGCACACTATGGCACCAGAACGAGGGTATATTCTCGGCTGACGAGTGGTACGCACGCCTCGACCTTGGAAAGACAATGAAGGGACTCATATCGGCAAAGGAGTCGGAGGAGATAATACGCAAGCTGCAGTTCAAGAGCTACTCGTCGGAGTATAAGGCGATGATAATATGGCTACCCGAGGCAATGAACCAGGAGGCGGCAAACAAGATACTCAAGATTCTTGAGGAGCCATGGGATAAGACACTTTTCATCCTTGTGTCGGAGCATCCCGAACTGCTGCTACCCACAATCACATCGCGCACACAGGAGGTGTCGGTAGGTCGTATAGATGTTGCCACGTTGCAGGCGGTGGCACAGCGCGGTGGCAAGGAGGCAGGCGAGGCCCTCAACATGGCACGCCTAGCGGGAGGTTCCATGCTCGAGCTCCGTGAGCTCATGCGCGGCGAGACAGATGAGTCACGCGCACAGTGCTTCGAGCTCTTCACACGCCTCATGCGCCTCGGATATAACGACAAGCACCTCGAGCTCTTCGAGTGGGCGGACGACATATCGGCACTATCGCGCGAGGGACAGCGTCAGTTCTTCCTCCACAGCGTGCGTCTGCTGCGCGAGAGCTACATGATACACGCGGGTCTTGGCTCGATAAGCTACCTCTGGGGCGAGGAGCTTAAGTTCTGCCGTAACTTCGCGCCCTACATCGGCAACCAGAACATCGAGATACTGGTAGATGAGATAGAACGTGCCATGCTGCAGATACAGCAGAATGGCTCACCACGCATAGTATTCACACACTTCGCACTCGCCGTGTCGAAGCAGATAAACAGACTATAGCGATGCAGAAGGTAACACTACTTCTCGGCTCAAATGCCCCCGAGGCGGAGTCGTTGGTAGGCATGGCCACCGACATCCTCGGTATTGCCGTGGGCAAGATAGAGAACATCTCGCGCGACCACCGCAGCGCACCCTACGGTTTCACCGCCGACAGGGAGTTTGTGAACCGTGCCGTGGTGCTCGCCACGGAGCATGACGCCTACGAGGTGCTGCGCAGGATAAACCTCATCGAGGCACTGCTGGGTCGTGACCGCACGGAGGAGCAGAGGGTGAAGAGTGCCAAGGGCGAGGCTTATGCCTCACGCCCCATCGACATAGATATAATTTTCTATGGCCAGATGACGTTTAACGATGAGAGGCTCACCATACCCTACCACTTCCTCGACCAGAGAGAGTATGCTCTACGCCCCGTGGTAGATGTCGTGGCGGAGTTCCAGCACCCAGACCTCGCAAGCACGCCACGTGCGATGCTCGAGGCACTAACACGCAATTTAGAGTAACGACTATGAGACGTTTAACACAGATACTTACACTCGTGGCACTTGTGCTTGTGACCGTGGGCTGCTTCAAGGATGAGAAGCAGGGCACACGCATGCACATAGCCCTATATTCGCAGAATGTGACAGACGACCCTGTGCTCAAGACAACATCCGACATCGAGGCGTATGCCTTCTGGGTGAGCAAGGGCACAAAGTGGGAGGTGTCGTCGTGGGAGGATGCCCTAGAGCACCGCATAACAAACGTTGACCGCCCCGCCGAGCAGCTAACAGAGCCAAACGAGATGGCAACATACGACACCGAGGCGGAGTACCAGGTGTGCTACGAGCTGTGGGCACCCCACACCTTCCTGGTGCTTGTGGACAAGACAAACCGCATATATGCAACACGCCTCTACGACACACCGATAAACCTGCCTGACGTATATACACAACTGCACATATACGCACACCGCAATAGCGGCAACATGAATGGCTGGAGTGTGACAAACCCCTTCCCCGATGAGGACCGCGAGCCCCTTGTGCCCGTGGAGGATGACGACACAACAACAGAAGAGTAAGGATAAGAGATAGAAATATGTTAAAACAGATATTCACAACCCTCATGATGGCCATAGTGCTGCTCTTCGGCGCAGCGCTGCTGACAAAGTGTGCCTCGACGATGACACCCACGGGAGGCCCCAAGGATACGATACCTCCTGTCATCGTGCTCATGCAGCCCGACAACTTCACCACCAACATCGACACGCTGCGCTACCCAAAGATATATATCGAGTTCGACGAGTATGTGCAGATAAAGGATTTGCAGAAGGAGCTATATACCTCGCCCGCAATGAAGAAGAAGCCTACGGTGACACGCCGTGGTCACGGCATCGTGGTGACGATGAAGGATACGCTGCGTCCAAACACCACCTACGCCATAAACTTTGGCTCCTCGATACAGGATAACAACGAGTCTAACCCTCTACACGCCATGCGCTACGTATTCTCTACGGGCGACGAGATAGACTCGATGTATATGTCGGGATATACTGCCGACTCCTACAAGGCCGACTCGGTGAGCAAGTCGTTCATCTACTTCTTCATCGCCGACTCTGTGGAGCAGCCCCACGAGTGGGACTCTACGATGTTCAAGTACCAGCCACAGGTGATAGCACGTGCCGAGAAAAACGGCATCTTCATCGCGCAAAACCTCAAGCCTGTGGACTACCGCATATACGCCTTCGAGGATAAGAACGACAATATGCAGTATGAGCCCTCTATCGACCAGATAGGCTTCCTAGACTCCACATACAACCCTGCGCAGATGCCCGGATTCACCATATGGTACGACTCGTTGCGCCACTACCCCTCTGCCGAGCCACAGCTCTACTTCCGCATGTTCATGGATAGACGCTTCGCACGCCAGACACTCGCAGGCCAGGAACGCCTCAACAGACATAAGGCGCTCATCTACTTCGGCGCCCCCAACCCCGAGGTTACAAGCATAGAGTTTGACTCTATACCTCGCGAGAGAGTCATCTACGACCCACAGACCGTGGGTAAGGATACCGTGGCGCTATGGTTCGACCTCGAGCCCGAAGAGCTGCCCGACACTATCAAGGGTACCATAACATACTTCAAACACGACTCTATAAACAACCTGGTGGAGTCTACCGACAAGCTACGCCTCGCGTGGGTGAAGACCGAGACGAAGGAGGAACGCCAGGAACGTGAACGTCTCGAGAAGGAGAGAGAGAGAGCCGAGAAGGCTGGCGAGGAGTGGGTAGAGCCAGAGGCGGAGAACACCTTCAAGGTGACCATCCCAACCTCGGGTGATTTCCACAAGGATAAGCCCCTGGAGATGGAGTTCGACTACCTGCTCACACGCTTCGACACTACAGCCATGACCCTCACGATGACCTCGGACCAGATAACCGAGCCACAGAGTGTGCCATTCAGCATTATCCCCGACACGATGAACAGACGTAAGTTCAGGGTAGAGGTGCCATGGCAGGCAAAGGCAAAGTATGAGTTTATTATGCCCGAGGGAATGTTCGAGAATGTGGCTAGGGAGAGCAACGACACCATAAAGTGCTCGTGGACAGGTGCCGACCCAACGAAATTTGCACGTGTCAACATCACCGTGCGCAGCTCAAAGCCCCATGCACACTACATCCTTCAGCTGACAAATGCGCAGGGCAAGACACAGAAAGAGGTGCGTTTCGCAACAACGGGCACCTACAACATGGAGTATGTGTCGCCTGGCGACATGATGCTACGTGTTGTCGAGGACCTCAACGGCAATGGTAATTGGGACACGGGCGACATGGTGCTCATGCGCCAGCCCGAACGCACAGAGATATATAAGAATGACGATGGTCAGGAGATAATCGCCATGAAGGAGAACTGGGAGTATGACATCGACGTAGACATGGATAAGCTCTTTGCTCCTATAACCATGGAGTCTGTCATCAAGATGCTCGATGACCGCGAGGATGAACGCCTCAAGAAGCTCGCCGAGGAGAATGCAAAGAAGCAGAAGGAGGGAAGCAAGCAGGGTAACCAGAACTCTGGCATGGGCTTCGGTGGTCTCGGAGGCATGGGCGGAGGCGGAGGCCTCGGCGGCATGATGGGCGGCTCGGGCGGCGGCATATCCGGCAATAACACGTTAAGACAGTAGTGATGAGAGCATTAGAGATAAAAATAGTATCGTTTATTGCGCTACTTGTGGCACTCGTGGCACTGCCCGACAGTGCCTCGGCGCAGCACACACTAACACTCACGGGAGGTACAGGCCTCTCGACAGCACGCTTCTACCCCGCCGAGGTGACAAAGTGGAAGTGGGGCTCGGAGACCTTCGGTCTGTCGTGGCGCTTCTACAGCGACAAACCACGCTTCGTGGGTGCTGTGGGTATAGACCTCGAGTATATTGAGAGAGGCTATCAGGTGGGATACACCTACACCTCGAAGTGGGTAGGTGAGGGCGACGATAAGCACGAGGAGAGAACATATAAGTTCTACGACCGTGATGTCAACACCATCATGCTACCCCTCGTATGGCAACCACACGTATATGCTGCACGCAACCGTCTGCGCATATTCATCGAGGCTGCCGTGGTATTCTCCTTCAACATATCGTCGAACTACGAGTATCTGCTTGGCGAGTACCCCGGAGGCAAGTATGAGTGGAAGGTGCCACGCGACAACCGCTTCGGCTATGGTTTGTCGGGCGGTGCAGGCTTTGCCGTGCTCCTCGGGCAGGTGGAGGTGGGCTTCAAGGCGAGATATAACTTTGGATACTCCGACATCCTGAAGAATAGAAATAAGTACTACTCGAACTCTACGGATGGCAGGGAGAACCCATTCTACTACACGCCGCTACGTTCGCCTATGGACAACATCAACATGATGCTCACCGTGGGCTGGCGCTTCAACAAGCGAGGCTTCGACGAGTGGTTCGTGGTGCGTCCAAAGAGGGAGAAGCGTCTCGACAGCTTCAACTTCTCGGCACAGACTGGTGCAAACCAGGGTGGTGGCACACAGTCTGGAGGACAGCGCAGAAGTCAGCAGCATAGCCGATAATAGCGATTTATAGTTAACAATTAAAATAGGAAAGTTATGGATTCAACAAGACAGCAGAAGATTGCGCGACTCATACAGCGCGACATCGCCGAGATACTTCAGAAGGAGCTCTCGGAGGTTACACGTGGCAGCCTCGTGACCGTCACCAACGTGCGCGTATCTCCCGACTTGGCATACGCCAAGCTCTACATCAGCATCTTCCCCTTCGACCGCAGCCAGGCGTTGCTCGAGGCTATACAGGAGAAGAGCTGGTATGTGCGTAAACTTCTCGGCGCACGCATACGTAACCAACTAAAGATCGTTCCCGAGCTCGAGTGGTTCATCGACGACTCTTTGGAGTATATCCAGAACATCGATAACCTACTCAAGGAGTAGCCATAAGGGCTTTAGTTGCGTCAGCAGATATGTTGTGGAGTAGGTTTGCCTTGCGTTATATGTTTTCACCGAAGTCACACTCGGTGATAAACATCATTGCGTGGGTTAGCCTCATTGCTGTTGCCGTACCTACGGCGGCGGTTATAATACTCCTGGCCATGTTTGAAGGCCTCACAGGCGTCATCGACGACCTTGACACGGCACTGGATGCTGACATAGAGGTTGTGGCACAGCGTGGCCAGACATTCGACATGGAGGCCATAGACTACGAGGCACTACGCACCATAGAGGGCATCGAGAGCATCACGTGCTACCTCGAGCAGAGTGTCATGGCATCATCCTCTGGTCGCCGCATACCGCTTACGCTACGTGGCGTGGAGCCCTCATACTACGATGTCATAGCCGCCTCTGACTACCTCGTGCGTGGCGATGCTAACGCGCCCTTCGATGGCGACATAGTGCTTGGCGCAGCCCTCGCCTCGTCACTGGCAGCATATGGCATAGGCACCGAGATAGAGATATATGCCCTAAACCGCAAGCAGCTATCTACACTGATGCCCACAAGTGGCATCTCACGCACCACGACACACCTTGGCGGTATTGTTAGCGCCAACACCGAGATAGATGAGGCGGTGGCTCTCATGGAGTTGGGACGCGTGCAGCAGCTGCTTAACTACGATGCAAGGATCTCGGCAGTGGCGATAAAGATAGCCCAGGGCAAGGATGCCGACAAGATTGCAGAGGCCGTTGCGGGGTGTGTGGGCGAGGAGTATCGCACCATGACGCGCGACCAGAAGAATGCCTCGATAAATGCCATACTGGCCATGGAGAAGTTCGCCATAACACTCATCGGCGCACTCGTAGCCCTCATTGCCACATTCTCCATCGTTGGATCTGTCATAATGCTCATGACGGAGAAGCTGCGCGACATAGCCACCCTTGAGGCGATGGGTGCACACCGCAGCCTCATAACCTCAATATTTGTGGGTGAGGGAGTGCTTCTCACAGCCACAGGCTGCCTCATAGGCGCACTCATAGGCATAGCCATAGCCCTCGGGCAGCAGCACTACGGCTGGGTGGCGATACCTGGTGGTAGCTTCCTCGACAGCTACCCCGTGGAGCTCAAGGCAACAGACGTTGTGATGGTCATAGGCATAGTCCTCACAACAGGCATCGCCGTGGCGTGGTTCACGGTGCGTGCCAAGCTTAAGAACATACGAAAGCAAGTAAGTTGATATGAAGATATATAGATATATAGTCAAGGTGTTTGTCGCAGCACTCGTGGTGCTCGGCATAGGATGCTCGGGACCAAGGGTGATCCCCGACGACATCCTCGTAAAGATATTCCACGATGCCTACGTGGCGAATGCCTATATGGAGGAGTGTCGCATACGCCAGGACTCGCTACTCATCTACGAGCCCATCTTCCAGCGCTATGGCTACACCATGGAGGACCTACAGTACACCATCACCAACTTCACAGAACGTAAGAGTGCCATGCTCTCGGACCTCATGGGCGAGGTAAACCGCATGCTCGATGCCGAGTCACGCCTCGAGGCCAAGAGGATGATTGTGCTCGACACCATAGACAATATAGCAAAGCGCCAGTACACCCGCACAATATATGCCGACACGCTGATACGCGCCAAGCGTCTGCGTGACAGTTCCAAGCTACGCATTACGATCGAGGATATCATACCTGGCGAGTACAACATATCGTTCGACTACCACATCGACACCCTCGACGAGAATCGTAACTCGCGCATTGAGGTTATGTTCATCGACAGCGAGGGCGAGCAGAAGGCACGTCACACGATGATGATGAGTCGCTACCGTGATGGCAAGTATGCGCATAAGATGACTGCCGACACTGCCATACGCAAGCTCTACGTCAACATCTTCTACCACCCCGCAAACGAGGAGTCCAAGACCCCCGACATCACCGTAAGAAACTTCAAGGTTGTGCGCCACCTGCCTACCGAGGTGTGTGTCGACAGCCTCTATCTCGAGCAGCTCGACATACGCATCTTTAACCACGACCTCATGACGGGTTTCACGGCTGACACCGTGACGCTACCCGCACCAGAGATAATAACAACAGATAGCCTCACACGTGATGAGCCGCAAGATAGCATCGCACTACGCACTAATTGATGGGGAGCTTAAGCGCAACATCGTTGTGGAGGTTGCCACAGATGGCACAATCATAGATGTGCGCCATGAGGAGGCGCTGGACAGCTGCGCCAGCGTGGAGTTCTTCCCAGGCATACTCATCCCCGGCATGATAAATGCCCACTGCCACCTCGAACTGGCATACCTACGTGGTGCCATCGCCGAGGGTGGAGGCTTTGCAACTTTCGCACGCGAGATAGGACGTGTGAGGGGCAACTATAGCGACGAGCAACGCCGCCGTGCCGCTGCCACAGCCGATGCTGTGATGTGGGAGGAGGGAGTCGAGGTCGTTGCCGACATTGCCAACGACGAGCTGGTGATGGATATAAAGAGTCGTTCGAAGATTGAGTATCACACCTTCTTCGAGTTCTTCGGCCTAATGAACAACAATAGGGAGGGCATCACGGCTATGGCAGCACGCCACGAACATAGCTACGCCACGCCACACTCCACATATTCCGTTCAGGATGAGCCATTTAGAGAGCTATGCAGCACAGCACCCACAATATCACTACACCTTCTCGAGTCTGACGACGAAGGGGCACTATACCGCCACTCGGGCTCACTATGGGAGTGGTACGAACGCATGGGCTGGGAGTGCGACTTCCTGCACTACACCACCCCCGCAAGGCGTGTGGCAGAGAGCATAACGGCAGACAAACGACTCCTCCTTGTGCATGGTACACGTGCCACAGCGGAGGATGTGAGGGTCATAGAGGAGAGGATGGCGGGTAACGCCACATGGGTGCTATGCCCCGAGTCGAACCGCTACATATCGCGCCACGAGCCCCCCGTAGCGATGCTCCGCGAGCAGGGCGCACGCATAGCCGTAGGCACAGACAGCCTAGCCTCGGCACGTAGCCTCTCGATGATAGAGGCGCTGCGACAACTGGGTGACATACCCCTCAACGAGCTGTTATGCTACGCCACGATAAACGGAGCACGCGCCCTCGGCATAGACTCCATAAAGGGTTCTATAGCACCCGGCAAGCGCCCAGGATTGGCAGTGATAGAGGGTATTGACATGCGAGAAATGCACCTAACAAAGGAGAGTATTGCGCATAGAATATTATAGGCGTTATACTCCAATAATTGGATAATATAGAAATACGACATTGCACCATCGGCAGTGTCGTATTTCGTTTTATTCGCAGTCCTTCAACTGCGGCACGATATTCGCTACGGCAGGTCATAATAGCCATGTGGCATCACACATATCAAGGATAAATGCTCCGTGGGGACTACTACACCCCACTAAATAGGCCCGCGATGGGGAGAAAAATAATAAATTATTTTTTAGCATGGAAAAATTTACTATCTTTGTAGTTGGAAGAGTCCGCACTGCGGATACGTGGGAATAGGAGTTAGGCATAGCGCAACACTTGTAAAAAGACAAAATATTACTCAACATGATAAGCCATATTCTTATAGCATTCTTCACTGCTCTCATCGCCGTAATATGGATACACCCCCGCCTGGTGAAGATAGCACACATGAAGAACATCGTGGATAATCCCAATGCTCGAAAGTTGCAGCAGACACCCGTACCCGTATTGGGTGGTGTTGCCGCATTCTTCGGCATAGTCATCGGCCTTGCGCTAACAAGCGGATTTACGGAGTGCATGACGCTGATGCCCATAATCGCTGCGATGCTCATAATGCTCTACACGGGTACCATGGACGACATCATGGAGCTGTCACCATGGCTGCGCTTTGCCGTGGAGATAGGCGTAGTGGGACTCATGATATTCACCAGCCACCTCTCCATAGACAACTTCCACGGGCTGTGGGGCCTACACCAGATACCCAGCAGCGTGGCTATACCGCTGACACTATTTGCTGCCGTGGGTATAATAAACTCCATGAACCTCATAGATGGAGTGAATGGCCTTTCCTCGGGATATTGCATAATGGCAAGTGGCGTATTCTTCGCCTACTTCATCCTCATTCAGGATACACCGATGATGATACTTGCCGCAGTATCCGTAGGCTCACTCCTACCCTTCTTCTTCCATAACGTCTTTGGCAAGACATCAAAGATGTTCATCGGCGATGGCGGAACACTAGTGATGGGCGTGGTGATGTCAACCTTCGTCATCAACATCCTGGCAACAGAGAGCAACACATCCTCGGTGCCAACGACCTTCGGCCTCGTGCCATTCACCCTTGCGGTGATGTCTGTGCCCATCTTCGACACGCTGCGCGTGATGCTTGCCCGCATGCTGCGTGGCACATCGCCCTTCCATCCCGACAAGACACACCTACACCACCTATTCATAGGCCTCGGCTTCTCGCACGCAGGAACAACGGTGGCGATAATAACCCTCAACGTCATGGTGATAGGCGCACAGCTGCTCACTTGGTATCTCGGTGGCAGCATCGACCTACAGCTATATGTAGTGATAGGCTGTGGCGCACTCATAACAGCAGGCATATACCTCACCATGCAGCGCGTGAAGGATGATAGCATCATCAAACGCCTGGCACGTGCCATAGGTCGCGCCACACACTTCGAACGTAAGGGTGCATTCCTCATGCTCCAGAAAATTGTCGATAAATCGTAGCGTATGAAGAGGATTTTAGTGACAGGAGCTGCGGGATTCATAGGCTCAAACCTCGTTGCACGCCTCATGCAAGAGTGCCACGACGCCACGATAGTGGGCGTAGATAACATGAACGACTACTACGACGTGAGAATAAAGGAGTATCGCCTGCGTAACATCGAGAGCATAGCACAAGATGCAGACAACAGATGGTGCTTCATGCGTGGCGACATCGCCGACAGAGGCTTCATCGACAACCTCTTCAAGGAGCATAACTTCGACATCGTGGTAAACCTCGCGGCACAGGCGGGCGTGCGCTACTCGATAACAAACCCTGACGCCTACATCCAGAGTAACATAATAGGCTTCTACAACATCCTCGAGGCGTGTCGCGCGAGCTACGCCACAGGTCAGGGTGTGGCACACCTCGTATACGCCTCGTCAAGCTCCGTATATGGCTCAAACGCCAAGGTGCCATACTCCGTGGAGGATAGGGTGGACAACCCCGTGTCGCTATATGCTGCGACGAAGAAGTCGAACGAGCTGATGGCACACGCCTACTCCAAGCTCTACGACATACCCTCAACGGGTCTACGCTTCTTCACCGTATATGGTCCTGCGGGTCGCCCCGACATGGCATACTTTGGATTCACCGACAAGCTACGCCGTGGCCAGAAGATAGAGATATTCAACTACGGAGAGTGTAAGCGCGACTTCACATACATCGACGACATCGTCGAGGGAATATACCGCGTCATGCAGCACCCACCACAGCGTCGTAGTGGTGAGGATGGCCTGCCCATACCTCCATATGCCGTATACAACATTGGCAACTCGCAGCCCGAGAACCTCCTCGACTTTGTTGACACATTGCAACAGGAACTTGTGCGCGCTGGCGTGTTACCCCACGACTACGACTTCGAGGCACACAAGGAGCTTGTGGCTATGCAGCCGGGTGACGTGGCAACAACATACGCCGACACCTCGGCCCTCGAACAAAACTTCGGGTTCAGACCACAAACACCTCTTCGCGAGGGACTACGTCGCTTCGCAGAGTGGTATAAAGAGTTTTACGGATAGATAACAAAGAGATAAGAACGATATGAAGATAGCAGTTGCAGGTACAGGATACGTGGGATTGAGCATCGCCACACTCCTGGCACAACATAACGACGTGGTGGCGGTGGATATCATCGCCGAGAAGGTCGAGATGATAAACCGCCGTGTGTCACCAATACAGGATGACTACATCGAGAGATACTTCGCCGAGAAGCAGCTACGCCTATGTGCCACCCTCGATGCACGTGAGGCATACCGCGATGCTAACTTCGTGGTCATCGCCGTGCCCACGAACTACGACCCACATCATAACTTCTTCGACACACATAACATCGAGGATGTCATAGACATAGTCCTGGAGGTGAACCCCACAGCCACAATAGTGATAAAGTCGACAATACCTGTGGGCTACTGCCGTGGTCTATATGTCAAGTATGCAGCCCGCGGCATCGACCGCCTCAACCTTCTCTTCTCACCCGAGTTCCTCCGCGAGAGCCGCGCACTGGAGGACAACCTATATCCCTCACGCATAATAGTGGGCATACCCAAGATTATCGAGGGCGAGGCATTCACGCAGGAGAATGAGGCGATAGCACGCATCGCTGACGGCGACCACCTCAAGGCCCAAGCCGCAATATTCACATCGCTACTTATCGAGGGTGCCATCAAGGAGGATATACCCGTGCTATATATGGGCATCAAGGAGGCCGAGGCCGTGAAGCTCTTCGCCAACACCTACCTTGCACTGCGCGTGAGCTACTTCAACGAACTCGACACCTATGCCGAGATGAAGGGCCTCAACTCCGAGGATATAATCGAGGGCGTGGGCCTCGACCCACGTATCGGCACCCACTACAACAACCCATCGTTTGGCTATGGCGGCTACTGCCTGCCCAAGGATACAAAGCAGCTGCTGGCAAACTACGAGGATGTGCCCCAGAACATGATGACAGCCATCGTGGAGAGCAACCGCACACGCAAGGACTACATCGCCGACCAGGTGCTCCGCAAGGCGGGCTACTACACAGGCTCGAGCCAGTGGGATGCCACACGCGAACGTCAGGTTACGGTAGGCGTCTACCGCCTTACGATGAAGGCCAACTCGGATAACTTCCGCCAGTCCTCTATCCAGGGTGTCATGAAGCGTATCAAGGCCAAGGGTGCGAGGGTAATCATCTATGAGCCCACACTCGAAGATGGTACCATGTTTTTCGGCTCGGAGGTTGTCAACGACCTATCACGCTTCAAGCGCGATAGCGAGGCCATCATCGCCAACCGCTACGACGCCATCCTCGACGACGTCGAGCACAAGGTATACACTCGTGACCTCTTCCGCCGCGACTAATATTCAGAGATGAAGATTACGCAAAAGATATCTGCCATAGCGCATAACACGGAGGCAAAGACCGTAGCTGGCAACTTCATGTGGCTATCACTACTGCAAGTTGCGGGATACGCCTTCCCCCTCATTACCATGCCCTACCTGGCAAGGGTCATTGGTGTGGATGGCTTTGGCAAGATAGCCTTTGCAATGGCTATAATGGTGTGGATACAGACGATTGCCGACTGGGGATTCAACCTTACGGCAACACGCGACGTAGCACAAAATAGGGATAATAAAGATAAGGTCTCCGAGATATTCTCTAACGTACTGTGGGCACGATGTCTTCTTATGCTACTATCCTTCATGGTACTTATAACTCTCATCCTGCTTATCCCATCATTTAGAGAGGCCTACGACATCATACTTGTGTCATTCCTGATGATACCTGGACATATACTCTTCCCCGAATGGTTCTTCCAGGCCATTGAGAAGATGCGATATATCACCATCTTGAGTGTCCTAACAAAACTGATATTCACCATCCTTGTCTTTGCATTTATTAAGGAGCCTGGCGACTATATCTTACAGCCACTACTAACCTCCATAGGCTTCCTAATAAGTGGCATCATAGCGCTATATATCATCTACCGTTGGGGCGTAAAGATTATATTCACACCATTCAGAGATATCATCAAAACCATCAAGGAGTCTACAGATGTCTTCGTGAATAATCTAGCACCCAACCTCTACAATAGCCTTTCGGTAGTACTCCTCGGAGTATTTTGTGGAGGCATAGCAACAGGTATATATGATGGTGCCAATAAATTCATGAATATAGTCTGCAGCATCCTCAATGTCCTCACACGCACATTCTATCCCCTGCTATCACGCAGGGGCGAGTTCTTTGGATTATACACCAAGATTGTCATTAGCATAGCCATAGCAACAAGCATTGTGATGTGGTTTGCTGCACCTATGCTCGTGAATATGCTACTATCACCAGAGTTCGCAGAGTCGGTCATCGCCATACGCATACTATCATGCTCATTGGTATTCTACGTCATGGCATCGGCCTATGGCACCTGCAACCTCATAGTCAATAGGCGCGAGAGAGTGCTACGACAACTTACTGTGCTATGCTCCGTCCTAGGACTATTTATTGCCGTACCACTTGTCTATTTCTACTCCTACGTCGGAGTAGCCATTACCGTAACCATAAGTCGTGCGATGCTCGGTTTGGGTTGTTGGGCAGTATCGAAGACAGATATCAATGACATCTATAAACTCTCAAGAGAACATGCAAAAAGTTAAGAGACTAATATATGAGATAGCCAAGAATCCAAGCAAATTGGTGGTATATCTATTGCTTCAAATAGCCCCAATTCTATCGGACCGTTTTTTTCTTAAGGTTTTGTTTAGATTGAGGATGGGATATAAGTTAAATCTCGACAACCCAGTGACATTTAACGAAAAACTACAATGGCTCAAACTCTATAACCGCAAACCGGAGTATACCCAGATGGTGGATAAGGCTGCAGCAAAGGAGTATGTAGCAAACATTATAGGCAAGGAGTACATAATACCAACACTCGGAGTATGGGATAGGTTTGAGGATATAGACTTCAATGCTCTGCCCGATAAGTTTGTGCTTAAGACGACGCATGGTGGCGGCAACACTGGCGTTGTCATATGTCACGATAAGTCCTCTTTCGACAAGAAGAGTGCCAAGAAGAGGCTTAACAAGTCACTCAAAATGTGCATATACCGCAAATATAGAGAGTGGCCCTACAAAGATGTACCTCGAAGAATAATTGCAGAGGAGCTAATTGGCGATGGTGTGATTGATGATTATAAGTTTTCTTGTTACAACGGCAAGGCTACGGATGTCATGATATGTATGGAGAGAGGGTCGGGTGATACGAAGTTCTACTTCTTTGACTCTGAATGGAGGCTATTAAGATATAACAAACGAGGACTATCGGCGAGCAACGATTTTAGTCTACCCAAGCCCAAGAATTTAGATAGGATGTTTGAGATAGCAGGTACACTATCGCGAGATATACCCTATTTAAGAGTAGATTTATATAACATTGATGGCAAGATATATTTCGGGGAGATGACATTCTTTCCACAAAGTGGCCTTGACCCTAATCTTTTGCCAGAGACAGAGGAGCTGTTTGGTTCACGAATAAAACTATAGACTATATGAGAACAATAGGTTTCCCTATTAGCACCAAAGAGAATGAGAAGAGGCGCGCAATGGCACCACAATCTCTTACCAACATCACACATAAGGAGTACATATACATTGAACGTGGATATGGAGAGGTATTAGGCTATAGCGACAGTGAATATATTGCCGCAGGAGCACATGTCGTATCAACAGAGGAGGTGTTGCGCCAAGATATCATATGTGACCCTAAAATTGGCGATGCCGACTACCTGGACAAGCTTAACAACCAGACCATCTTTGGATGGGTACATGCGGTACAGAACAGAGATATTACAGATAAGCTTATCGCAAATAGGCTCACTGCATACGCGTGGGAGGATATGTACAATATGAATAGGCACACCTTCTGGCGCAACAATGAGATTGCCGGTGAGGCGGCTGTGATGCATGCCTACCTACTACATGGCATCTTTCCCTACAATACAAAAGTTGCCGTTATAGGCCGTGGCAATAGTGCGCGTGGCGCGATAAAAACACTCAATTACATGGGTGCCGACATTACGGTTTATGATCGTCGCACAGAGGCGTTGTTTAGGGAGGAACTACACATGTATGATGTCGTAGTAAACGCCATCCTTTGGGATACAAAACGTAAAGATCATATCATATATCGAGAAGACCTCAAGAGGATGAAGCGTGGCGCCATGATTATAGATATTAGCTGTGATCGTGCAGGCGGCATCGAAACAAGCATCCCAACAACGATTGAGAATCCGATATACAGCGTTGATGGTATCACTCACTATGTATGTGATCACACTCCTTCTCTGTTCTATAAAACAACATCAGAGGTGTTGAGTGACATAACATCACGATACTGTGATATGCTGATTATGAACCTTCCAAACGAAGAGTTAAATAGCGCTAAAATCATCGAGGCAGGTGTTATAATAGATGATCGTATTAATAAATTTCAGAACCGTTAGTTACAATTACGAGAGACGAACGTAACTCAAACTTATTCACATGGTAGAGCTATCAACCATACTTCAAACCGAAGCTACGCAGGGAGAGTATATATTCAACTTCATACTGATGAATGTTATATTTCTCTTTGCGTACTACAACCGCAATAACCGACAAAGCAGAACCATCACATGGATGCTCGTTGTCGTATTTCTACTATTTGCATATTGGGATACCGACTACTTCTCATTCCGTAAACTATTCTATACCTCGCTGGAGGACTTCCGCGACCCGCTATACTACTACTTAAGTTTAGTATCGTTCGACTCCTATGCCATATTCCGACTAATAATATGGGGTACGGCACTACTACTCTACAAGAAGACCTCTGATAGGTACGGCATAGCTCCCAACATATCAATATACGTATTCGTAATATTCTTCCTACTCACCTTCTCCTATGCTCGCGTGTCGTTGGGTATGGCGATGTACTTCTACGGTTTAAGCTTCCTCATAAAGCCTCACCCCACAAATAGATTTTGGGGATTTGTGTGGAGTATGCTATTCATCTGTGGCTCATACTTTGGCCACCGAAGTATGTTGGTACTCATAGCCCTCACCCCCTTGGTGGCCCTCCCACTAAACAAGAAGACGCTAATAGGCCTCACGCTAGTGGGCATCACGGCGAGTGGTCTTGCTGCAACACTCCTTACAGATATCATATCTGGTTCATTGGCTCTCGGTGACAACATCGGCGCTGCGGGTGAGGCGGCAGAGCAGTATGCCAACATTGAGATAGAGATGGAGTACAACTGGAAATTCTCACTCATGCGCAACCTACGCTTCTGCTCCATATACATAGCCATGGCCTTTATTGCATGGAAGCTATCCTTCTCGAAGCTATCAACAGAAGTGGCGCCCGAGATGCGACGCCTCGCAACAATTAGTTATGCAATACTCCTCTTCTCTGTAAGCTTCCTCATGATGCCAAGCTGGGGTGCCGACGTCATCGGCTATAGATACTTATACATGATGGGATTACCGCTATGTACCCTCATAGCATACCTTGCATCAAAGGGATTTATATCCAAAAAGATGTTATCCATACTCCTTCTCCTTGCATTCCTATATTCTGAAGGATTTATATTTGGTAAGATTTTAAGTTTCTAACAAATGGCTAATATTGCAATTCTTATTCCTACATTAGGGCAGGGTGGCGCCGAAAAGCAGGCGACACTCCTAGCCACGATGCTCGATAAGCACCATAAGGTAGATGTATATCTACTCTATGGCGACAGGGATATTGCCCCCCAAAATAGAGAACTGCTTGATAGATCAAACGTCACCCTACATCCTCTTCATGGAGGCATGCTCGCAAAACTGCGACAGCTAAAACACTACTTCAAAGAGCACAACACGGAGATACTATTTAACTATCTCACAAGCTGTAACGTTATAGGAGGTATTGCGGCACGTCGTGCTGGCGTAGGTAGGATATATAGCGGCATCCGAAATGCGCAACTTGAGTGGAGCAAGATGGTTGCCGACAGGTTTATCCACAACAATATCGCCACAGGCACGATATACAACTGCTACTCTGGTGCCGAGCACTTCACATCCAAGGGTTTCAAGGCAAGCAAGAATATAGTTATCCCTAATGGTTTTCAGCATATTGCCGAGGGTATAGTGCGTGAGGAGAGGGATATAAAGCATATCGTAACCGCGGGACGTTTCGTGCCACAGAAGGACTACAAAACAATGATACGCACCATAGCACGTCTCAAAGAGCTACGCCACGACTTTATGCTCGACATCATAGGCTACGGCAACGAGGAGCACAACATTCGAGGATGGATAGACGAGTATGGTGTTCACGATTATGTAAACATCTTCATCAAGCCTAACAATGTGCAAGAGATACTATGCAATGGCGACATATATCTCTCTACGAGTCTCTTCGAGGGTACAAGTAACAGCATCATGGAGGCGCTTAATTGGAGTCTTCCTGTTGTCGCAACAGCTGTTGGCGATAATAGTCGTCTTATTGATGATGGCACAAATGGCACCCTTCACGCCATAGGCGATGTTGAGGGCATGGCCTTATCTTTAGAGAGGCTTCTTTCAAGCATCACACTACGCAATGACTACGGCAACGAGGGGCACCGTAGACTTATGGAACACTACTCAATGGCGGCATTCGAGGCACACTACATGGAGTTAATAGATGGACTGTAGAGCATTTATGTTTTAGCTATATGAAGATTCTACTTATCGGCGGACAGAGCATCCCAGGCATCGGAGGTGTTGAGTCGTATATGCTCAACATAGCAAAATCGTTGCGCGAGCAGGGCAATGAGGTGACACTACTATGCAGCGACCGCGGGGCATTTACACAAGAGATAGAGGGCATCAGAGTGATACATAAGAGGTGCCCAAAGTCAAATATAATAGCCATACCTCTTCTCTTCATGAAGTCGATAGGCTACATAGCCAAGCATCATAAAGATATAGATGTGGTAAACTTCCAATCTATACTCTTTGCCTTTGTTGCGGGGTGGTTTGCACGCCTATGTCGCTGCAAGGTGTGCTATACGATACATAGCCTTGCCGAGGATAGCCCCAAGTATGGCAGGATGTTAAAGTGCCTAATCAAGATAATATCCTTCATATCAATTTACCTATGTGGCAAGAGAATTATTACCATAAGTAAGTCGAAGGCCGAGGAGATAAAATGTAGATATGGCAAACGGTGCTATGTGATACCTTGTGGCGTAAACATGCCAACGTCATGTGGTAGCTCCGATATCCTCACACGACATGGCATAGTGGCTGGGCACTACTATCTATCCATAGGACGCATAGACCCGATAAAGAACTTGGATACACTCATCGAGGCCTTCATGAGGCATAACAATCGCGACTATCAGCTTGTCATCGCTGGCAACTATGACAATGATCACGGTGCCGAATTACGTGCCTTGGCACAGACTAACGACAGAATAATTTTTACGGGTAACGTGATGGGGGATGATAAGGAGCAACTACTA
This sequence comes from Alistipes sp., assembly GCA_045614205.1. Lineage (GTDB taxonomy): Bacteria > Bacteroidota > Bacteroidia > Bacteroidales > Rikenellaceae > Alistipes. The sequence continues at coordinate 4,241 of JAZLCL010000045.1, read as the reverse complement.
TCTAACTCATTTATAAACTGTCTCTTATCCTCCTCCGAGGGTATGCCCATAGCACTCCTCGAGGCTATGGCACATGGCAAGCCCTGCCTCGTTAGCGACATTCCAGCAATACGTGAGGTTATGAAACCCGAGTGGGGCCTATGGTGCAAGGTGCGCGATGTGGAGTCTGTTATAGAACAGATGGCAAGGGTAGAGGCTGAACCCGACAAGATATATGCCGACGCTGCACTTATGGCTGACCATGTGGCAAAATACCACACATGGGATAGTATAGCATCCCAATATGTAGACTATCTGCATAAAATATAAGGTTATAGATATGTTATTTTCCACACTACTACAGATAGCCCTTGGACATGCTGTCACGCTGTCACACACTCCCTCACCCGAGGAGTGGAAGCAACTATACTCAATAGCCAAGAAACAGGCACTATTAGGCATCACTTATAGGGCTATCGAGCTACTACCCGCCGAGCAACGTCCACCACGACAGCTGCTGCTACAGTGGTGTGTGATGGCAGAACGAATAAAGGACCGTAATAGGGAGCTTAACAGCAAAGCTGTCGAGATATCGCAGCGATTCCTCGACGACGGTTTCCGCAACATAATACTGAAAGGACAGGGTATAGCGAAGTACTACAGCATCAATAACCTCGAGCTATATCGCACACCAGGCGATATAGACATATGGTTTGATGGTAGCCGCGAGGATATCACAGCATACGTACGTCGTCATGCCCCCGACTGCCAGGTTGTATATCATCATGTGGACTTCCCAGCGATAGATGGTGCACACATTGAGGTTCACTTCACACCATCATGGATGAATAGCTACTTCACAAATAGAGTGCTACAGCGCTACTTTGAGGATAATAGAGAGTCGCTTTTTGCTCCGTGCCGTGGCACGCTATGCGACATTCCAACGCCTAGCCTCGCCTTTAACCGACTATATATCCTCATACACATCTACCGCCACCTCTTTCATGAAGGCATAGGCCTACGACAACTCATGGACTACTACTTTGTTCTGCGCCAGGGTTTTAGCACCAAAGAACGTGATGCAACACTTGCTATGCTACGTCGCCTCAAAATGGTACGCTTCACAAGTGCTGTGATGTGGATACTTCAAGAGGTGTTTAGGCTCGAGGATGATTATCTCATAACAACACCTAACAAGAAAGAGGGATACTTTCTCCTCAATGAGATAATGCTCGCGGGCAACCTCGGGCTCTACGATCAACGTATGATACGCAGTCGCAAAGATACAGAACTTAAATATGGACTACGCAAGGTGCAACGCAACCTACGCTTCATAAGGAACTACCCATCCGAGGTGTTATGGAGCCCTATATTTAAGTTGTGGCACTACTTCTGGCGTAAAAGAAATAATAGATAACTAACGACACCAAAACTACAAACCCATGTATAAGACGAGTGTCACACTCATGAAGCGCACGGCGATATTTATCATCATAGACAGCTCCACATCTATGAAGAAGTATACGTTGTTAAATGGCATGAAGATAGTTAAGGCGGAGGCGGCAGCATTCATCGCAAACATGATTATCGACGAGCTCTACGAACGTGCTAAACGCTTCGATGTTACGCGCGACTACTACGATATTGCCGTCATCGGCTTCTCGGGAGATGGTGTATACTCCAAGCTCCCTGGCAACCATGACCTCGTACCCATATACAACTTTACCGAGATAGAACCACAGCCAAGAACATACCACCTAGAGCAGAGGCTCCATGATGGATCACTCGCCACGATACCATACATAATACACCCATGGATAGAGGCGGAGGCACACGGCACATCACCACTCTTCGATGCACTGGTGCGTATCAAGGATCTTGTTACAAAATGGTGTGCAGAGAGACGTAACTACTATAGCTTGCCACCCATGGTCTTCAACATCACCGATGGCGAGTGCTTTGATGACGACGCATGGTCGCTAATAGAGGTGGCAAACGAGATATCGGGGCAGTCTACATCACGTGGTAATGTGTTGTTCATAAACATTGTGCTGCGCACCTTGGGAGAGGAGGATGACAACCTACCTCTCTTCCCCAATGACGAGAGTTTCTACTCCCCAAAGCGCACACACATGATCTTGCTGCGCATGTCGAGCATCCTCTCGAGTGATGTATCCGAACAGATGAGGGCGCTGTTTCGCCTAAAGCATGATGGACCATACCGTGCCTTGGGATATGACAACGCCATCATACAGTTCCTGCACTTGATAAACATAGGCACAGATCCCTCATAATAGCTCACGGCCATGGATCTAACGACAATCTTCCACTTCAAGAGTGGCATACGCCAACCCAAGTATCTCTTCAGGACTCTCTGCGACATGGTCCCAGAGTTCGACAGCATGTCTACGACGAAGCACTTCTGCGAGTGCCGTATATCACTTGGTGGCTGCGACTACCTCATATATGCACCCATAAACTATGAGTCTATGGATATGGTACATAGGGCCATAGATAGTCTCAATGTCACCAACTGCGACATGACAGACATACGCATCCTCAAGGATGAGCTTATAGGTAGCATATACTGCCCCTTCGATACCAGCATAATCATCGAGAGACTCCCCGAGGGCATACCTCTGTCGGAGGCACTATATACCTTCACCGAGGAGCACCTCCTCAAGGGTCTCAATGAGCTCCGCCAACAACTCATGTCGTTCGACATAAGCATCAACAACCTCACTCCCGAGAATATAATCATAGGCTACGACTTCGAGTGGTATGTAACACGTTCATACATGATCACGCATGGCTATGGTCGCGACGACGCCTCCTTCTCGCGCATAGAGAGACTCATCGAGAAGTGCTCCCTGCAGTCCGACTACTTTGGCGAGAAGCGCGTGCACATGGATAGGCTCGAGCTACATAGAAAAACAGTAGAGAAAGATCGCACGATATACCCTCTTCAGGATGGCTGCCGTAGGTTCACAACACGCAATGGAGTGGGATTTCTCGATGACGACAATAATGTTATCATAGAGCCAGTCTTTAAGCGAGCATCCAACTTCAGGGAGGACCGTAGCGTCGTCACAACAAATACAGGACATATGGGCGTCATCGACCGCCGTGGTCACTTCATAGTCTCTCCCATATATGAGCATGCAGAGTTTAATGTAGATAGTGGCGATATCGCTGTGCGCAACGGCAATATGTGGGCCGTGTACGACTACCTCGGTGTGCTTATCAAGGATTGGCACGAGAAGAAACCATACGTTCCAATACGAGCATATACTACTCCTTTGGATTATAACGAAGATGATGACGAGTAGGCGTGGTGCGGAAACGACGCCTGAAGGTAGATATGAAGTGCGAGACATTAACAAAAGCACAGAGAGTGGCTATGTCGCGCATAGGTGGGCGCGCCTGACGTAGTATCTGCTCCGCAATGTCGAGCTTGAGGTGTAGAAACCACCTATGTGGCGATGCAGAGTAGCGATCACGAAAGCGACGCTTGAATGTAGATATCGAGAGACAACATATGTCGGCAAGATCATCATTCGACACCCTACCCTCTACGCCCTGTAGCAACGCATCCTCGAATAACTCATCTGTGCGCGAGGTGCTCGACACGCGACAGAACATATCACTCACATCCAGCACTATTACTATAGCCTCGAATATGTGCGAGCTATCTACAAGCATCTTTAACTCATAACTACCATTACGCAGCACATGCATCTGACACGCCTCGACAACAGCTCTATCTTCACCAGCCTGTATGCGTAGCGATCCACGCAGCATGCATACTATGTCGTAACCCGTAGTCTTGCTATATGTTGTCCTATCCTCTGAAGTAGTTATATACTCAACAACCGAGTTACGTATCGGCGTGTTGTCTGTGTGTACATTTATCATAATTATAGCTTTTTATATAACAAAGATATCTAATATTTAATGGGTTACAAACAGATAAAATCTTTTGACCGTTATAGCACACTACATTGAACCTATTGATATATCAACACTCGAATTATCCCCACCATACTAGCAAAAATAGGACCAAATCACACATATCTGACACTCTCAACCAGACAAAAAGCGGGATAAACTAATCACATAAGACGTATAGAGTTTAAAAGAATACTATATTTATATATGTACCGAAGGTGGCAAACCATGGGTTTGGGGAGGAGAAGAACAAACACGATTGTTACTCCGAGCTGTAGCAACGAAAAAAGCGTAGCGCACTTAGAGGAAGGAAA
>JAZLCL010000044.1:0-45897 GCA_045614205.1 Alistipes sp. | reverse complement strand
CACCTCATATCGCCATATATGCTATAAAAGACGTAGTTTGAGGTGCTATATGACTAAATTTTGTTAACTTTGTGCAGTAACAAGATTGTGATGACTAACCCAGCAAAACGTATTGGATATGTCGATGCCCTGCGAGGGTTGACCATGATGTTGGTGGTCTTTAGCCACCTCTACATCCCCAACCACTCGATTATAAACCAGGTGTTCATCAACTTCCGTATGCCCCTATTCTTTTTTGTCAGCGGCTACATCTCGTTCCGTATGGAGCAGGCGTGGTCGGGTGGCGATGTGTGTCGTAGGGTGGTGGAGAAGTGTAGGATGCTGCTGTTACCAGTGATCTTCTTCGGCATGCTTTACACCCTTGTTGTGGGCGAGTGGAGCATATGGGACTTCTTCTACGCGATAAACAAACGTGGCTATTGGTTTACCTTTGCGCTGTTTGTTATGTTGCTGATATACTACATATTACGCTACGTTGTATCGCGCCGAGGCTATAGCCTTAAAGCTGCCGTATGGATTATGCTGGGTGTGGCCGTTGTCATGCGACTGTTGGATGAGGAGCTATGGCTCGATGCCACTGCCATGCGCATCATGAGCCTCAAGCGTGTCTTTAACTACTTTGCCTACTTCGCCTTCGGCATTGTTGCGGGGTGCTACCGCGAGAGGTTTGTGGCATATGTGTCGCGCAATACACTGTGGTCAGTCTGCTCCTTACTCTTTGTGGCCATGTCGGCGGTGATGATTGTGGGTGTTGAGAGCACCGTGGTGCGCGATATGCTGCGCTTTGTGGTGGGTGCGCTGGGCATAGTTATGATATATGGTCTCTTTCAGCGCCTCGGCGAGGTGTTGGATAGGGGTGTCGTGGGGCGTGCCATGCAGTATGTGGGGCGTCATACCCTCGAGGTATATGTCATCCACTACTTCCTGCTCATCAACTTCTTGCCCGTGTTGCGTGATGTGGTGACCTCGCAGGAGAGCCTCTTCGTGCCTCTTGTCGTGGGCTTGCCTCTGGCTATAGCTGTAACAGCAGCAAGTCTTGCTGTGGGCTACCTCCTTTGCCGTGTGCCCTATGTGGGCTACTATGCCCTTGGTCGTAGAGAAAAGAGACGGTCGGTAGTATTAGATAAATAGATAAAATAGGATATTATGAGAGAGTGTAGAGTATTTATTATCACAATGATGAGCCTCCTATTGGGTGTTGTGACAGGTGTTGCGCAGCAGAACCTATGGCGCGCAGAGGGTGTTGTGTCGCCCGAGGTTAGGGAGGATGGTACCGTCACCTTCCGCCTGTATGCCCCCGAGGCGCAGAGTGTAGCCCTTGCTGGTGACTTTGTAGCAGGGGGTAGGGTCGCTATGGTGTGCTGTGAGGATGGCGTGTGGGAGTATACTACACCGCAGCTCGCCTCGGAGTTGTACACCTACTCCTTCGTTGTTGATGGCATGAGAGATGTGCACGACCCCCAGAATGTATATATGATGCGCGATGTTGGTACGCAGATGAACTACTTCATCATCCCTGGTACGCCTGGTAGCCTATATGCTGCGCAGCATGTGCCTCACGGTACGGTGTCGCGCGTGTGGATGCCTCTTGAGGATGGCCGTAGCCGCCGCATGGTGGTATATACCCCCGCAGGATATGAGGATGGCAAGGGTCGCTATCCTGTCCTCTATCTCCTCCATGGTATGGGTGGTGACGAGGAGGCGTGGTTGGCAACAGGCCGCCTTGCCGAGATCATGGATAACCTCATTGCTGCGGGTAGTGCCGAGGAGATGATTGTGGTGATGACAAATGGCTGTATGAGGCATGATGCTGCGCCAGGATACTCCGATGAGGGTATGTGGCGCCCATATATGAGTGGCTCGATGGATGGTACGTTTGAGCAGATGTTCGAGGAGGTGGTGTCGTGGGTCGATGACCACTACCGCACAAAGGCGCAGCGCGGTATGCGTGCCATCGCTGGTCTCTCTATGGGAGGCTTCCATGCTATGCAGATATCGAAGACATACCCCACGATGTTCGATTATGTAGGACTCTTCTCTGCTGCCATCTTCCGTGGCGAGGAGGGTGTGGAGATATATGACGACCTTGAGGCGCGACTCGCTGTGCAGTTTGGTTGCGCACCACAGCTATACTGGATTGCCATAGGCAAGGATGACTTCCTCTATGACGAGAATGTGAGATATAGGGAGCTGCTGGATAATATGGGTTACGACTATGAGTATTATGAGAGTGAGGGTGGTCACACATGGCGCAACTGGCGAGTATATATTAGTGAGTTTGCACAGATGCTGTTCAAAAAGTAGTGTGGTAGAGTTATGAGTATTAGAGATATAGAGTATCAGGAGCCTGATATATATGTCGTGGCTGTAGAGGTGGAAGGAGGCTTTGCCGTGTCGGAGGAGTATGGTGCCGAGGGCGAGGCGGGAAATGGTTATGATGATATATATAATGGTATATTTTAGAAGGATGACAAAGATATTTAGGATGCTATATATGCTCCTTGCACTCCCACTATGTGTGGCGTGCATGGGCGAGGATAATAGGGTTGCGGCTGGCGACGAGGAGGATGTAAGAATCTCTGTTGTCGCCGAGCATGGAACACGCACATGCCTAGATGTGGCAAGCGGAAGTGTGAGCTGGAGTGATGGCGATAGGGTTGTTGTCATAGAGTGTGACGATAGGTATGCTGTTAGTGATGCTGCCATCATCGATGACGATGGTAGGGCACACTTCGAGGTGCTCTTCTCGAAGATGAGCAGCGATGATGGCTTCTACTACGATGCTGTATACCCCGCCTCAAGTGTTACGTTCGACGAGGGCGTATATGGTGAGCTTGTTAAGGTTATGGTACCCGCTGTGCAGTCGCCCTCGGCCACCTCGTTCGATGCTGCCGCAGATATCCTTGTGTCGCAGCGTGTTTCCACCGAGAGGCAACCCGAGAGTCTAAAGATGCGCTTCAAGCGCCTTGTAGCCATGGGTGAGCTCACGCTGCAGGGTATGCCCGAGGGCGCGGAGATAGGCTCCGTTGTGCTACGTATGCCCAGCAGGGTTGTTGCGGGCTGCAACCTCGTAAACTGCCTCGAGGGCGAGGTTGTGGAGTATGGCTATAAGGATGGTAGCTCACAGCTGACGCTTAACCCTACGACACCCCTTGTTGCCACAGCTCCTATATACTTCACTTGTAACCCCTTCATCCTCGATGCTGGCGAGGTCTTCGATATAGAGGTCACCACGACAGATGGCGCTACCTACTCGCGTAGCGTAGCAGTGCCTGCGGGGCGCAACCTTACATTTGCCGAGGGCGACCTTGCACACTTCACGGTGGATATGACAACGGCAACGAATGTCGATGGATATCTATTCCGCCGTGTTAGCGAGGTTACATCGGGCAAGGCATACCTCATCGTGGCTGATGGCATGATGGCACTCCCCGTATACGAGGAGTACGACTACCTGCAGGTTGAGGCTGTGGCGGAGAGTGAGGATGGTGTAATTATCCTCGATAGCGCAAATAGTGCCTTTGTCATAGATGCCGTGTCGGGTGGTTATACCATACGTCAGGTGGCAGATGGTAGATACCTATACCAGAAGGGTAACTACACAAGCTTCAACCTTACTGATATGCCCTCGAGTGGCCATGTGTGGAGCATTACGGCACGCTACGACGATACGTTCAAGATCCTTAACAATAGCGTCAATAAGTTCGTGCAGTATAACAATAAGTATACCTCCTTCGGAAGCTACTCATCTATGCAGGCACAGGGAGTATACCCCATGCTCTATGAGCTTGTCGGAGATGTCGAGATAGGAGACGGTGATGATGATGGTGGTGATGATGGTGGTGGTGATACCCCTGTTGTGCCTCCTACAGAAGAGTCGTGGCTCGAGCTACCCGCAACACGCACCGATGGTGCATTTCCCCGTGCTCTCACCGTGACGGTTATGGATGGTGAGGAGAGAAACTATACGCACTACTACGACATAGATACATATACCACACTGTGGGTGGCATACCCCCTTGAGAGTCGACATATGGGCTCGATATCGCGCCCCAGCAGTTGGGACTGGAACCCCTATATAAGCACCGAGTATCAGGTAGACCTACGTTCGCGTAGCTATACCAACTCGGATACCTATGTGCGTGGTCACCTCATCCCTAATGCCTCGCGTAACGGTATAAGGAGCATGCAGCTCCAGACCTTCTATGTCACTAACTCGGTGCCACAGATGCATACCAACTTTAATAGTGGCATCTGGCAGAACCTCGAGGCCGCGGTGCAGGGCGTAGGCGAGAGAGAGAAGATATATGTCGTTACGGGCGTGGCCTTTAATAAGGTCGGCGAGTCGCGCAGCATAAGCTATACTACGGCGAAGGACGACACCAAGCAGGTGCCTATACCCAACTACTTCTATAAGGTGGTATTAAGGGTCAAGTACGATGCTTTGGGTAATATTAGTGATGCCCGCAGCGTGGGCTTCTGGTTCGAGAATAAGAGATACACCGATACATATACCAACTATGCCGTGTCGGTAGATAACATCGAGAGCTGGACAGGCTTCGACTTCTTTGTCAACCTTCCCGATGGTGTTGAGACTACAGCCGAGAAAAACAGCTCCTGGAGCACCTTCACCGCCAGCTACTAAAGTCCTAAATGTTGCCGTGGCAAGGTAGGGTGGCGCAGTCGTGGCGCTGATGTGAAAAGGCCCTGGATGGATGGGTGTCCGCCTCGTTTAATGTCAGAAGGGGTTAGACTTGTGTTGATTAGCGAGAGGGGATTTATTGTCAGAGTGGTGTGGGAGTGGTGCATCACAAAAGAAATCACCCAAGGGATAGTACTTGACGTACAGCCCTGGGTGATTTACTTTTAAGGATGTGCCGCTAACGCGGCCACTATCACAATAAATCGTTACTCCCACTCAATTGTTGCGGGTGGCTTCGACGAGATGTCGTAGACTACGCGGTTCACGCCACGTACCTTATTGATAATCTCATTTGAGAGACGTGCCAAAATCTCATATGGGATATGTACCCAGTCGGCTGTCATGCCGTCGGTAGACTGTACCGCGCGCAAGGCAACACATCTCTCATATGTACGTTCGTCGCCCATGACACCTACACTCTGCACAGGAAGCAAGATAGCACCTGCCTGCCAGATCTTATCGTACCAGCCTGTCTCGCGCAAGATGTCGAGATAGATCTTATCTACGTTCTGCAAAATCTCAACCTTCTCGCGTGTGATCTCGCCAAGGATACGTATCGCAAGGCCTGGACCTGGGAATGGGTGACGGCTGATGAGGCGTTCGGGCATGCCCATAGAACGACCCACGCGACGTACCTCATCCTTGAAGAGTAGGCGCAAAGGCTCAACAACCTTGAGGCCCATCTTCTCGGGTAGACCGCCCACATTGTGGTGCGACTTGATGACTACGGCTGTACCATTAACCTGTGCTGACTCCACAACATCGGGGTAGATGGTACCCTGGCCAAGCCACTTAACACCCTGGAGTGCCTTTGCCTCTGCCTCGAACACCTCCACGAAGTCGCGGCCGATAATCTTACGCTTTGTCTCGGGGTCAGTGACGCCTGCAAGGTCGCCAAGGAACTTCTCCGATGCGTCAACACCCTTAACATTTAGGCCCATGCCACGGTATGAGTCGATAACCTCTGCAAACTCATCCTTACGCAAGAGGCCAGAGTCCACGAAGATGCAGTATAGGTTCTTGCCAATAGCCTTGTGTAGGAGGAGTGCTGCCACAGATGAGTCAACACCGCCTGAAAGACCAAGCACCACCTTATCGTCGCCGAGCTTCTCTTTGAGCTCCTTGACGGTGCTCTCCACGAAGCTTGCAGGTGTCCACGACTGCTGGCAGCCGCAGATGCCCACTACGAAGTTCTCCAACATCTTGAAGCCCTCCTCCGAGTGGTATACCTCGGGGTGGAACTGTATGCCCCATGTCTGCTCCTGGGCGATGCGGTATGCTGCCACGGGAACATCCTCTGTAGAGGCGATGATGTCGTATCCCTCGGGGATGGTGGTGATGGTGTCGCCGTGCGACATCCACACCTGTGACTCTGCGCTTAACGATGTCATGAGTGGGTCGTTAGCGCACTTTACAATCATGCGTGCACGGCCATACTCACGGCTTGGAGATGCCTCAACCTTACCGCCATAGAAGTGTGCAAGGTACTGCGCGCCGTAGCATACGCCGAGCAATGGTAACTTACCCTTTATGGCATCGAGGTCGATGCGTGGTGCCTCGGCATCGCGCACCGAACGTGGTGAGCCCGAGAGCACAACACCCTTCACCGAGCTATCCAAGGCTGGAACATTGTTGAAGGGGTGTATCTCACAATATACCTGCATCTCGCGAATGCGTCGCGCGATGAGCTGCGTATACTGCGAGCCGAAATCGATGATTAATATCTTCTCCACAAATATGAGAAATTAGTAATTAGTAATTGTCAACCTTTGGATTACTCACCGCGCGAGTAGTTAGGTGTCTCGCTGGTGATGGTAATGTCGTGTGGGTGGTTCTCTGTGACACCACTTGATGTGATGCGCACGAAGCGAGCCTTCTGTAATGTCTCGATATCCTTTGCACCGCAGTAACCCATACCTGCGCGTATACCACCTACAAGCTGGTATACTGTCTCGGCGAGCTTGCCCTTGAATGGTACACGACCTACGATGCCCTCGGGTACGAGCTTCATGATGTTGCCTTCAGAGCCCTTCTGGAAGTAACGGTCTGCAGAACCAGCCTTCATGGCGTCGATAGAACCCATGCCGCGGTATGCCTTGAACTTACGGCCGTTGTATATGATAGTCTCACCTGGTGACTCCTCGGTGCCGGCGAACATTGAGCCTACCATCACGCAGTTACCACCTGCTGCCAACGCCTTGACAATATCGCCCGAGTAGCGTAGACCACCATCTGCGATGATAGGCACACCCGCCTTACGAGCCTCTGTAGATGCTGCATAGATGGCTGAAAGTTGTGGCACACCAACACCTGCGATGATACGTGTTGTGCATATAGAACCTGGGCCGATACCCACCTTGATGCCGTCAGCGCCATTCTCCACGAGGTACTTTGCTGCCTCGGCAGTGGCGATGTTACCAACGACAACATCGAGATGTGGATATGTAGACTTGATCTTACGGAGAAGGTCAACGACACCCTTTGTGTGACCATGTGCCGAGTCGAGAACTACGGCATCAACCTCCTCGGCAACGAGGGCTGCAACGCGGTCCATGGCGTCGGGAGTGATGCCGATACCTGCGGCCACGCGGAGACGACCCTTGGCATCCTTACAAGCGTTAGGGTTGTCGCGGAGCTTTGTGATGTCGCGGTATGTGATAAGACCCACGAGCTTGCCGTTGTCGTCAACAACGGGGAGCTTCTCAATCTTATTCTTGAGGAGCACCTCGGCAGCACTCTTAAGGTCTGTCTCATGAGTTGTCACGATGTTCTCCTTTGTCATCACATCGTCAATCTTACGTTCCATATCACTCTGGAAGCGTAGGTCGCGGTTAGTGACGATACCGATGAGCATGCCGGCGTCATCCACAACAGGGATACCGCCAATCTTGTTCTCCTGCATGAGGGCCAAGGCATCTGCCACGGTGTTGTCCTTGGAGATTGTCACAGGGTCATAGATCATGCCACTCTCGGCACGCTTCACACGGCGCACGTGTGCTGCCTGCGCTGCGATAGACATGTTCTTATGTACCACGCCGATGCCACCCTCACGTGCCAAAGCTATGGCCAGAGGAGCCTCGGTTACTGTGTCCATCGCTGCTGACACGATGGGGATGTTAAGTGTGATATTGCGAGAGAAACGACCTACAGTCGATACCTCGCGAGGTAGAACCTCGGAATAGGCAGGCACGAGCAACACATCGTCGAATGTTAGACCTGTTGTCTCTACCCTTTCATCAATAAAAGACATAGCAATAAAGTTTTAAATCCATCGGCACACCGCCCAAAGGGATATGCCTATACGGTTTTGTTTCTATTGCGCACAAAATTAGTGAAAAAATACTATTTCCGCAATAGGTGCCACAAAAAAACTTGCAAAAATGCTATGTCGTGGTGCTGATGTCGTGCTATGCAGCGCCGCAGAGCACTACCACTTGGGTGTTATGCCGAGGAATATCTCGAAGTTGATGCCCGGCATGGGGCGCGATAGAACGGATAGGTACTCCTCGTTGAAGAGGTTGTTAATCACTCCCTTAAGGGATATGTCGGCCCAGCGGAATGAGAAACCCTTCTCCAGCGATATGTTGCTCATGAAATACTCGGGGAGCTTACCTGTGAGTGATATGTCGTTCGAAGACATGGTATATCTCTCGGAGTAGTAGCACCACTTGTAGAGGAACGACCAACTACGCCAAGATAGGCGACCCGTAATTGTCGACGACAGCTTGGGTACGTAGGGCAGCTGCTTGCCCACAGACTGGTCGGCAGGGGTGCGTGGCTCGCCCTCGTTGATGGATGGTGTCCATGAGAATGTGCCGTTTAGTCCGAGTTGTAACTCCTTGGTGATGGCTACGTTGAGGTCGGTCTTAACCTCTATGCCATAGGCGTGTACATCCTTGATGTTGTCGGGCGAGAAGAAGCCCTTGGTTGTGGGTAACCATATGATCCAGTCGTTGATGAAGGACTCGAACCATGTTGCCGAGCCGCTTAATGAGTATATGCCCTCCTTGCCTACGGCAAACGATATGCCTGCGTCGTATGTCCAGCCACTCTCCTTCTTGAGGTCGGGGTTACCACCCGGCAGGAAGTATAGGTCGTTGAGTGTCGGGAAGCGGTAGTTGCGCGACACCGAGGCTCTGGCGACGATGTTGCCTTGTTGCGAGATGACGCCGTCGATGAAGAAGGCGGGGATTATGGGTGTCCACTCCTTGCCGAACATCTCCTCGCGGATGACAATGGAGAGTCCCATGCGGTCTATGGGGCGCCACTTTGCCGACAGCGAGCCTGACAACTCGGGGCGACCCTTGCGGTAGCCCACGATGGCCTTGTTACCATCCTGACGCACAATGTTTTTATCCTCACTCTCAACGATATGCTGGTGTAGCGATATGTTGGCCGTGAAGAGCCACTTGTTGCCTATATAGTACTCGCCATCCACTTGCCCGTAGATGGTGTTTATGCGGCTGCGCGAACGTGTCATGTGTGCCATGGTGCCATTACCTACATCGCGCTTATAGTCGTAGGCCATCCATGTGTAGATATAACCACCCTTGGCACTCATCTTCCAGCTGTCGCGCAGATGATCCCACGAGAGCACACCGCGGAAGGTGTTCTCGCGCTGTCTGTTGTCGAAGTCGTGCTCGTCGCCATAGTCCACGGTGAGCATCGCCAACTCGCGGTTAGAGTCTATGTACCAGGCATTAAGACCAAACCTGTCACCTCGCCCAGTGTTGTAGTACACCTCCTGTAGAACGTGGAAATCCTTGTATGAGCCACTGCGGTTACGTTCCTCGGGGTAGTACTGGTCGATGATGTTCATGTCCTCATCGTAAATGTTCTCCTTCTTGTCATGGTTACGATATTTGTAGTCGTTAGGCGAGGATGAGTATACGAGGCGTGTGGATACCTGCCAGTGGTTGTCGCCATAGGTTAGGCGTAGGAACTCATCGAAGGTCTTGAAGGAGCCTATACCCTGAATATACTGAAGGCCAAAGCCTTGTGCCTCTGCGGGTTTTGTCGATAGCTTGATGGCGCCACCGAGACCACCACCCGTCTCGTTTACTGACGATGTGCCGTGCAGCAGCGAGGCGTCGTCAATGAAGTAGGAGGGTATCATCGAGAAGTCGGTCATGCCGAGCATTGGGTTATTTATCTTCATGCCATTCCACGACACCTGTGTGTGCGATGGCGAGGTGCCACGGAACGACACCGTAGAGAGTGTTGCGCGACCATAGCTCTTTACGAAGATAGAGGTGTTGAAGGTGAGAACGTCGGCCATGGAGAGGGCTATGTTCTCTTTGAGGGCTATGGTGTCGAGTCGCGTCTGCTGCGTGCCTATATCCTTCATTGGGCGTTCGCCATAGACGGGTACCTCGGGGATGTCGATACCTCGAGTAGCCCAATCTTTGGTGTTGTACTCCTGTGCCAGTGTGGCATAGGGTATAAGCGCAATGCACAATATTATTAACAGCCTAATCATCTGGTTAGTAGTTATTTCCAACAAAAGGCGCCGGGGATAATGCCAACATAGAAGCTGTCGAGGAGCTCCCTATCCTTCGAGTAGCGATATACCATGCCCTGCTGCACATAATCTATGGCATCGGCAATATATACATCGCCCGTGCGGGGACAGACGGTAAGGCCATAGTATAGCGTGCCGTTGTATGGTAGAAATGGGCGCACGGGGACACGGTCTGCCGTAACATCCATCTCCCACACATCGTCATTGAGCCAATAGATTTTGTCCTTGGTGCCGTTGAGCTGCACCTCCGAGGGCCAGTCGCCGAAGTTGAACTTGAACTGCTGCTCGATGGTGAAGCTCTCGGCATCTATGCGATAGAGTGAGGGTGCCTCGTGGCCATAGGGCGAGCCCTCGTAGCCACCATCTGTAACGGTCCATAGTTTATTATTGCAGTCCATAACAAGCGAGGTGGGCTGTATGCCTACGACAAGCTCATCGACTACTTGGTCGGTTTCTGTGTCAATCTTGATGATGCGGTTTTGATACGACCAGCAGTTGACAAAGAGATACTTACCATACTGTACCATCTGCTCCGTAGAGCCCTGTTCCATGGTCATGTTTGGTATCTCGATATAGCCTGTTACCTCGTAGCGCTTGGGGTTGACGATAAAAATGCGGTTATCCCATATCTGCGTGATGTATGCTTTATCCTCTGATATGAAATGTATGTAGCGTGGCGAAGTGAGGTTTGTGATGCGTCCCACCTCCTTGAAGGTGTTGATGTCGATGGCAAAGACGACGTGCGAGTTATTTACCACCACCCAGCCGATGTCGTTGTGTATGGTCATCGACTGTGTTACATCGCCGAGCTTCATGGCATTAGCACGATAGAACACCTCGTTCTGCACCGTCTTGGTCGTGGGGTCGTAGTATGAGAGTGTAGCATTGCCATACTGGAAGTTACCCTCGTTACAGATAAAGAGACCCTCGCCTGAAGCCGAGGTGTCGAAGCTCTCCTCCAGGCCATACTCCCACTTCATGCATGAGCATACAACAAGGAGCATTGCGACAAGCGCCATCCTAACACATCTCATTGCCATACTACTTTTTCATGTTATAGTCAAAGAAACCACAGACCTCGGTAGATAGCTCACCTAACCAGCCACTCTTGGCATTGACACCAACCTGCACCTTCACAAAGTCTATGTAGTCGAGGTGGATAGGCTCACACTCGCAGTCTATGGCATTCGAGATTTTGAAGTGGTTGGCATTGACCTCGCCCTCGGCATTATCCTCATCAGTGAGGCGGTCCACCGGGCTAAAGTTATCGGCGTAGCCCCAATCATACTTATCATTCACCCAGTATGAGCCATTACCCGAGGCATCGCGGTTACGAGGCTCAAGGCATGTACCTGTGAGAGTATAACTATCCGCCTCAATCCATAGTGGATAGTAGTAGTCCTGGCGGTGGAACTGCTTGAGGTAGTCCACCTCGCCATAGTTACCAAGATTGTCCGTCCACTGCACGGGCATCATAGGGCCCGCTGGGCGGTAGTAGGTCACGGCATACTCCTGAATTGTTGTTGCCTTGCCTGTCTCCGAGCCTGCCAACTCATACCATGTGTCATCGGGTTCGCCATTGCCATTCTCGTCCTGCATAACCCACACAATACCAGGCTCCGATGAGCCAGCAAACGAGTTGGCCTTAATGCCAAAGTCGTAGTCGCCAGAGTTGTCGATGCTATGGTCGAAGCCCACAACAATATATCCACCGAAGCCACCCAACGACACCCAATTCTCATCTCTCAAGCGCTTCTCGGCATAGGCAATAGCCGCCTCCATAGTTGTCTGCGTACCATCGAATCCGCCTGTCTTTAGCTCGTTGATAAACTGTCCAGGGGCTGGGGTATAATCGAATATCTTGTTCCACTCTGCCGTTGATGCTCCGTTCTGTGGGCGATAGAAAGCACCCTCCTCATAGACCGTAACAACGAACTTGCGAGTTAGGGTTATCTGCTGACCATCCCTCTCTGTGGTAGCCGTTGCTACGACACTATACTCACCCGGTGCCTCTGCCACAAATGTAAAAGACGCCTCGCCCGCAACTGATTCATTATCATTAATCTGCCATGTGTAGCTCACGCCATCCGCATTGCTAACCGTCGAGGGGCTAATGCGTAGCTTGCGACCCACTACAGTGTGGTAGGCCTCGAACTCAAACTCCCAAACTACTGGCATATCCTCGGCACGAACAACCTCAATGTGTACCGAGTCACTATGCTCGCCATCCTCATTCGATACCGTAGCGGTAATTGTGTAGCGACCAACAGCCTCTGCCTCAAAGATATATGACAACTCATTATCACACTGCAACGACTCGCCATTCATCGTCCACACGAGGCTCGTTGGAAGCGATGAATCGCTAATAGATGCATTAAGTCTAACCTCCGAACCTACGGCGACGGTCTGGTTTTTACCGCCGGCAATGGATACGATGGGACTCTCCAAAGCAACAACATCGATGCGTATCTCCTCGCTATCCGAGCCAGTATCGGTGGTTACGATAATGTCGATATAGTACTCGCCACACTCCTCGCGCATGAAGGTTAGCGATGGCTCGTTGCCAATGAGTCTGCCATCCATCTTCCAGCTGTAGGTGGCACCCTCGGCATTCTCATACGACGGTGCAATAATCACCTCGCGACCCACCTTCGCAGTATATACGCCAGTGTTACTATCGAGGTATATCTTTGGGGGCAAAGCAGTTGTAATCTCCTCGTCGATATTACACGACGAGGCGACTACAACCATCACACTTAAAATAATAAAATCTAAAACTCTTCTCATTATATCTTATTTCTCAAATCTCACTGCTACGTCATCGTAGGCGAAGTAGCCAGGAATGGTAAAGCCATACTTGCCGCCCATATCGTCGGAGTAGAGGAAGTTGAAGCGCACCTTGACTACTGCACCAAGACCACTCAAATCCCACTTCTGCCAATCTACAACCACATCCTCGCCCTGCACAAGGTAGAACTCCACCTCGCTGATGGGCTCGGCATAGGCATCGGCATCGACATCATCGAAGCCCTGCGCCACAATCTTCAGCCATGCATCCGCAGTCAAACCACTCCAGTTGCCACCGAAGCTATTACCCGCCTCACTCTTCACGCCATTATACAGCTGATTCAGTGTATAGTTCGTATTTGTTACCCACATATGGTCTATCACACGAGCCTCGCCATCGGCAAAAGCGATCTCGGGCAGGTTCTCCACATACGAGTAGAAGTCTTTGTAGCCATAGTGTACCACGAAGTTGTCTCCCGAGTGAGGCGCAATGGGAACCATCATCTGGAGGTTGAACCAGCCGAGCATAGCGTCGTTGCCGGCATTCTCCGAGACATAGTCCTCACCATAATACTTCGCAATGTGCGCATCACGGTCCTCATCTGAAAAACCCTCGCCCCAGTAGTTCGAGATGGCGTGGCCACCACCCCAGAAGCAGTATGCGTAGTTGTCGGGGAAGGTGTGCATAAGTTCCGTATTGGCCTCATCCCACCATGTGTACATCGCCGACATGTAGTCGCCATACGTTAGCGGACCACCATACTGTGGGTCATCCACAAGGTCACTCCATGTTGTAATATCCACACCTGCATAGTCCAAAGTGTATGGATAGAACTTGGCATCCTCATCCTCGAAGGTCAAGATGCGCAACTCGTATGGGAGCTCCTCTGTAGCCTCAACAACCCTCACACGAAGCTTCACGATAAGACTTTTACCCTCGTCCGATACTACAGTAATGGCAATCACGCCCTCCACATCGTAGTGACACATATCCTCTGCGGGTGCGGTCACAGCAAGGATATTCTCGGCATAGGCAGCCCTCCATCCCTCGGGCGTATTAACCACATAATCAGCGATATTGTCAGCGTCAACCACAAACTCTGCGGTAGTGCCAAAGGCTATCTCTGCAACCTCGGGGGCATCGACAATTATAAACTTGGGCGCACTCTCATCGTAGCGTGTGAGGCGGAACTCTGTGCCATCGGCCAATGTGATAATCACATAGTCGGGATTCGAGGTGTCAACGGACTTAAATAACGAGTCGCCATTTGCACCATTTGTACCGTCATTACCATTTGCGCCATTCGCGCCATTCGCACCATCCTTACCCTCGGCTACGACACCTGTTGAAATCCAAGTCTCGCCGCCATCGGTAGAGATTTCCCACTCCTTCGTTGCATCGTTAATACGCACCTGTGGAGCTATAGCATCCTCGCCATCGATACCATTCTCACCATTAGCACCATCCTCGCCATCGATACCATTTGCTCTAACACGTTCACCATCAACCAATAGCCACTCACCATCCATGGTCCAATAGTAGTTGCCATCAGCATCCTGCTTCACCGAGATAACGGGGGCATTTGCGCCATTCGCACCATCCTTGCCACTCTTAATCTCGGCGGTGATACCATCAGAGAATACAATAGTATATCCTTCTGCGGTAGGTGTCACCGACACGACATAGACATTTTTCTGCAGCGCGTTGACTATAGTCTGCAAAGTAACGATATCTTCGTTGGTCTTGATAACAGACTCTTCGAGCATATCAACTCGGTCCTTCACACTCTCAATCTCTTTCCAGATAGCCTCATCGTCGTAGGAGCATCCTACCATTGCTGTTAGCGTAGCTACTACGCCAAGAGCCAAGCATAAAAACTTTCTCATAATGTTGTTGTTAAAAGGTCATTCTCCGTAAACTTTAACACAACGAGAAGGTGCTCAAAACCCACTTTCGGCTATGCTGCGATACTACTATGGTGGCTACAAAAGGCCCCTTGTGTCATGAGGCGACACTATGCACTAACCCTTTAAGCCCAAATACGTAATCCTTGAATACTTCAAGTCGCAGACCAGCCCATTCGCCGCAGGCACAATCTCGTTATAAACGCTTGGCAGGTCTTCTGACTCGTCTCGTTCTACGATGTCTTCCCAGGGGACGCACCCCCAGTGACAATGTGATGTCGTAGAACACTGTGAGACTCACAGCAGCGGGAACTGTCCGGGATTTTCACCCGATTCCCTTTTAATCTTTGTAGAGGCTATCCGCCCCCATAAGAACCAATGCTTTGGCAAAGGTAGTAAAAATTTTGTTCGTTGATACTCCTAGGCTTAACTTTTTTACATACCTATAATATAAAAGGGGCTGCCCAAGCGGACAACCCCTATATTAAGGTCTATATGTCGATGGATAGACTACTCCTCTGTAGTCTCGGTCTGCGCTGCCTTCTTGATGTTAGGCAACTCAAGACCGTAGCCCTTCTTCTTATCCTCGTGCTTGAGCATGAAACCGATGAAGAGGGCGATGACACCGAATGATGAGAAGATGACCATTGGCAATGTGTAGCCGCCTGTAGCATCGAGAACCTTACCGATGATTACAGGCACGAGCAACAAGCCCCAGTTCTGAATCCAGAAGATTACGCAGTATGCCGAGCCAAGGATGCGCTCATCGATAATCTTTGGTACTGATGGCCACAACGCTGCGGGTACAAGTGAGAATGATACGCCGAGGATGGCGATGATAGCCACAGCAAGAATCTTTGATGGGTACATAGGAAGAAGGTATGCGAAGCTTAGGTGGCAAGCAATCATGATGAGTGAGCCAACCATAAGGATAGATGCAGCCTTACCTACACGGTCGATGAAGGCACCAAGGAATGGTGTGAGGACCATGGCAAGGATTGGGAAGCAGCTGAAGAGCTGTGCACCATTATCTATGCCGAGGGTCTGGTTGAGGAAGTCGGGGGCGTAGCGCTGGAATGGGAAGATTGCCGAGTAGTAGAGTACGCAGAGCATGGCTACCAACCAGAACATCTTGCTTGAGAAGATCTTACCAAGGTCGCTGAACTTAAACTCCTCATCGTTAGACGACTTCTTGGTGAGCTCACCTGCAATCTCAAGCTGCTTGTCGAGCTGACGGTCCATGACTACGAAGATGAAGTAGAAGAGGAGTCCAATAGTGAGTAGGATAGCGCCGAAGGCTACAGGCGCTGCGACATACTTACCGAAGATGTCGTACACGAGTGGTGAGAGCCACATGGCAGCAAAGACACCAAGACGTGCGATAGACATCTCAAGACCCATGGCCATGGCCATTTCCTTGCCCTTGAACCACTTGGCAATAGCCTTTGATACTGTTGTACCGGCCATCTCGCAACCACAACCAAAGATCATGAAGCCGAGGCATGAGAGCTTTGCTGTGCCAGGGAGTGCCACCCACCATGAGCTGAGCCATGTCTCGAGGCCTGTGCCGATGAACATGTCACTCATGGCGTAGAACTTAATGCCTGCGCCGATAACCATCAGCGATGCCGAGAGAAGACCCGTGAAGCGGATGCCCATCTTGTCGAGGATGATACCCGCAAAGATGAGGAAGAGACAGAATACATTGAGGAAGTACTCCGATGCAGCATATGTACCGAAGGTGCTGCTATCCCAGTTCAGAGCAGTCTCGAGCTGCTCCTTAAGTGGTGAGAGCATGTCCACAAACATGTAGGCGAAGAACATCATCAAGGAGATGAGGATCAACGCTGACCAGCGTACAAACGCCGAGTCATTAAGCTTACGTTGAATAGTTTGAGTCATAAATAGGTAATTTATTAAGTTTATAAAATTGTTGTTGTTTGGTCGGTTAGTACTCGCCAATGCGGAATTGGCGTAGCACCTCATATGCCGCCTCTATGCCCAGCTCACCAGCCTTCGACAGGTCGAGGCATCCCTTGCGCGTATCCTTCATGAATATCTGCACAAGACCACGGTTGTAGTATGCCTCACCGAGGTTGGGCTCGAGCTCTATGGCACGTGTGTAGTCGTCATATGCCTCTGGTAGCTTACCCGATACGGCCATCAGGTTTGCCCTATTGTAGTATGCCTCGGCAAAGTCGGGGTATAGCTTGATGGCCTTGTTTATATCCTCTATTGCCTCGTCGTAGCTGTATGTGCGTGTGCCGCTGTTGTGCAGGCGCTTCGCTGGGTCGCTATCGAGGGTAATATTTTGGTACGAGTTGTCGATAGATGATATGAAGTCGATCATCTCGGCACGTGTCGTTGCGCGGTTGATGTAGAGGAACGGATTTGTGGGGTTCAGCTGTATAGCCTCGGTGAAGGTGTTCACAGCGTTCGTATACTGCTTTATCAGCGACTGGCTTATGCCTCGCTGGAAGAGTATCTCCCATGTCGCCTCATCCATGTCGTGGAGTCTCTCGGCAATGGTGCGGTCTATGGTGAGCAACGTGTCGGGGTTGAGGTTGCTCATGCGGCAGTCGAGGTATAGGTTATCGTTGCCGAGGTGTGCGCGGAAGTCCTTTATGCGCTGTGTACCAAGGCGTCGTGCACGACGGTCTGTGGCATCATCCTCGCTGTTGAGCAGCGTGAAGCGGAACATAGGTATCAGCGTGAGACCGTTGTCGCCAGCCTGTGTCACTGTAGATGCTATACGTTCGAAGTTACGTTCGAGGAGTGTGCTCTCGAACGACAGCAGACGGTCGAAGCGCTGCGTGGTGTCGGCATATATCGAGTATGTTGAGTCCTGCAGTCGTGTGCGGTACTCGGCAATCTTACGCTGTGCGGTACGTTCGTCACTCTTGGCACCCTCCATGTCGTGCTTTGCACGGCGTAGCACGCCACGACCTATGTAGGCATTCGCAAAGTCAGGATATAGCTCTATGGCACGTGTGTAGTCCTCAATGGCGGCGTCTATGTCGCCGAGGCGTGTGTGTAGCATCGCACGGTTGTAGTATACAAGCACATTGTCGGGCGAGTATCGCGCCACGCTGTTGAAGTCCTCCAGCGCACGGTTGTAGTCGCCAATCTCGGTGCGCACGATGGCGCGGTTGAAGTAACCGAGTGAACTTGTTGAGTCGAGCTCAATGACTCTGTCGAAGTCGCGCAACGACAGCATAGGGTTATTCAAGTAGTTGTGTGTGAGTGCGCGGTTGAAATATCCGGCAAGGAACGTTGAGTCGCACGCCACAGCCATGTCGAAGTCGGCACGTGCCTCCTCGTAGCGCTCCTGGGCCATGTATAGCGCACCACGACGGTTGTAGCCATCGGGGTCCTCGCGGTTTGTGCGTATTGCGGTATTGAAGTTGTCGTAGGCCTGTGCCGTATCCTTGAGATATAGGTAGCTTGTGCCTCGGTTTATGTATGCTGCGACGTGGCGCTTCTCGTAGCGTATGAACTTATCGAAGTCGTCTATGGCGGCCTCGAACTGCTGGTTTAGAAGGCGTGTGACACCACGGCTGTAGTATGGGTCGGGGAGGTCGGGGCGTAGTTCTATGGCCTGCTGGAAGTCGTTCAGCGCATCGTCATAGTTGCCCAGGCGCGAACGTGTAATGGCACGATAGTAGAAGGCACCTGTGAACACGGGATTTAGCTCCACGGCAAGCGTGAAGTCTGCATCGGCACCCAGAAGGTCGTCCATGTTGTACTTGGCAATGCCACGCAGGAAATAGGCGTCGAAGTCCTTGTTGTCGTGGCGTAACAGCACGTTGAGCACGTCTATAGCCTCGCGATACCTGCTATCTACCATACACTGCTGCCCAACCCAGTAGATGTAGTTGCGGTTATACTGTGCCGCAACCCTCTCGGGAAGTGTCAGTGCCAGAAGCAAGAGTATGACAAGTATAGCCCTCCTCATCGTCGGTTGTTTAGGTAGTAAACGCGAGTAATATCGCTTTTATTACTCTAATTCGTAGCCAAAACGCTTGAGCTGGCTGTCACTATTGCGCCAATCCTCGTTGACCTTGACATATAGTTCGAGGAATACGCGCTTGCCGAGGAAGGCCTCGAGGTCGTGGCGCGCAGCCTGTCCCACACGCTTCAGGCGTTCGCCCTTGTGACCTATGACGATGCCCTTCTGTGATGTGCGTGCCACATATATCGTTGCCGAGATGCGGTCAATCGTGGGCTCCTCCTTGTAACTCTCGATGGCTATCTCGCACGAGTAGGGTATCTCTTTATCGTAGTTTAGCAGTATCTTCTCGCGGATGATCTCCGAGGCGAAGAAGCGCAATGTCTTGTCTGTGAGTGTATCCTTGGGGTAGAAGGCCTCGCCCTCGGGCAGACGTTCAAGGATGAGGTTGAAGACGCCCTCGACGTTGAAGTTCTCCTTTGCCGAGCATGGCGCTATGATGGCGTTGGGTAGCAGTGCCTGCCACTTCTCGACAAGGGCTGTTAGCTTCTCGGGTGTTGTGAGGTCTACCTTGTTTATTACGACGATGGTAGGTATGCCCGCAAGGCGCACCTTCTCGATGATGTCGGCAGAACGGTCGCTATCCTCAACGGTGTCGGTAACATAAAGCAGCACATCGGCATCAGTGATTGCGCCACGCACAAACTTCATCATCTTCTCCTGAAGCTTATAGTTTGGCTTGAGGATACCCGGTGTGTCGGAGTAGACAATCTGGAAGTCGTCGCCATTTACTATGCCCATGATACGATGACGTGTTGTCTGCGCCTTTGATGTTATGATCGATAGTTTCTCGCCTACGAGCTGATTCATAAGCGTCGATTTTCCGACATTAGGGTTGCCAATGATATTTACAAAGCCACTACGATGTGCCATAATACTATTATGTTAAAATACGCACAAAGATACAAAATTTATTATAAATATAGTATACGCAGGCATATTAAAGCACAAAATGGTCTCTTGTGGGGGCTCTTTAGTGGTATATAAATATTTTTTTTCATCCAGATGAAACAAATGGAGGGGGTGGTGCGTATATGTATTCGTAAATTGGAACGGAAGTTGTAAGAAGTAAAGATTTTTTATGCGTCAATTAAAGATTACCAAGTCGATCACCAACCGTGAGAGTGCGTCGTTGGATAAGTATCTTCAGGAGATCGGCAAGGAGGAACTCATCTCCGTGGAGGAGGAGGTAGAACTCGCCCAAAGAATTAAGAAGGGAGACCAGGAGGCTCTCGAGAAACTCACAAAGGCTAACCTACGCTTCGTTGTCTCTGTGGCAAAGCAGTACCAGAACCAGGGTTTGAGCCTTCCAGACCTTATCAACGAGGGTAACCTCGGCCTTATTAAGGCTGCTGAGAAGTTCGATGAGACACGTGGTTTCAAGTTCATCTCGTATGCCGTATGGTGGATTCGTCAGTCTATCCTGCAGGCTCTCGCCGAGCAGTCACGTATCGTACGTCTGCCACTCAACCAGGTGGGCTCACTAAATAAGATTAACAAGGCCTTTGCTCGCTTTGAGCAGGAGCACGAACGTACCCCTTCTGCCGAGGAGTTGGCTAACGAGCTCGAGTTGCCAAAGGAGAAGGTTACCGACACATTGCGTGTTGCCGGTCGTCACATCTCTGTGGATGCTCCATTCGCTGATGGTGAGGATAATAGCCTCTTGGATGTGCTCGTAAATACAGATTCTCCAAATGCTGACCGTGGTCTTATCAACGAGTCGTTGGCAACAGAGGTGGAACGTGCTCTCGAGATACTCACAGAACGTGAGGGTGACATCATCCGCTACTTCTTCGGTATCGGTTGCTCGGAGATGACTCTCGAGGAGATAGGTGAGAAGTTCGACCTCACACGCGAACGTGTGCGTCAGATCAAGGAGAAGGCTATTCGCAAGCTTCGTCAGTCGTCACGTAGTAGCGTACTCAAGTCTTATCTTGGATAACAGTGCTAATCATACTGAAAAAGGTGGTGTCTTGATGACATCACCTTTTCTGTTTTTGTAGGGTCATTGCTCTAGAAGTGGCTAAAGCCGCGGAGCTCAATGTCGCTGGGTGCGCCATCCTCTAGCCACACAAGGTCGCTACCCTCGGTGATGCGGCCAATGGCCGTAAGAGATGTGCCTGTGGCAGCGGTGAAGGCCTCGGCAATAGTCGCGAAGTGCTCCTCGGCGACGGTGAGCAGCAACTCGTAGTCCTCGCCCCCCGTTGTGGCAAAGCGTATGTCGTAGTCGGTGGGTATTAGTTTGATATCTATCTGGGCACCCACACCTGAAGACTCCATGATATGTTTGATGTCCGAGGCTATGCCATCCGAGATATCCATCATGGCATGTACCTCCTCCTTACCACCGAGCCATGTGCCCTCCTCTATACGTGCCTGTGCAATGCGGTGTGCCTTCGCTGCTGTGGTGTTGAGGTCGCCAAACATGATGTCTACAAGACCCTTTGATGATGTGCCGAGCTTACCTGTGACGCATACCACGTCACCGACATTTGCGGCACTGCGGCGCTTTATGTTCTGCTTTGGGGCACGACCTATGGCCACTACGTTTATGGCTATCTTGTCGCGTGATGCTGTGGTGTCGCCACCCACGAGTGCTATGCCATGCTTGCTGCTCGCCTCGTGGTAGCCGCGCATGAAGCCCTCCATCCACTCGCCCTGTGCCGTCTCGGGCAGCGAGAGACTCAAGAGTGTGGCTATGGGCGTTGCGCCCATAGCTGCCACATCGCTGATGTTTACCATAAGACTCTTGTGTCCCACCTCCTCGGCAGATGATGCCGAACGCAGGAAGTGTACATCCTCTATGAGCATGTCGGTGCTTATCACAAGGGCGTCATCACCCATGTCGAGCACGGTGCAGTCGTCGCCAATAGGCTCAAAGCCGTTATGTGGTAGTGTGGCGAACATCTTGGCTATGTCGCCTATGAATGAGAATTCTGACTTTTTCATGCCACAAAGATAGTTACATATAGATTAAAAACAAATCGGAGTACAGCGATGCACTCCGATTTGTCATTTATGATTTAGACTATTAGTTAAGCTGTATGCGGTATGCGGCACGCACGCTGAACTTTTGTGTCTTCTGTTTTTCGAGGCACACAACGCTATCTGCCATAAAGGCAACAACCTCAATTATATCTGTTGATGTCTCGTTTGATGACATGTAGTAGTCCTCGCTTATCGCTGTACCACCATTATCTGTGATAGTCTTGTTAAATGCCTTCATCGCCTCACTGTCGTAGTTGTGTGTACCACCACTCGCGGTATCCCACAACCACTGTAGCTCTCTTGATGATGGCATGAACCATCCCTCGCCATGCTCGATGCACCACTTGAAGGCTGGGTAGTTGTTGATATCCTGACCACCGCGGTTAGGGTCAAAGAGGTCTTCTGTCATCCATGCACCGTTAACACCATGGTTGTAACCGCAATCTACATTTATCGTAGACCACTGTAGGTACTCCTCATCCAATGATACAAGGTAGCACCATGTGTTGCCATGATTATCGGTCTTGATGGCAAAGGCGATACCCTTTGAACCACTCATCTCGTAGACTTTACCTATCTCGTAGTCACCAACAACAGCTGGGTCGTATACGTCGATGCTCACGGTGTTAGAACGCTGGTTGTTGTAGAGGGCATAGATGTCGTATGTGCCTACTGTTGTAGAGCTAAATACGCCACCCTCAATCAAGTTACCCTTTGTATCCCTAATCTCGCATGTGGCAGTTACATCCTCCTCACCGTAGAGAACAGTGAATGTTGCGCTATCTACGCCATCCGATGCGATACGATACTTCGATGTTGTGATTGTGAGAGACTTCTGTGTAGGAGTGTAGGCTGAAGCGTATACAGTAACTTGCTGCGAACGCTGCTCGCCATACTCTGCAACAAAGGTGTAAGTACCCTCGGTTGTTGTGGTGAAGGTGTTACCCTCAAGGTTAGTGTTAGATGAGAGCTCGATGATTGTTGACTCGGCAGTCTTATCCTCACCATCAACAGTTACGGTGAATGTAACCATCTCTGTACCATCGGCAACAAGCTCCGTCTTATCCGCCTTAAGCTCTACACCTACAGTTGCAGCTGTAGCTGTGACGATTATAGTCTCGGATGTGAAATTCTTGTATGCAGCCTTGAAGCGGTACTCACCAGCGATAGTTGTTGAGAATGTGTTACCTGGAAGTATGCTATTGTCGTTGAGTACGATGATGCTAACATCCTTTGTTGTTACGACGTTGTCTACCGTAATCTCGAAGGTCACGCTGTCGGTGCCGTCAGCCACTATCTCAAGCTTATTGGCTGTGAGTTTTACTACAGCATCTTGCTGTGTCTGCTCCTCACCACCCTCGCAAGCGGTGATGCCTGCGAGGAGTGCGAGCATAGCGAATATGTTAAATAATCTCTTCATAGTACAACTACTGTGCGTTGTCGAACAAAGATGGCTCTACACGTACTGCAAACTGTGTAGGTGTATTCTCATCATTGAGAGCCTCGAAGAAGAATACATAGTCCTCCTTATCTACTTCAGGGAATGATATCACGGCACCATCAGCACTCTTTGCTGCTGCCAACGTGTCAGCTGATACAGATGTGCGGAACATGAAGAATGCCTGGATCTGTGACCAGTCGTTTGGATCCCAGTACTTTGCAAAGTCGTAGTTGTTCCAAAGCTGTGCACCAACCTTAAGGTCTGTAGCGTGTTCGTTAGTCTTAACAGCAAACTTTACATCATACTTGAATCCATTCTTTGTGATGACAGGCTCTGACACCTCCAATGTAGCCTGTGCTCCTGGTGTTGCCTCCTTTGTCTTGAACTCGATAGGCACATAGTTGTAGTCATAAACATCTGTTGGGTCTGTTGCTCCTGGATCCATGTAGAAGAGTACGAGGACATACTCGGTGTTGTTCTTCAATGGCTGGTAGTTGATAACTGTTGCTCGACCTGTCTGACCCATATACTCGTTGATGAATGTATGGAAGTCGTAGCCCTGCTCCACGCCAATGTTCTGCAATGCCCAGTAGCTACGCATAACGATGCTTGAGCTACCCTCTGATGCGAGTGTGCTGTCGTAGCTTGACTTTGTCCAGAAGTAGTATGCCCAGAATGACTCCTCGCCCTTTGCAGGTATTACATCTACAGACATGCCCTTTGTTGTTGTCTGAAGGTTGCTGTAAACAAACAATGAGTCTGGGTCTACTGGTGCAGCGTCAGGAGTAGAGAACTCGTAGCGGAATAGGCGGATATCCTCCTCCATGTTGTGCACTGCCTCCCAGTTCTCGAAGTTGAAAGCTATAGCCACATAGTTCATCTTTGGGCTCAATGCGCAGTCGAGTGTAGTGTCGCCCCATGTGATGTAGTCTCCGCTATTTGGGTTCTCGATGATATACTCAAATACCTGGTAATCATTGTTGTAGATGCCCATTGCGTCGAGCTCCATCTTTGTGATGACACGGAAGTAGTAGCGGTTAGCTGTTGAGCTTGGCTTTGCAATGGCAGTAGCAGAGTAAGCAGTGATGTTCTTAACCTCGATATCTACGTCGAACTCGATGCTTGGCACTGGCTCCTCTTTAGCTGTTGTGGTAACAACCTTTCTTACAACCTCGTCTGTAGCGCCATACATAAAGGCGATGATGCAGTACTCTGTCTGCTCCTTAAGGTTGCTAGCGCCGATGATCTGCTCGCCATTGTACATGGTGAATGTCTGGAGGTAGTTAGTGATGATTGCTGCATCATCCAAGCTCTCCACCTCGCTGTTGAGAACGATGCCTGCGAAGTACTTTGCTGACTTGTCTGAAGGTGTGATGGTCACCTTGATAGTGTTGCTATTTGCCGATACACCAGAGAGTGTAAGGTCCTTGTTGCCACCGCCGTTAGGTTCGTCGCTTGGCTGGCATCCCACCGCAAAGAGAGTAACGAGTGCGATGCTCAAGACTGAAAATAGTTTTCTCATAGACTGAAAATAAATAAATTAAGTTAGTATTTCGTGTTGTTGGTGAGGCATAGCCCCACTTATTTATATTTCTATGCGGGCAAATATACGAAAACATTTTTGTTCGGCAATGATGTGACGGATAAATAATAGTGTTATTTGTTATATTTTTAACATCTATATTTGGTTTTTGGTGGATTTTTTTATAAATTTGTCTACCCATTAAAAAATAATTGAGTAACAGATTGCGTTAATTAGTGAAACAGGATAAATATCAAGAGGAGAAGACGATGAATCAGAAGACCCAACGCCTTTCATATATCAGAAAAATTATTCGCGCCGAGTATATATCGTCACAGGATGAGCTCATAGCGCGTCTCGAGGAGTGTGGCATCACCGTCACACAGTCTACCTTGTCGCGTGACCTCAAGTTTATGCACGTTGCCAAGGTGCCACACAAGGAGAAGGGATATATCTACGTGTTGCCTAATAGTCACCATGGCGATCTCGCCGTGTCTACGAATATCAGCGACAATATCCTCGATATAGCCTTCTCGGGTAACCTGTGTGTCATCTCTACGAAGCCTGGTTATGCAAGTGCTATATCTGTGCCTATCGATAGTCGTGGCATAAGCGAGGTGCTGGGTACCATAGCCGGTGACAACACCATCCTTCTTGTGCTCCGCGAAGGTTTCGATATGGACTCACTCATGGGGCAGCTCTATGACCTATTCCCAGCTTTGAAGCATTTGTAATAGACGGTAGTTCAGTATACTATACAAATAAGGGTTGTTCACCGATTAGGCGAACAACCCTTATTTGTGCTTTGACACGAACTATCCTATGGTGTGCATGCGTACCGATGCCTTGATGAGTGCTATAGCGCGTATGCGGCTAATCTCTACCTCCTTGTCTGCATGGTGCTGATTCTGACTCACGAGACGCACGTAGCCCTCATGCTCCGACTTCTGAACATACTTCACGGTGATGTACTCCTCGCCATCTATGTCTATAGATAGCAGATACATGTCGCCCCAGAATACGTCACGCACGTCGTTTAGCTGCTTGTAGAGCACTATGTCGCCACTCTTGAGTAGTGGATACATCGAGTCGCCGACAACATATATAGCGCCATCGCACTTCGGCAGGTTGGGGATGTGTATGAAGTTGATGGGTTTGGCTGTCGATGCCTCGGAGAAGAGTGGTACAAGACCTGCTGTGCCCTCGATAGAGTATAGGGGTACACTCTGTAGTGGCAGCGAACGGTCTGTGCGGTGTGTGTATGGCGTAAAGTCAGGCTCGGCGTTGAATATCTTGCCCTTGCCAGTCTCTATCCACTCTGGGTTGACATTAAAATCTTGAACAAAGATGTTCTTGTTGCGTGTCGATAGTCCCGCCTTGCCTGTCTCAATCATCGAGAGGGCAGCCTTTCCTATGCCAAGATGTTGAGCCAGTTGCTCTTGTGTCATGTTAAGCTCTTTTCGCATAAGTCTTATGCGTTCCCCAATTGTGCTCATATAAGAAAATGTTATATTAAAAAATTGTACAAATCTATTGACAAGGTAAATATTTGAATGTATATTTGCAGTGCAAAGTTAAGCAATTTATTTTATTGTGCAAATTTTGACTCGATATTTTTAATAAATAAACTTCGAAAAATCAATTATGTACGAAACGACAACAGAAATTTACTTTAAGATTGCCGAAGACTTACTCGCGAGAATTGGTTCAGGCGACTTCTTTGCTGGCACGGTGACGGCGTATGATGAGGATGAGGGTGTTGAGTGTAGGCTGACCTGCACGGTGGTGGTGCATCGCGCCGAGAGGGTGAACAGGCGCTGGGGCATACGACCCATAGAACGTGTGTTGCCCGTATGGTGGGAGATGAGGAGTTATCGTGATGGCGTGGAGGTGGACAACGACTTCTCGTTCGGTGAGTTAGACTTGGTGGGAGATGATGTGTGGTACTATGAGGAGTAGTGGTGAGGAGGTTGTCTCAACTGCGAGGGTGGTGCCATCGTTTGAGGAGTTTGCTGGGTGTGTATACCCGTTTCTGGAGTTCACGCCCTTTCATAAGATGTACTATGCCATCCTCGATGACCTCTACAAGGATGCCATGGAGGCGCAGTCGCCCGTCGTGCGCGACAACTGCTGGGAGTGGTACACCTCGGTGGTGAGGACACGTATGCACAACACCTCGCGCGAGCTTATCGTCTTCACGCGCTGGCATGAGGATGACCTTATTGGTGTGCTCTGCCGCACGGAGCCATGCCGAGAGCTCCGTTCCATGGCCGATATAGATGCTGCACGCCCCGATGAGTGGCTTGAGCTCAACTTCGAGGCTCTCAAGTCGTCACCACCAACCGATGTTGACCCGCGAGGTGTGGGTGAGGCGTTGTGGCCCGAGCAGCAGAGTGTCGAGTTGCTAGAGGCCAAGCGTCGTCTCGACCCTGTGCGCTTCGAGGCTATGTATCAGGGGCATCCCTCCTCGCGTGAGGGTCTGCTCTATGGCGATGGTTTTAGGGAGTATACGACACTGCCACGAGACATTGTCACCAGGGCGTGCTATGTAGATACGGCAGATGTTGGTGACGACTACCTGTGTGCCGTCTCATATGCTGTAGATACCGATGGACTGATATACATCACCGATGTAGTCTACTCGCGTGAGGCTATGGAGCATACCGAGCCACTTGTCGCGGCGATGCTTGTTAAGGAGGATGTGAGTCGAGCATATGTCGAGAGTAATAATGGTGGTAGGGGCTTTGCGCGCGCCTTGCAGCGCCTTGCGCCACGCATACGCATAGAGTGGTTTCACCAGAGTGGTAATAAGGAGGCACGTATTCTCTCCAACTCCGCCACCGTGCTACACATGATGCGTATGCCCGAGGGGTGGGCTGTGCGTTGGCCCGAGTTCTATACCCACCTTACCACCTACCGCCGTCTATTCCGTGCCAACCGCCATGATGATGCTGCCGATGTGCTCACGGGCATTGTCGAGAGAGAGGTCCATGATGAGGACTCGGGTCGTTGGCAGAAGGCGAGGTTCATATAGTGTGCCATGTGTGGTAATATGGTTTTTTTTGAGTGGTGGCACAAGGGTGTTTTACTCCATAAATTGGTATTTGTGTCTCGATGTTGTGATGTGGGGTTGCATGGTCTTTACAACCCTAAAAATATGGTTGAATAGCAAAGATTTTATGTGGAGTGTATATGCGTGTATAGCGCTTGCTTTGAGCTTATTATATGTGGTGGTGTGTGTGCGGTGCGAGAAAAAGATTAAAAAAAATCTGTGTAGGTATATCTAATTAGGTTTTTTTTGTATCTTTGCGTACAATATATATACGCAGGTGTATAGTTTGTAGATTTTTTGTATGCTCGGGGTGTGGTGCATAGTGGTGTTTGATGCTACGATTCTGGGCATATGGGGTTTATTAACTACTAATACTTTTTTGCTTAATGGTGAACTCAAATTACATCATCGAGATTTCGAATGTCACCAAGACTTTTCCTGATAAGGTGGTCCTCGACGATGTCAGTTTGTCTGTACGAAAGGGTGAATTCCTTACCATTCTCGGACCTTCGGGTTGCGGTAAGACTACGTTGTTGCGCCTATTGGCGGGCTTTAACTCGGCTACGAGTGGCGAGATAACAATCGGTGGTGAGCAGATGACAGGCGTGCCTCCCCACCTCCGTCCTGTGAATACGGTATTTCAGCGTTATGCCCTCTTTCCCAATTACAATGTTTACGATAACATCGCCTTCGGTCTAAAGCTTCAGAAGGTCGATAAGCGCGAGATAGAGCAGCGTGTGAAGCGTGCCCTCAAGATGGTGGGCATGACCGACTATGAGCATCGCGATGTGCAGTCACTCTCGGGTGGCCAGCAGCAGCGTGTGGCCATAGCGCGTGCCATCGTCAACCGCCCACAGGTGTTGCTTCTGGATGAGCCTCTTGCAGCCCTCGACCTCAAGATGCGTAAGGATATGCAGATGGAGCTTAAGGAGATGCACCGTTCTTTGGGCATCACCTTCGTCTACGTTACGCACGACCAGGAGGAGGCACTCACACTCTCGGATACTATTGTTGTGATGAACGAGGGTAAGATACAGCAGATAGGCTCACCAACGGATATATACAACGAGCCATGTAACGCCTTTGTTGCCGACTTCATCGGCGAGAGTAACATCTTAAATGCCGTGATGGTCAAGGATCGCCTTGTGCGCTTCATGGATAAGGAGTTCGAGTGTATCGACGAGGGCTTTGGTGAGAATACGCCTGTAGATGTTGTCGTGCGCCCCGAGGATGTATATATCATCCGTAATGCCGAGGCGGCGATGTTCCACGGCACGGTGCGTTCGTGCATATTCAAGGGTGTGCACTACGAGATGTTTGTCGACACGCCTGATGGCTACGAGATACAGATTCAGGACTACAACGCCTTCGAGCCTGGTACAGAGGTGGGCATGATGATCAAGCCTGCCGACATACATGTCATGCGCAAGGAGCGCACGGAGAACCATGTTGAGGGTACGCTTGTTGAT
Source organism: Alistipes sp. (assembly GCA_045614205.1). GTDB lineage: Bacteria > Bacteroidota > Bacteroidia > Bacteroidales > Rikenellaceae > Alistipes. The sequence goes on along the minus strand of JAZLCL010000044.1, from coordinate 16,501 downwards.
GCCACACATGTCGAGATTCTTGGCGAGACCTTCGAGTGCTCGGCAGTTGAGGGCATCGAGGCTGGCGAGAGTGTAGATGTAGCCTTCGACTTTGCGGCTGTGGAGCTCACCGACGACCCAGATGATGGTGTGTCGTGGGGTACCATACGCTTCATCCTCTACAAGGGCGACCGCTACCACCTCACTGTGCGTACTGATGAGGGCGAGAACATCTATGTAGACACTCACGATGTGTGGGAGGACCTCGACGAGGTAGGTATCAAGATCTCGCCATGTGCACTACGTGTGACAAAGCTACATAAGTAGTCGTATAAAGCATATTATGTGAAACCTGTGGGGTGCATGCTAACCCTACCGTTGCACTTGAATATTAAATGAGAAACGTGATAAAATTCATCTCTCGTAGGCGTAGCTGGAGTCTGCCATATGTGCTTTTCATGGCGGTATTTGTCGTCGTGCCTCTTGCGCTTATCATGCTCTACGCCTTCCAGGCAAAGGGTGGCGGCTTCTCGTTGGAGAACTTCGAGAGGTTTATTAACCAGCCCGAGGCGGCAAACACCTTCATCTACTCTATAGGCATAGCTCTGATCACAACGCTGATATGTCTTGTGTTGGGCTATCCCGCGGCCTATATCCTCTCGCGCCTTAAGCCTTCGAATGCGAGCCTCGTTGTCATGCTCTTCATCTTGCCGATGTGGATAAACGTGCTTGTGCGCACGCTGGCTACGGTGGCTCTCTTCGACTTCCTCACACTACCCTTGGGTGAGGGTGCGCTGATATTTGGTATGGTCTATAACTTCTTGCCATTCATGATATATCCCATCTATAATGTGCTTCAGAAGATGGACCACTCGCTTATCGAGGCTGCCGAGGACCTCGGCGCCACACCACGCCAGGTATTCACACGTGTGGTGTTGCCGCTATCTGTGCCAGGCATCGTTAGTGGCATCATGATGGTGTTTATGCCTACGATATCTACCTTCGCCATCTCGGAGCTGCTGACGATGAACAACATCAAGCTCTTCGGTACAACCATCCAGGAGAACATCAACAACGGCATGTGGCACTATGGCGCTGCGCTGTCGCTAATAATGCTTGTGATTATCGGTATAACATCTCTCTTCTCTGACAACTCGTCGGAGGAGGGTGCTAATGAGGGAGGATTACTATAATGAAGAAGGTTTTCTCTACTACATACCTCATCGCCCTCTTGGTGATGCTCTATGCCCCTATCGTCATCATCGCCATCTTCTCGTTCACCGAGTCGAAGGTGCTGGGCAACTGGACAGGCTTCTCTACGGAGCTCTATGCGTCGTTGTTCTCGGGAGGTGTTAATAGCTCGCTTGTTGATGCCATCAAGAACACCTTTGTTATCGCCCTTGTTGCAGCTACGGCCTCTACGGCCCTTGGCACCATTGCGGCCATAGGTATCAACGACCTGCGCTACCGCAAGCGTCGTGTTGTTAACTTCGTGAACAATATACCTATCCTTAACCCAGATATCATCACGGGTATATCGTTGTTCCTGCTCTTCATCTCGTTGGGCATTACACAGGGCTATACAACGGTGATACTCGCGCATATAACCTTCTGTACGCCCTATGTGGTCTTGAGTGTCATGCCGCGCCTCACGCAGATGAATCCTAACATCTACGAGGCGGCCCTTGACCTCGGTGCTACGCCACTGCAGGCCATACGTCGTGTTATCATCCCCGAGATTCGTCCAGGTATGATCTCGGGCTTCATCCTGGCCTTCACACTCTCTATCGATGACTTTGCGGTGACAATCTTCACCAACGGTACTGACGGCCTGGAGACCCTTTCGACATATATCTATGCCGATGCACGTAAGGGTGGTCTCACGCCCGAGCTACGTGCCCTATCTACCATAATCCTCGTTGTGGTGCTCGTCTTGCTCATCGTGGTTAACTACCGAGCACGCCGCCAGGCACGCCGTGCCGAGGCACTACATGATGAGGCTAACTTCAAAAAACAGGCACGCCGATGAGACGTCTATTATATAATGTAGTGTGTGTCGTTGCTGTGCTATGTGCCGCAACGCTTATGTCATGCTCTGCCGACGATGAGCGCATGGAGATCCTCAAGGTCTATAACTGGGGTGACTATATCGATGAGGACCTCATCACAGAGTTTGAGGAGTGGTATGAGGAGCAGACGGGTGAGAGTGTTGAGGTTATATACCAGACATTCGACATCAACGAGGTGATGCTCGCCAAGATTGAGAATGGCGAGGCCGACTTTGACGTTGTATGCCCCTCGGAGTATATCATAGAACGTATGATGCGTAACGATATGCTCTTGCCTATCCTCACGCCCGAGTTCCAGGCAGAGATAGATGCTGCGGGCATCAACTACTTCGACTGCGTGTCGCCATATATCAAGGAGCAATTCTCGTTGCTTGAGGCTCCCGAGGGCTGCAACCCTAACGACTACTCGGTAGGTTATATGTGGGGTACTACTGGTATACTATACAATAAGGCATATGTCACTGCCGATGAGGCGTCGTCGTGGGATCTGATGTTCGACCAGCGCCTCCGCGATAAGATATTTGTCAAGGATGCCTTCCGCGATGTATACTCGCCAATGCTCATCTATGCCAAGACCCTCGAGGCACGTGCCGCAGGACTCATCGGCGAGGATGAGTATCTCGGTATCGATGCCATCAGAGAGCTTATGTACGACTCGTCTGATGAGTCTATAGCGCTTGTCGAGAGCTACCTTAAGCGCATGAAGGATCTCGTTGCGGGTTGGGAGGCAGACTTCGGTAAGGAGATGATGACGCAGGAGAAGGCGTGGATAAACCTTATGTGGAGTGGTGATGCCGTGTGGGCTATCGAGGAGGCCGCAGAAGTGGATGTGGAACTAGGCTATGCTGTGCCCGTGGAGGGTAGCGTCGTGTGGTTCGACGGCTGGGTTATACCCAAGTATGCACGCAACCTACGTGCTGCGCGCTACTTCATCGACTATATGTGTATGCCCGATAATGCCATACGTAACATGGATGCTACGGGATATGTCAGCGTTGTGGCTACGCAGGAGGTCTTCGATGCCCTCGAAGATTTGTGCTATGGCGAGGTTGAGGTGTGTGACTTGAGCTATCTCTTTGTCGATAGCGAGGGTATGCCTATCGAGGGCTCGGATAGTGTCCTTGTAGACCCTGTGCTCTATCCTGACCGTTCTGTTATCGACCGCTGTGGCGTCATGCATGACTCGGGCGACAGGACAGATAAGATGCTCGAGATGTGGTCGCGTGTCAAGGGTGATAACCTATCTACAGGCATGCTTGTGGGCATAATACTCTTCTTCACGCTGCTCTTCGTGTGGGGCGTATGGCGTAAGATTGATGCCTACCGTAGACGCCAGAATCTCAAGAAGCGTCGCCGCCACCATGCTGGTAAGAAGGTATAAAGCAACGATTCATTAACTAACCTAATAATATATTATTGAGATGACAAGAAAGGTATATCTCCTCCTTGCCGCTATGATGCTCGCCGTAGGTGTCGAGGCATCATCATTCAACATTGACACTACAACGCCTACAACAGATGATGCAACAACTCTTACCGTGGAGGTTGAAGATGAGCCTTACGAGTGGGGTTTCTGGTGGAGTGCGGGCTTCGACTTCACATCTAACTATATGTGGCGTGGCTTCGACCAGTCGTACCGCGGTGGTAACCGTAACATGTTGGACCCATCGTTCCAACCGGGTGTAACCATCGGCTTCGGTAAGTTCTACATCCAGCTGTGGGGTAATGCCTCGTTGTTAAGCGACTATAAGGAGTTCGATATGTTCCTCGGCTTCGAGCACGAGAATCTCCTCATTACCGTCTATGATGTCTTCTGTGGTGTGGGTGCAGACTTCAATAAGCCATTCTTCAGTGGAGAGAACCATAGCCTCACCGCAACCATCGACTATACATTCTTTGACCGTCTTCGCCTGCACTGGGCAACAACATTCCTTCACCCTGATGACTTTGTTGTCAAGAATGGCAAGGAACGTCGTGCCTTCTCGTCATACTTTGAGGTGGCATATACACAGCCTGTGAAGGACTACTTCGAGATAGAGTTCGTTGCTGGTGCCTCACCATGGACAGGTCCTTTCTGGTGTCCTACGCGTGTGGGCAACGAGTACGACTGGGATAATCCTGCCCAGGGCTTTAACGTAACTAACCTCGGTGTTAAGTTTAGCCGCGAGTTTAGCCTCGGCAACGTCTCTTTCCCTGTGAGCCTCGGCTATACTTATAACCCATTGTCGAACTATCACTACGCACTTTTAAGCGCTGGATTTGCATTTTAACATGACCAAAAGGGTCAAAAAGTGAAAAAATGCTAAAAAAATAAAAAAAAGTTGCTAAAAATTTTGCATCTTCCGATTTTTGCTATATCTTTGCACCCCGTAAACGGAAGATGATTCGGGATGTAGCGCAGTCCGGTTAGCGCACCTGCTTTGGGAGCAGGGGGTCCCAGGTTCGAATCCTGGTATCCCGACAATCGACAAGAGCAGACGACTTAAACAAGTCGTCTGTTTTTTTTGTGTCTGCTTTTGAGCAAGCTCCTCGCAGTCCCACAAAAAACCTTCGTCATGTTACCATGACAGCTCTTGTATGTGTGTTTCTGCATTGCTCACGATATGCAGGTTGAGCCGATGTGTTATTGTTTAATGCTCGGTCTACGCCCTGCGCTATTTTTCAAGGTATCGGCTCTACGACTGATGTCGTTCGAATCCTGGTATCCCGACATTTAACAAGAGCAGACGACTTAAGTGAGTCGTCTGTTTTTTTGTGTCTGTATGTGAGACAGCGGGACAGAGACAACGCATTACCTTTTATGCCCTTTTATGACGTTTTATGCCCTTTGGTACCCGAGAATGAAAAAGGGCACAAAGGGGCAGAAAGGGTACAAGGGACAACGAGACATAGCGACCATGCGGACAAAGAAAATCTCGGCCGAGACCTCTCTCTGTCTCTCTGTGCTACGATGATGGGGATGACAAAAAAAGATGGAGGATGCCTCAAAAGGGCATCCTCCATCTTTTATATATAGGGAGTGTTATTTTATGCTCCACTTACCTGTAGCAACAACCTTACATACATATGTAGTCTCATAATCACCAATGAATGAGTACTCGAGGCCTGTAGGAGTCACCTCCTCGTCGTTAACAGTTACAGTGTACTCATCAGCACTCTCAATAGCAGCCCATGAGAAAGTAACCTCATTGTTGTTTTCTACTGTAGCTGTGATAACTGGAGTATCGAGTGGAGTCTTTACATCGACTCTACGTACTCAGGGGTCTCGAAGTCATCATCGATAGTAATCTGGATCTCTGTAGCTGTAGTGAGGAGGTTACCGATTATTGTTGTGAGGTGGTTACGCTTCAATGGGATCTGTGTGTTGAAGTCGTGTGAACGTATTGGACGACCAGCCTGGTCAGTAACATCCATAGTGAAGTTAATCTCCTGGGCGTTGTCTCTATCTGTGAAGATATAGTCAGCGAAGAGAGTCTGGTGCTCTGCAGAGGCGTCGTAGCCCGCTGTGTAAGGAGCATCCTTTGAGATGTTGTATGAGTAAGTCACTGTCTCAACCGTTGTCTCGGCCTTGCCATTGAGTGTGTTCAATGACACGAATGTTGGGTGGTTGTAGAATGTGATGTCAACCTTTGTGGGTGTTGTGCCATTGTTAACCTCGTGGATATCCTTTGTGATGACGCGAACCTTACCGAAAGGACGTGTAAGAGTAAGAGAGTTTGTCAATGTGTTTCTGATCTCGATATCCTTCTGGATGAAGTATGCATCCATGCACTCGTGCATAGCAGAGTTAGATGGAGTAGTGATGCGTGTGATGTTTGCCAATGATGCTGTGTTGTAGTGAAGGTCGGTGTTCTTGCCCTGCAAAACGAAGTCGGCCCAAACGACAAACTTATATACACGGTTAGGTACAAGGCGAAGCTCGAAGGTTGTAGGCTGGTAGCTGTCGAATGTCTGTACCATACGTTCCTTAACTGGAACAGTGAGGTTCTCGTATCCAGGTGTTACGTCATAAATCTCGAGCATGTAACGAAGGTCGTATGTTGCCCACTCGTCAGCATCGAAGTTGTCGATGGCACCCTTGCCACTATCCATACCTGTCTCACCACGTGTTACGCCCAACTCTGGAGCATCAACATTGAGACTAATCTCTACTGCATCCTTGCCAGTGTAGTCAACGTCTTGCTGACATGACACAACTGCCAAAGTCAACGCCATCAAAGCAAAAAATAGCTTTTTCATAATTGTTTGTATTTAACAAATTGTTGTTCTTCCTAATAGAAATACATCCTTCGCGCACGTAAGCGCAGGTGCTATTGTTCTGCAAATATAGTACAAAATTTATAATTTACAACTATTCGACTGTAAAATAATCTGTTTTATAGAGAAATCGGGTTAGGTCCTAGCGCTGCGGTTTTACGTAGCATCGGTTGATTTACCCTTATGGGGCGTTGTGTAGGTGCTAATAGAGCATGTCACCTTGGTGCGCATCAAGGCTCCACATGCGGTTTATTACCTCGTTGCGTAGTGTGTCGGGGCGCACGCCAGCAAGGGGCGAGGCGAGGAGCAGGTGGCGTGGTGCCGTCGTCGCTATGCGATCCACGGCTGTGTGGGGATCGAGGTGGCGGAGGATGTCTACCATAAGCGATATGTAGGTCTCGTGCGTGTTGCCACCGCCAAAGAGGAATCTCTCGGGTGTGCGCTGCCACGCCTCTGCCATTGGGGTGTTGCGGTATATCTGTAGCTGATGAAACTTTATGGTGTCGAGCTCAAGGGTGTTGATGCGTGCTACGCCCTCAACAATATTTTTGTAGCTCTCGTCGGGGAGGCCTACGATGAAGTGTGCTCCTGTTGTTATACCACGGCGGCGTGTCGCCTCAACAGCGTGTGCTGCGGTGGCAAAGTCGTGACCACGGTTTACGGCCTGTAGTGTGGTGTCATAGACCGACTCTATGCCGTACTCCACAGCCACGAAATGCTTATGCGACAAATGCTCCAAAAGGTCGAGTTTTTGGGAATCTATGCAGTCGGGGCGTGTGCTTACTATTATGCCTGATATCGCGGGGTGTAATAGCGTCTTGGAGTATATTTTTGCGAGATGTTCTACAGGGGCATTTGTGCTTGTACCTGCCTGGAAATATGCTATATAGATATCGCCCTTGCGACCACGTGAGTGGTGAAACTGCAGTGCGCGGTCTATCTGTTGAGTGATGCTCTGTGTCTCGCGGCAGTAGGAGGGCGAGAATGCCTCGTCGAGACAAAAAGTACAGCCGCCATACGCCACTGTACCATCTCGGTTTGGGCAGCGTATAGCGGCATCTATTGCAAGCTTCTGTATGCGACCACCGAGGCGGTGGCGCATGGCACCTCCATAGTCGTTATATGGCAACGCTGTGTGGTGCATGGCTTGCTATGCTATAGGTCCTGGAGGCGTGCTACGGGCGACACCTCAAGGGAGCTTAACTCGCCAGCCATATAGCGGTAGTAACCCGCTGTGGCAATCATGGCGGCATTGTCGGTTGTGAACTTTAGCTCGGGTAGGAATGTGCGCCAGCCACGACGACGACCTGCCTCGAGTATGCCATTTCGTAGGCCCGAGTTAGCAGATACGCCACCTGCGATGGCTATATCCTTGATGCCCGTGGCCTTGGATGCCTTGATGAGCTTGTCGATGAGGATGTCGACGATGGTCTTCTGCAACGATGCGCATAGGTCGGCCTTATGCTCCTCGACGAAGTCAGGGTTATTCTTCACGGCATCGCGTAGCGTGTAGAGGAATGAGGTCTTGAGACCCGAGAATGAGTAGTCGAACTCACCATCTACGTGTGGCTTAGCGAACTTGAAGGCACTGCTGTCGCCCTGCTGTGCCAGACGGTCGATGATAGGGCCGCCAGGGTAGGGTAGTCCCATGACCTTTGCGCACTTGTCGAAAGCCTCACCTGCGGCATCGTCGATGGTCGTGCCTATGATCTCCATGTGTCGTGGGTCATCAACACGCACAATCTGTGTGTGACCACCGCTAACGAGGAGTGTTAGGAATGGGAAGTTGGGGTGCGGCATCTCCCTATCGGGCATATCAATGAAGTGTGATAGGATATGTCCTTCGAGGTGATTGACCTCCACGAGGGGGATGTTGTTGGCGATAGAGAGGCCCTTGGCGAAGGATACGCCCACGAGGAGTGAGCCGAGGAGTCCGGGGCCACGGGTAAAGGCTATCGCATCGACTTTGTCGATGGTTATACCTGCCTCCTTGAGTGCTGTGTCGACAACGGGGATGATGTTTTGCTGGTGGGCACGCGAGGCGAGCTCGGGGATAACACCACCGTACTTCTGATGTACTGCCTGTGAGGCAATTACATTCGACAGAAGTGTTCTGTTGCGAATCACGGCTGCCGAGGTGTCGTCGCACGAGGACTCGATGCCAAGTATTGTAATGTCCATAACAGAGTTGTTTAGTTTAAATTTTGCAGCCTCTTTTTTCTATTTTATAGAAAAATTATTACTTTTGTAGGTTAATTGCTGTGAACTAACTAAACGCAAAGTGGCTGTTTCCATGCGCAAAGGTATAAAAATATTGGCAAAGGTGCTATCGACCATCATATTGTTGTCGATCTTTTTACCTGTGCTGATAACTTTGGTGCTCAATGTGGGTGCCGTACAGAATGCCGTTGTCAGCCGCGCAGCCCTCTTTGCGAGTGAGTATCTCGGCACACATGTATCTATCGACCGTATAGACCTCGACCTTTTTTCGCGCGTGCGTGTTGAGGGCTTCTATGTTGAGGACTACGAGAGAGACACGCTGCTCTATGTGGGTCGTGCCCGAGCATCCATCTCGAGTCTCAATATCAAGCGCGACGGCTTGTGCATCTCAAAGGCGTGGGCCGAGGATGGCAAGATGTGCATCCGCGAGATGGCCGATGGCGAGCTCAATATACGCCCCATCGTCGCCTACCTACAAAACCCTGAGGCCAAGGGCAACTTTAGACTATTCATCGACGAGATAGAGGCCAAGGATATAGAGTTCTGCTACGAACGCCTTGTGCACCGTAACCCCGAGTATGGCATCGACTACTTCGATATGCAGATCTTTGCCAGCGAGGCCCGTGTCCGTGACCTCGGTGTTGTGAAGGGTAGCGTGTGGATGAATGTGGAGGATCTCGTGGCACGTGAACGTAGTGGCTTTAGCATCGACGACCTCGAGACATATATCCGTGTGGATAAGGGTATCATCAGCTTCGAGGAGTTTAGTGCTATCACGGCAACATCGTCTGTATATGTGCCCTCTATGCGCATCGTGGGTGACGACTGGCTGTGCTATAAGGATTATATCAATGTTGTGCGCATGGAGGGTCATGTCGCCAACACAACAATATCGACTCAAGACCTTGGATACTTCGCCCCCGGACTACGAAATTGGAATACGGAGATTCGTGATGCCGAGGCTACGTTTAGTGGCGTCGTGCGTGACCTTGAGGGTACACTTGTGCATGCCACCATTGCTGATGGTAGCTCTGTGCGCGGCACATTCCGTCTTGTTGGCCTGCCCGAGTGGCGCACGGCACGTTATATAGCCTCGATAGAGCATATGAGGGTCGAGGCGAGTGATGCGGAGTACCTTGCTGGCACCATACTGCCCGAGCAGCTACCTGAGAGTGTCCTGGGCATCGTGCGCCGTGCTGGATATGCCGATGTGCGAGCTACGTTCGGTGGCCGCTTCGATGCCTTCCGTGTTGTGGGTAACGTAGGCACGGCGTGTGGTAACTTCTCGGGAGATATCACCATGCGTAAGAATAGTGAGGCGCGCTACGACATACATGGCACGGCAAAGACAAGCAACCTGAATGTAGGTGGTCTGCTCGCCGTCAAGAACCTTCATGCGTTGAGCTCGGATCTTGCAATGTCGGGATCTGTGGGTAGCAAGGCCTCGGGAGGTGTCATCGGTGATGTCAACGTTACCATCGATGGTCTTGGCTTTGGCAACTACGACTACTCTGGTATCCATGGTGTGGGACATATCGAGGGTGATAACTACTATGCCGAGGTTACATCTACGGATGAGAACCTCGAGTTCGACCTCTTTACCGAGATATCTCTTGGTGAGGAGGATCCGTCGTATGCCCTCTCTATGGCTCTGCATAGGGCCGATATGCACGCCCTGGGCTTTAATAAGCGCGATACTGTCTCTGTGCTGTCGGCACACGTGGGTCTCGACCTTGAGGGAAGGAGCATAGAGCAGATGGATGGATATGTGAGTGTCGCCAATGCCACCTACGAGTACCCTGGTGGTGAACTTGACACCGATATCTTGCGCCTCGAACTCGATGGCAGTGGCAAGCAGAAGGCTGTGGCTCTGACATCAGACTTCTTTGAGCTCAACTACCATAGCCACTCCTCATTCCGTGAGGTGTACAACTATGTCTATAACTCGCTGATGACATATGTGCCACTGCTTTATGACAATGCTACTACCATCGTCGTCGATGAGTCGGCAGTGAACAATCCGAGTGACTATACGGCACTCACGCTTCAGGCGGGTGATGCCATCAACGACCTTCTCGACGCCATAGCCGGGGGTCTTGTCATGGCGCCTAACACAGAGCTCGGTCTGATCTTTAACCCCAAGAGCAACAATATATCGTTGCGTGGTACGTCGGAGGCGCTGGAGTACTCGGGCCTAATCATGGCGAATGTAGAGTGGAACGTGAACAACAATAGCCGTGACTCGCTGTCTATGCGTGTTAAGTCGGAGGGCGTATACCTCGGCTCGCGTATGCTGATGCCGAAGTTCAGCCTTGTGGGTGGCGCGAGGGAGAACCGCATCGCCATCACTGCGGGCTTCAAGCAGGATGATGGCTCCTCATCGGCAATGCTTGGCCTCTCGGCGCAGTTCAGCCGTAATGCCAACACGCGCCGTCGTTCTATGCATATCGACATCACACCATCGCACTTCACCACCGCCACACAGCAGTGGAAGCTCTTCTCCGAAGGTATCGACATCGACTCTACGCGCATCAGCATACGCAACCTGCACATTGCCCGCCCCGACCAGCAGCTTGTCATCGATGGTGTGGCATCGCGCCTGCGTAGCGACTCTATACGCATCACGCTTAACAACTTTGACCTATCGCCACTCTCGGCACTTACGCATAAGTGGGGATATAGCGCACGAAGCATCTCTAATGGCTATGCCTCTGTTAAGTCAGCCCTCAACAACCCCGAGATTGAGGCCCATATACGCCTCGATAGCATCTCGGTGAACGACATCAAGGTGCCACCACAGGAGATAACCTCTAACTGGGACTTCGAGGCCAACCGTGCGCGTGTCATCATCCGTGACCGTAATAGTCTCGATACGGTGATACGTGGCTACTACCAGCCACAGGGCACACGCTACTTTGCCGAGGCACGCATGCAGGATGTCAAGCTGTCACTCATATCGCCATTCCTGAAGGATATCCTCTCGGACATCGAGGGTGATGTGGATGTAATTGCGCAGGTGCGTGGCCAGGGTCGTCAGGCTGTGCTATCGGGCGCTGCACGTGCCGACTCTATAGGTGCCACTGTCGACTACACGAAGGTGCGCTATACGGCACCACATGCCGAGCTCACCATCGAGAACAACCACTTCATAGCGCGCGACATTGTGGTGTACGACCCAGAGCATAATAGCGGTAAGTTGTCGATGGATATAAGCCTCGAGCATCTGTCGAACATAACATATGACATTGAGATTACAGCAAATAAGATGCTTGTGCTCGACACGGGAGTCAAGGATAATGACCTCTTCTACGGTCATGTCTATGGCTCGGGTAGTGCCTCGTTCCTTGGCGATAAGCTCGGCATAAAGATGGATATTGAGGCTACGAGTGCCGATAACTCGAAGTTCTTCATGCCACTGTCGGGTAAGGAGGATGTTGCGTATGCCGACTTTGTGAAGTTCAAGGAGGGCGAGGAGATGCTGCCCGACACTACGGCATTCCTCACACGCCGCATGATGGCCTACGAGAGAAAGAACCGCCCTGTGAACACGTCGGGAGGTATCATGGATATGGATATGACCCTCAATGTGCTTCCTAACATCGAGATGCAGCTCGTCATCGACCCTACGGTGGGCGATATCATCAAGGGTAAGGGCTCGGGACAGCTGAATATGCATATCGTGCCGAAGGCTAATGTCTTCGAGATGCGTGGCGATGTGGTGATATCGGAGGGTACATACCTCTTCACGCTGCAGAACATCCTTAATAAGCTCTTTACCGTCGTGCCAGGCTCGTCGTTGCACTGGACGGGTGATCCTATGGGTGCCATGCTGAACATCGATGCTGTGTATAGCACGAAGGCGTCGTTGCGCCCGCTGCTGGGTAGCTCGGTGCAGGGTATCGACACGTCGCGTGCCGTGCCTGTTGACTGCTACATAAAACTCTCCGACGAGCTTATGTCGCCAACGGTGACCTTCGATGTGCAGGTGCCTAATGTGGCGCCCGAGATTCAGACCGTCATACAGTCTACGCTTAACGACCAGCAGGCCATAGCCACACAGATGTTCTGGTTGTTAGCAGCCAACACCTTCTCGGCCGAGGATACAGGCTCTATGGGTGCATCCCTCTCTGCTACCACAGGCTTTGAGCTCCTCTCCAACCAGTTGAGCAACTGGCTGTCGGGTGATAACTACAACATCATCTTGCGCTATAGACCACGCACAGAGATGACGGGCGATGAGGTAGACTTCGGCTTCTCGAAGAGCTGGCTCAACAACCGTCTTATCGTAGAGGTTGAGGGTGGTTATCTGTCGGATGCATCGCGCCAAACGGCAAATGCCTCTAACTTCGTCGGTGAGGCCTTCATCACATGGCTCATCGACCCCGATGGCACCTTCCGCTTCCGTGGCTTCACGCAGACTATCGACCGCTACGGTGAGAACCAGGGTATGCAGGAGGCAGGTGTCGGTATATACTATAGCGAGAGCTTCAACTCGTTTGCCGACCTTGGCCGCAGCCTGCGCAACCGATTTGTGCACCGCGATAGCCTCGGTAGGGAGCTCACGCGCACGGAGTATCGCGCCATGAAGGCCGAGCAGCGTGATAGGCGTAAGATCGAGAGAGAGAATAATAAGCGTCAGAAGGCTGCGTTAGATAGTGTGGCCCGTGCAACAAATAATGAAGAGTAAAATAAATTGATTAATAACTAACTAAACGATTGAAAAAACTATGATTAACTTTCTAACTGTTACCCCTGTGGATGGTGCGCAGGGTGTCGATGCGCAGATTGACACAATGAACATGGCGCAGCAGGCTATTGCTGATGCTGCCGCTGCATCGGAGGAGACCCTCTCTATCGGTTTCTGGGATTTGTTCATGGGTGGTGGATGGCTCATGTGGGTGCTCGTTGCCCTTGCTGCGGTGATGATCTTCATCTTCGTAGAACGCTTCATCGCCATTCGTCGTGCCACACGTGTCGACAATAACTTCATGAACCGCATACGTGACTATATCCTCGAGGGAAACATCAATGCTGCCATTGACCTTTGCCGTCGTACCGACTCGCCTGTGGCACGCATGATTGAGAAGGGTATCGAACGCATTGGCCGTCCTATGGGCGACATACAGACAGCTATCGAGAATGTAGCAAATGTTGAGGTTGCGAAGCTCGAGGCGGGTCTTCCATGGTTGGCATCAATCTCTGGTGGTGCCCCAATGATCGGTTTCTTGGGTACCGTAGTGGGTATGGTGCAGGTGTTTATCGATATGTCGGCAAACCAGTCGGGTGCCATCGAGCTATCACAGCTCTCTGCGGGTATGTATGTCGCTATGGTCACTACTGTGGGTGGTCTTATCGTGGGTATCCCATCATACTTCGCCCACAACTACCTCGTGGCACGCATCGAGAAGCTTGTATTCAGAATGGAGGCCTCAACAATCGCCTTTATGGATATCTTGAACCAGCCTGTAAAATAGTTAAGCCATGGCAATTAAGCGAAGTTCAAAAATAGATTCGTCGTTCTCATCGTCGTCGATGACCGACCTTGTCTTCCTGTTGCTGGTATTCTTCATCCTGGCCACAACGCTTATCAACCCCAACAATGCGGTGAAGCTAACCCTACCTTCGTCATCGAGTCAGGAGGGTGATCCCTCTATCATCGCGCTGTCGGTTGTTGGTGATAGCAGCAGCCCCTCGGGATATAAGTATATCATCAACCGTGATGAGCAGTACCAGGAGGTGTCGGAGGTGGCTGGCGCGCTACGTGTGCACTATGCCGAGTATGCCGACCGTCCCGAGGAGGACCGTCCCTACATCTCGTTGCGCTGCGACGAGAAGGTAACGGTGGATGCCCTTGTTGAGATTATAGACCTCACACGTGAGGAGAAGTATAAAATGGTGCTTGCCACCAAGGAGAAATAATGCAGTACTACGATCCTATAAACCGTACATCGAAGCGCTACGCTGCCATCGCCACCTTCGCTGTGATGACACTCGCGGCACTGCTACTCTCGTTCGTAAATATCGAGGTTGGCATACGTGAGGTCGTTGAGCCACCTCTTGTGATAGAGTTCCTCGAGGAGCCTGTTGTGGAGGAGCCCAAGCCCAAGGTGCAGCAGAGTTCGCCTACGGATGTGCGTCGTGACCGTGCCCCGGCACATGTGGAGAGTGCTACAACGCAGCATAGTGCACAGACCGAGGGTAAGGCCGAGAAGACCGAGACCATAAACCCCAATGCGCTGTTTAAGCCTGTTGCGGGCAATAGTGAGCCTGTGGCCACGGGTAACCGCCTTGCTCCTGATGGCGAGCAGGAGAGCCATCGTGGCGAGGGTGTGGGCTATAACCTTCAGGGCACCGACCAGCTGGATGCTGGTCTCCAGGGCCGTGGCCTACGCGAGGGCCTTCCCAAGCCCAGCACACGCTACAATACCTCGGGCCGTGTTGTTGTATATGTAACCATCGACAGCAGTGGTGATGTCCTCACTGCGAAGGTAGACCTTGATGGTACAACAACCTCGGATGAGACGTTGCGACGCCTGGCTGTTGAGGCGGCTATGAAGGCGAAGTTTAAGCCCAGCTCACGTACAGCACAGGGCGGAAAGATTACGTATGACTTTAAACTGCAGTAGGATTATGCATAGAGTGTGTTGTCTGCTGCTTGCCCTGCTTTTTGTGGTGCCATGTGTCATGGCGCAGGAGCCCCAGGGTGCAGATATAGAGTTCCAGACGAAGGTCGTAGACCTCGGTACGCTGTCGCGTGATGACGATAAGCAGATGGTGCGCCTCGCCTTTACCAATACGGGAGATGTGCCTCTTGTTGTCACGGAGGTGCGCACAAGCTGCACATGCACAACTGTGCAGCACGACAGACGGAAGGTGCTGCCGGGTGAACGCGGCGTGCTCACCATAACCTTTGATCCGTCGAAGGCCCCCGTGGGAAGCCTATATCGTGTGTTGCAGGTATTCTCTACGGCACGTAGTGGTGTGCAGCACATAACGCTAAAAGCAGAAATAGAATAAAAATTAGATACTATGGAGATTAAACGTGTTGTTTTCAACCCATTCAGGGAGAATACATACCTCGTGTGGGACGATACGAAGGAGTGCATCGTTATAGATGCTGGTAATATGAATGCTGGTGAGAATAGAATCCTTGCCGAGATGATTCAGGCGCGTGATTTGAAGCCTGTCATGGCTGTCAACACACACGGTCACTTCGACCATGTGGGTGGTGTTAAGTGGCTTAAGGATACATTTGGTGCGGCCTTTGCCTGCTCGTCGAAGGATCAGTTCCTCATCGACAGCACCGCGGGTGGCATGGTCTACGGCATTCAGTGCAACGAGGTGCCAGCAATAGATATAGACCTCGATGCTGTGGAGGATATACGCTTTGGTAACACCGTGTTGCGTGTCATCAAGACCCCAGGTCACACCCCAGGTCATGTTGTGCTCTTCAATGCCGAGGACAAGAGCCTCTTTACGGGCGATACCCTCTTCCGTGAGAGTATCGGCAGAACGGATCTCCCTGGTGGCGACTACTCATGGATTATGAAGTCTATCTTGGAGGAGATAGTGCCTCTGGGCGACGATGTGGCTATATATCCAGGTCATGAGGACTCATCTACCATCGGTCATGAGGTACTCTACAACCCATTCATCGTTGAGGTGTTGAATAACGAGATTAACTACAAAGGATAGAGCCATGCGTATCGATATTATTACGGTTGTTCCCGAGTTGTTGTCTTCGCCACTCAACGAGTCAATCTTGAAGCGTGCACAGGAGTCGGGACATGCCGAGATATATGTTCACAATCTGCGTGACTATACCGACGATAAGCGTCGCACCGTCGATGACTACCCCTTTGGTGGCGAGGCAGGCATGGTGATGAAGATTGAGCCTGTCTTCCGCTGCATCGAGAAGCTTAAGTCGGAACGCGACTACGATGAGATTATCTTCACCTCGCCCGATGGCATCACCT
>JAZLCL010000043.1:0-39475 GCA_045614205.1 Alistipes sp. | reverse complement strand
CGGTCTCCCACCACCGCCATATGTGCCGAGGGTGCTGTGGGGATGTGGTCGCCACACGTCGGTGTGGGCACAAAGAGTGGGTTTAGCCTACTCTCCACACTCTGTTTCGTGGCATAGCTCTGCACCACAAACTCCCACTCTGCGGGCTCGGCATCACTGTCGGGCGTCATCAGTCGTCGTGCCACGCCATCTGCCGCCTGGTAGCCGAGGCGTGTGAGCATGAAGCTATCGACAACACTCTCATGCAGCTCCGCCTCGCCCCTCTGCCTATCGCACCAGTCTACAACATCACCGCTGTAGAAGTCGTCGTAGGGCTCTATGTAGAGGCTTCGTGAGGGCCTATGCGAGTAGAGTCGTAGGTTGAACATATGTGCCAGGGCATCGACCACCACAGCCTGCGCTATGCCGTGGTGCGCCACATCCTCGAAGTTTATCCTCTCGCCATAGCCCGCCACGCCACCGAAGTGCGGTGTTATGCTGCAGCCGGCATTCAGCGTCAGCGTCTGACCCTCGGCAGCACCCTCGATGTAGATGTGGTCGAACCTCTTTGGCGAGGAGGGCGTGAGCAGCTCATAGGGTGTGCGCACCACCACATCTACGGTGCAGCGACCCTCACTCTCCACATAGCCATCATACAGTGCCCAGTCACCCGTGTATGTCCTGAATGTGTTCTCACCCTTGGGCTTCACCAAGAGGCCTATGTCGCCCACGACACCTCTCTCGAACGTCACCTTCGAGATAGCTCCCGTGATGGCACTGGCTCCCGTGAGGCTATATACCGCCTCGGGGTCGTAGTCGAAGATCATCAGCGTGAATAGCCTGTTGGGGGTCACCTCATTGCGCAGGTCGCGATTGCGGTTGTTGAGCAGAATCTCCACATAGCATCCTACGCCAAAGTATATGCGGTCGAAGCCCTGGAGGCGGCGTGACGAGATTATGCGGTAGTCGGTGGTGTAGTTCAGGTGTATGTCGAAGGCTGCGCGCACCTCGCGTGTTGGGGTGAAGAGGAGGTTGCCACCGACGAAGGAGAGGCAGCCGCCATTGGTGTAGGCATCGGCCATCTGCACCACACCATCCACCACCTGGGGGCTTATCACATCCACCACAGCACCCACACTCGAGCTATGCTTCGGCATGCTCACCTCCACCCTGCCGTCGTATGCTGCCGTTGCCGTCGTCGTGGTGGCACGCAGCGCCTTGAAGCCCATCGTTGCCATCGCCTGCTCGCTATCCACCTGGGCGTAGGCACCACTCATCACAAGGCGCGAGGCAAGTGGGGTGTTTAGGAAGTCACTCTTTATAGTGTATCCCGCCGCCTCCACCATGATGCGGAGGAGCTCACCGAGGGTGATGAAGGGGTGACAGTCGGAGGGTGTGAGCATGCGCTGCGGCGTATATAGGCCCGTGGGTGCCAGCTGTGGGTAGCTATCACGCACTATGGGCAGCATCCTCACCACGCCATCGTCGGACCACGACTCCTCGATGTCGCGCAGCGTCATGGCCCTTATGCAGCGTATGGGTGTCTCCTTGAGGTTTGTCGTGGCGAGACTATCGGCCCACTCGGCACCTCCCTCACGCACCACTATGTGGTATGCCCTACTGCCCTCAACCACCTCCACGCCATGCAGCGCCACAACACCACTGAAGAGCACCACGCCATCTACTACCACCTCGCCATGGTGATATGTGTCGTTGAAGCTCTCGGCACGGTGCAGCTCGTCGGCATGCGCAAAGAGAGCCTCCATGGCGGGTGTTAGCTCCACCCACAGCTCCATGCTCCTACCCTCTCTCCACGCCTCAACACTCTCCATGCGTCGAGCATCAAAGCCCGGTATTGCACACCTCTTGCCCACAAGCGGGCACTCACTACCATCAATTAGCAACCTCATAACCACCTCCTCTCCATGTCTCCTCTACATCCAACTCTATGCTCTTTATAGCACCTCCCTCGCCATACATCAGACGACGTGTGAGTAGCGTCATGGGCACCACCTCGAGACCCTTGCACTCATACAACTCCGTGGCACATATCGCCTCCACTATGCGCCCCATCTCTATGCTCGACTCCTGCCCCGAGATGAGCCTACTACGTATCACGGCACTCTTGAACCTCCGTTCGGCGCTGCCCACCACCTCGCTGCAGCACTCCGTGGTGCGACATATGGGGAAGGTGTAGCACTCCACGCCACCACGCCTGTTGCGCCATGCCACCTGACGCGCCGTCTCACCGAAGCGCACTATGCTGTAGCGCAGATGTGCCGTCGCCATGCCGTCGCCACGCACCTCTATGGCCAGGGTGCCGACACCCACTGGCACCTCCGCGAGGTTGAAGGTGAACTCATAGGGCATGTAGGATGTCAACACTTCGAACTGCCCCACTAAACCTCCGAGCTTGGCATCCGTCAGGCGTACCAACAACTTACGGGGGCTGTATAGCGTCAGGCGCACAACATCACTTCGGCGCACCACCCTTGTCTCGGCCACGCCACTCAACACGACACCATGCTTGGGGTTTATGGATCCATAGAAGAGTGTTCGTGCGGGCGACACAACACCCTCTATCTCCACCACCACACGACACGCTGCACGCGACAGGCTCAAGCCACTCTCTGTGGGCAGCTGCCACTGCGCCATGTAGCTGCGCAGGTAAGGCGCGATGTCGACCTCGAACTCGGCTACGCCATAGAGGCGCATTGTGCCTATCGTGCACCCCTGCAAGGCGTCGCGTATCACCACCACCACATCCCTCGCCTCGCCCTCGGTGTCGAAGGCATATATCAGCTTACCGTGCCACGAAAGGCCATTTTCTGGTATAGACGTAAATTTCATATGTTAAATATTTTAAGTTTTAAAAATTGGCGATAGCATCCCCTGTCACCCACCCTCGCCCACTCTGCAATCGGGAACTACGGCAGATGTTCATAACACTGTTTATAAAGTGTTACATAATGTCAATATATATAAATAGAATACTTATTATGAATATATTACAAATGTTTACAACTCTAATAACAGAGCATCGTAGTGTTGATATCTGGCAAACATAGTACAACTATTAAGTTCCGTTTTACGATGCAAATATACAACCTGAAAATGCCGTTGTCAAGTCTTTTTGTTAAATTTTTTTACACTATTTTTTCAGCACGTATTAAATTATTTAATTATCAAGGTGTTGGCGGGTTGTATTTTTTTTGAGAAATTTTCGTTATATTTGCGCGGAAATATAAATAACCATAGTAGAAGACGTAAAATAATCTAAATATATGGCAGATAATTCAATATTGATGCGTCTCGACGGCTTGAAGCTCAAGTACGAGGAGATTGGTCAGAAACTCACTGACCCCGAGGTAATTGCCGATGTTAAGCAGTTTGTTCAGCTTACAAAGGAGTACAAGGAGCTTGAGCCCATCATCGAGACATCAGACCGCTTCCGCACAGCTATCGCTAACCTCGCCGAGGCTAAAGATATCTTTGCAAACGAGAAAGATGAGGAGTTCCGCGAGATTGCACGCGAGGAGATAGCTACCCTCGAGCCAGCAATTGAGAAGATGGAGGAGGAGATAAAGCTTCTTCTCATCCCCAAGGATCCACAGGACGACAAGAATGCTATCGTCGAGATTCGTGGTGGTACCGGTGGCGACGAGGCAGCCATCTTCGCTGGCGACCTCTTGCGCATGTACACCAAGTACATCGAGTCGAAGGGTTGGCGCTACGAGATAACATCGGCATCGGATGGTGCTGCGGGTGGCTACAAGGAGGTTGTGCTCAAGGTCACAGGCCAGAGTGTATACGGCACGTTGAAGTACGAGTCGGGCGTACACCGTGTGCAGCGTGTGCCACAGACCGAGACACAGGGTCGTGTACACACCTCTGCAGCCTCTGTTGCTGTGCTCCCCGAGGCCGAGGAGTTCGACATCGAGATATCTATGAACGACATACGTAAGGATATCTTCTGTGCATCGGGTCCTGGTGGACAGTCGGTGAACACCACCTACTCTGCCATCCGTCTTACCCACATCCCCACAGGCATCGTCGTGCAGTGTCAGGACCAGAAGTCGCAGCTCAAGAACTTCGACAAGGCGTTCGAGGAGTTGCGTACACGTGTCTTCAACCTCGAGTACTCGAAGTACCTCGACGAGATCGCCTCGAAGCGTAAGACCATGGTATCTACGGGCGACCGTTCGGCGAAGATTCGTACCTACAACTACCCACAGGGACGTATCACCGACCACCGTATCAACTACACCATCTACAATCTTTCAGCCTTCATGGATGGCGACATTCAGGATGTCATCGACCAGCTCATCGTTGCCGAGAATGCTGAACGCTTGAAGGAGAGTGAGTTGCAGTAGGGTTTAGCATATATATTGAGTCATGCTCGTATGACGAGCCTACTCGCTTAATCGACCCGACACTGCACAAGTGTTAGGTCGATTTTTGTTATTATGACACGTAAATACCCCATGACAATGCATAATATGCGCCACATACTACTCCTCGTGCTGCTCCTGCTCACCGCCACCATCGCCTATGCCGACTACCCCGAACGTAGCGACATGGCACGCCAGAGGGGGCAGAAGCTCACGGTCAAGGAGTGGAAGACGACGCCCGATGGCAAAAACAGGTGGGTGGACCACATAGAGGTCTACAACGCCCAGGGGCAGCTCATCGAGGAGTCGGAGTATAGCGACTTCGGCCGTAGCCTCGCGTGGCGTTCGGAGTACACCTACAACGACCAGGGACAGCTCATCCAGGAGGTTGTCTACAACGAACGTAACAGGGTGTCGAAGGTGCGTAAGTTCGAGTACGACAGCAATGGCGTATGCACACGACGCCTCAACTACAACGCCAACGGCATGCTCAACTCATACCGTGCGTTCGAATACACCTTCGAGTAACGATGAGTGCGGAACTCACATACGAGAGTCTCAATGCCCTGGATGTGTGGCACGACATGGCCACCATCACGCTTGACGAGATGCAGCGCGTGAAGCTCATGAACCGCATAGACACGAAGTATGTGCTTCATGTCGACGAGGTTATGCAGCTCATCGAGCATCTTGCCACCTATGGCTACCGTGTTCAGGTTCTTGGCGACGTGCGTGCTGCGCGCTACGACACGCTGTACTACGACACGCCACAGCGCCATATGTATGTCGTGCACCACAACCGCCAGCTAACACGCCAGAAGGTACGCACACGCACCTACCTCGAGAGTGGTGTCACCTACCTCGAGATCAAGGATAAGAGCAATAGGGGGCGCACGGAGAAGCGCCGCATAGAGATCTCGCGCGAGGCGTTCGGCAATGTACACTCCGACGCTGCTGCCGTGACATTCTATGCCGACAAGGGGTGGTGTGCGCTTAATGAGCTCTCGCCCGCCCTCTCCACACGCTTCACGCGCATAACGCTTGTCAACCCCGACCTCACGGAACGTCTCACCATAGACCTCACTCTGCGCTACGAGGATGTGCGCAGTGGTCGTGTTGCCACCATATCCGACATGGCCATCGTGGAGCTCAAGCAGGATGGTCTACGTGCCTCGGCCACCAAGAGCATCATGCGGCAGATGCGCATCACACCACTCAAGGTTAGCAAATACTGCCTGGGCACGACACTGACGGTTGATGGCGTAAAAAAGAATAGGTTTCAGGAGAAGCTGCGCGCTATAGCCAAGCGCCTAAATGGGTTAGATATTACCACAACGCAGAGATAAAGTAAGCAAAATAGAAAATTAGAGTACGATATGCTAAATTTTGAGTACAACGGCATAGACCCCGACATCTACGATGCCGAGATTGCAGCCCTCACAGGCTCTAATGGCGAGGTTGGCGCCACCCTTCTTGGCATACCTCTGTGCGACAGCCTATCTGTCATGCAGCTGGGCCTTCAGTTCCTTATCAACCTTGTTGTGTGCAACGCCATAGTATGGCTCTTCTACTACCCCAAGAGCCACCGTAAGGACTTCTCCATCACCTTCATGCTCTTCTCCTCGGCAGTCTTCATGCTGCTCTTCTTCATGAAGAGTGTGGGTGTAGATGTGAGCATAGGCCTCGGTCTGTTCATGATCTTCGGCATCATGCGCTACCGCACCGAGATGGTACCCATCCGCGAGATGACCTACCTCTTCCTCTCTATCGCTGTGGCTGTTATCAATGGCATCAACCTCATGGTGTCGTTCGCCGAGCTCTTCATGGCCAATGGCATCATCCTCGTGGTGCTCTTCGTTGCCGAGTATGTCATCACGCGCAAGCGTGAGGCCTCGAAGCTTGTATGCTACGAACGCATAGAGCTCATACGCCCCGACCGCCGTGCGGAGCTCATCGCCGACCTCGAGACACGCCTCGGGCACCCCATCACAAAGGTAGATGTAGGCAATGTCGACTTCTTGCGCGACGTAGCCTTCCTCAAGGTGTACTACACACCCGCCAAGGGCGAGATCCCGATGACGGAGCCTACGCTAAAGATAAACGAGAAAAATGCAATGAACTGATATTGAAGGCGTTATATGAGAAGGATATCTCTATTTTTAGTATCTCTGTTTGCCATCACGCAGCTTGCGGCGCAGAGCACTCCCCAACCAGGTGTTGTCACCACCAACGACTTCCGCGCCCGCATTGAGGCGGGTATCGACTGGGAGCCAGTGAAGAACCTATCGTTGGAGGCGGGCCTACAGCTGCGCCTCAACGACGACCTACGCAGCATCGACCGTGCGCAAGCGGCCCTCGGAATAAACTACGATGTGTGCGACTACTTCAACATCGGAGCCGAGTATATTCACTTGAGCAACTACGACGCCTTGGAGAAGACGTTTGAACGTCCCCGCCATCGTCTCAATGTAGACCTTGAGGGTAGCGTTAAGGTGGGTCGTGTAAAGCTGTCGTTGCGCGAACGTCTGCAGTCAACCTTCCGCACCGACTCTGTTAACCGCTACGAGAAGATGAACCCCGAGATGATTCTCCGTTCACGCCTCCAGGCCGAGTATGGCATCCGCAACTCACGCTGGACACCCTACATTCTCTTCGAGCTGCACAACACGCTTAATGCCCCCGCTGTGGTGTCGAACTATAAGTCGGACCCATACTCTACGGACAACTACATCACACGCTACCGTGCGGGTGTAGGTGCCAAGTTCCGCATATCGCGTAAGCACCGTCTCAACTTCTACTACTACTTCGACTACGACCGTAGCTACGACATAGACTATAAGGCTAGCTCGGGAAGGTTGAAGGGCTACCTCCAGGAGAATGAGTTCAGACACATCTTCGGCATATCGTATAAGTTTAAGCCATGATGCGTAGGTTGGGTCTGATATTTTGTTTGCTCATGTGCAGCGTCGTGCTCACAGCCCGTGGTCCGTTGTATGTTGTCAACGGCAGGGTTGTCCAGAGCATCGACCACATCCCGCATGAGGATATACGCAGCATCGACGTGCTTCCGGCCAACGAGCAAACCATAGCGACATGGGGCAGTGATGCCAGCGAGGGTGTCATCCTCGTCACGCTGTGCTACGACACTCCTGCGCAGTTTGCAGCCGAGGGCATAGACAACTTCACCGACTACCTCGCCACGAAGGTCAACTGGGGCGATAATATGCCGGCAGAACGTGTCTCGCTGCGCATCGTTGTCGACAAGGAGGGTAGGGCAAGCGTCTGCGAGGTCCTCGAGGCCACCTCGCGCCAATACCTGAAGCGTGTAGTGCGAGCCATTGAGGCATCACCGCTGTGGAGCCCCGCGATGCTCGATGGTGCCCCCGTCACCACCCTACACCTTGTAAACCTAACGCTGCCTGCGGGTAAGAGCCTACCCCGCGAGCAGGTTGTCATAGTACTATAACGATGAACACCACGGCACTACACATAGCCACTACGCCCTCACAGAGCATCACCCTTGCCGACCTACAACGCATGGTGCGCACCACGCTTGAGAGTCGCTTCAGGGATCCTCTGTGGTTGAGTGCCGAGATCTCGGAGCTCAAGGTCAACCGTTCGGGTCACTGCTACCTCAACCTCGTTGAGAAGGGCGAGAGTGATGGCGCACCACGTGCCGAGGCGCGTGCCGTCATCTGGCGCACCACCTATGCCACCATCGCTGCTGCCTTCCACAGGGCCACAGGCGCACACCTCGATGCTGGCATACGTGTTCTTGTGCGTGTTGGTGTCACCTACCACGAGATATATGGTTTCTCGCTGCAGATTGTCGACATAGACCCCAGCTACACCCTTGGCGAGGTGGAGAGACGTAGGCGTGAGACCATCGCACGCCTCCAGAGTGACGGTGTGTGGGACATGAACAGAGAGCTCGACATGGCTCGCCCCACGCTACGCATAGCCATCATCTCGAGTGCCACGGCTGCGGGCTATCAGGACTTCATGCGCGAGCTTTGCCGTGCCCCCTACCGCTTCGAGGTGACACTCTTCGAGAGCCTCATGCAGGGCGATGCTGCCGAGCATAGTGTCGTTGCGGCACTCGATGCCATCGCCATGCGCGACGATGAGTTCGATGCTGTGGCCATAATACGTGGTGGTGGCTCTACGAGTGACCTTGCGCTGTTCGACTCCTACCTTATCGCCTCGCACGTCGCGCAGTTCCCGCTGCCCGTCATCTCGGGCATAGGCCACGACAAGGATGTGTCGGTGGTGGATATGGTTGCACACACCATGTGTAAGACACCCACTGCTGTGGCCACACTCTTCGTGGAGCTCATAGATGGCGAGATGCAGCTCCTCGACAGCCTCGCAACAGAGATACGCACCCTTGCCGAGAGGATTATCCATGAGCACACGCTGCACATATATAGCCTGCACACCGATGTCGAGAGGGTCGCCAGGGAGAGGGTAAATATGCTTCTGAACAGCATCGAGAGGCTCGACAGCGGCATCAAGAGCCATGTGGAGTTTATCCTCAAGGCCGAGGCCAGCAGACTCAACGACGTGGAGCGCACACTCCAAAACTACTCGCTGGACAACATCCTACGCCTCGGCTTCGCCCTTGTTCGCTGTGGCGATGTTGTGTTGTCGCACAGCCACCAGGCGGCAGTGGGCCAGCGCATAGAGATAGAGCTTATGGATGGCACAATAGGTGCCGAGGTGCGAGATGTCACCCCACATAGATAGATTACGAAATGGAGATATATACGATGGAGAAGGTAGAAAATAAGATTAACTATTCGGAGGCTGTTCGCGAGCTGGAGACTATCCTCGAAGGCCTGCGCAGTGGTGCTGTGGGCATCGACGAGCTCGCCCCAGCTGTTAGTCGTGCTAACGAGCTTGTCAAGCTATGCCGCGAGCAGCTCGCCCTCACACGCGAGGAGCTTGCCAAGATTACAGATATGTCATTGTAGAGTATGAAGGGTGCTATACGCTGGGCATTAAACCACATACCGCGCCGCTGGCTGCAGCGCATGGCTGGTTGGGCAGTACCCATCATGGGTGTTGCCTATGTTGGTCGTGGCCGCAGATGCCCCATGTGTGGTTGCCAGAGGCGTAGGTTCCTACCCTACGGCTATGTCACCTCGCGCGAGGATGCATTATGCCCTGGGTGCCTGTCGCTGGAACGCCATAGGATGATATGGCTATGGCTCGAGAGAGAGGGCGGCCTCTTTGCCTCGCACCCCACACTCCTACATATAGCCCCCGAGGTGTCGCTTATGCGTCACTTCAAGAGATACTATCGAGGCCTCGAGCAGAGGTATATTACCGCCGACCTCGAGTCGCCACTTGCCACGCTGCACTTCGACGTGCAGAGCATACCCATGGATGATTGCAGCGTCGATGCTGTCATCTGCAACCACCTTTTGGAGCATGTCGAGGATGATTGTAAGGCCCTTGCCGAGCTATACCGCATCATGCGTCATGGTGGCTGGGGCATAGTGCTTGTTCCGGAGGATAGGAGCCGTGCTACGACGTTCGAGGATGACAGCATCACCGACAGGGAGAGCCGCACACGCCTCTTCGGGCAGTACGACCACCGCCGTGTATATGGCCGCGACTACGACACACGCCTTGCTGCTGCGGGCTTCAGGGTGCAGCGCATAGCGCCCGACGAGTGGCTCACCGCGGAGCAGCAGAGGCTTCATGCCACAGGCCACGACGACCTTGTTGTGGTATATAAGGATTAAGAAATTGTGATTTATGCAGAGTAACACGTTAGATAGGTACAGTGACTTTCGAGGTCTTGTAGCCTCGCAGTTTTCGGAGAAGACACGCGCGATGGTCGACGATGCACTCCTCTTTGCCGAGCAGCATCTGGGGGTGCTGCAGCGCTACGACGCCACGCCTATGCTCAACCATGGTGTTGCCGTGGCACGCATCATCATCGAGGAGATAGGCCTCGGTCGTAACTCCACCGTGGCGGCCATCGTCCACGATGTCGTGCGCATAGCGATACAGGAGCACCACACCACCGTCGAGGAGCTCACACGCGAGATACGCCAGCGCTATGGCGAGGAGGTGCTCGGCATCACGCTTGCGCTGTGCAAGATCTCGGACATAAAGCTCAAGACCTCGAAGGAGCAGGTCGCCGACTTCCGCGACATGATAGTATCCTACTCCGAGGATCCACGTGTCATCCTCATAAAGCTCGCCGACCGTCTCGAGGTTATGCGTTCGCTGGATATGTTCCCCGAGAAGAAGCGTAGGGACAAGAGCTGGGAGAGCCTCAACCTATATGCGCAGATAGCCCATAAGCTGGGTCTGTATAGCATCAAGAGTGAGCTCGAGGATCTGTCGTTGAAGTACCTCGAGCCCGAGGCATATAGCAATATTGTTCAGGAGCTTAAGGAGAGTGAGGCAGAACGCATGGCCTTCATCGAGAGGTTCCTCAAGCCTGTGCGCGCCCTGCTGGATAGGGATGGCATAAAGTATCACATCAAGAGCCGCACGAAGTCCATCTTCTCCATCTTCCAGAAGATGCGAAAGCAAAAGGTAGGCTTCAAGGGTGTCTACGACATCTTCGCGCTGCGCATCATCATCGACTGCCCAAAGGAGAGTGAGAAGCGCCTCTGCTGGACCGTATACTCCCACGTCACCGACCTATATACCCCCAACCCCGACCGTATGCGCGACTGGATATCTATCCCGAAGTCTAACGGCTACGAGTCGTTGCACACCACCGTTGTCACGGATGATGGCCGCTGGGTGGAGGTTCAGATACGCACAGAACGTATGGACGAGGTTGCAGAACGCGGCATCGCGGCACACTGGCGCTATAAGGGGGTGTCGCAGAGTGGCATGGGTGCCGAGGAGTGGTTGAGCAGACTACGTGAGCTGCTCGAGGACACCACATCGGAGTCTATAGCCCGCCGCTTCGAGTCGAAGCCCTCGTCGGGAGAGATCTTCGTCTTCACACCCTCTGGCGACATACGCAAGCTCCCCGAGGGTGCTACGGTGCTCGACTTCGCCTTCGACATACACACCTCTCTGGGTGCCATATGTGTCGGTGGTAAGATTGGTGGCCGTGTTGTGCCTATCAAGGAGACGCTTAAGAATGGCGACATATGCGAGGTTCTCACACGCAAGGACCAGACGCCCAAGGCCGACTGGCTCTCGATATGTGTTACGCAGAAGGCACGATCGAAGGTGCGTGCCCACCTTCGCGAGGAGAGACTCAAGCATGCACGCCTGGGCCGCGAGGAGCTGGAGCGCAAGATAAAGAACTGGAAGCTCGACACGGCTATAGATGAGGCTGTTGCCTACCTGTGCAAGTACTACAAAATACGTGGTGGCAACGAGTTGTATGTTGCCATCGCCGACCAGAAGCTCGACATAGCGCAGATCAAGGATGTGTTGGTGCGCTGGCTCTCGGGCCAGGCCGAGGAGGAACGTCGTCAGGCAGCTGCCGAGGTTGAGGAACGTAAGCTACGCCTCAAGGAGGAGAACAAGGATACGGCACCCCGCAGCACAGATGCCCTGATCATCGACGAGAAGATAAATAATATAGAGTATAAGCTCGGCCGCTGCTGTAACCCCATCAAGGGCGACGACATCTTCGGCTTCATAACCATCAATGCGGGCATCACCATCCACCGCAACGACTGCCCCAATGCACGTCGTATGCGCGAGAGATACCCCTATCGTGTCATGGAGGCACGCTGGCGTAGCGATGCTACGGGAGCCTTCCGTGTCACCGTTGCCATCTCTGCTGCCGACATCCCAGGCCTTGCCACCACCATCATGGATGTTGCGAGCAAGGAGCTCAAGCTGGCAGTTCGCGGCATCAACTTCACGCCCAAGGGCGATGGCAGTGCCACAGCGCAGCTCACCGTCGAGGTCACAGGCAGCGCCGCTGTCGACATGCTTCTGCACTCGTTGCGCCGCATCAAGGGCATAAGAAATGTACACCGAATTAACTAACCCTCAATAACTTACAACTATGAATTTTGAAGAATTGCGCTTACCCTGGAGTGACTCGTTGAAGACTTGTGCCATCACCGTCTGCGACCTCGATGGCGTTGTTCTGTACCAGAATAAGCGTTCTGTGGATGTCAATGGCCACATGGAGGGTCGTTCTATGATGCCCTGCCACAGCAGCCGTTCGCGCGAGATCATCAACCGCCTTATCACCAACGGCGAGAATAACTCGTACACCATTCAGAAGGGAGCATTGCGCAAGCTCATCTACCAGACACCATGGTACGAGTCTGACGAGGTTGCGGGCCTTGTTGAGTTCTCGCTTGAGATTCCCGACGAGATGCCCCACTATGTGCGTGGCTAACAACCACTAATATACTAAACCTTTTTTGCCAAATATTGCATAACCAAAATTGAAGGTTAAGTAGAGATTGCGTGGTGTTGCAAAGTCATACTTTGTCAGTGCAAGGCTTATAGGACCTATTGGTGTGT
This sequence comes from Alistipes sp., assembly GCA_045614205.1. Lineage (GTDB taxonomy): Bacteria > Bacteroidota > Bacteroidia > Bacteroidales > Rikenellaceae > Alistipes. The sequence continues at coordinate 26,633 of JAZLCL010000043.1, read as the reverse complement.
GGTATATGATAGATAGGTCGGACATATAGTGCATAAACTCTCCCTGGAACCTATCGCGCAGCATGGCATGTACGCTTATGCGGGCGTATAGGTTGTTGTATAGGCGCACTGTGGGCATGATGCCCACGCCGAGGTATCGTGATGCACGGAACTCGGGCATATATATCATTCGTGAGTGCAGCAGTGGCGCATACTGGGGCGAGGTTAGGAGTGTTGCCTGTGGGGAGTCGAAGTCGGGGTGGTTTGTGTATACACCCTCGATGGCATATCCCACAGATAGTGCACCCCTATCTGTTATGTCGAAGTACTGCTCCCACAGCACCCTACCGCCACACCACCATCTACTCTGGCGTATAATATCTTTATTCTGGGCGTTGAGTGTTCCCTCACGCGCCTCGCGCCTATCTATGCCGTATACATATAGTGCCGAGACGTTCAGCTTAGCACCCGCCGTGGGGAATAGAGGCTTGTTTAGCGACACATACTCGAACTCGGCGCTGGGGGCTACGTATGTGAAGTGCGTAGTCTGCAGGTCGTGCTCCCCCTCCATTGCGTAGCTGTAGCTGCTACGACCACCATTCACCATCACCTCCACAACACTCTTTCTGTCTGTCGCTATGCCTGCGCCCACCGACAGGAAGTTCTCCATCGTGCGCATCTGCTCGGCATTATCCACCTCTGTCAGGTTGCCGAAGTGACCCCTCATCGTTGTGTGTATGCTGAAGTTATATGCATAGTTGAGGTATATTGGCTTGTCGTGCACAAATGTTGTGCGGCCCTTAAGGCGTGCCATGGTATATACAGGGCCGAGGAGCACGTCGAGGTTCACCGACTGGTTTACCCTGCCCATGGTGCCATACTGCAGTCCTATGTATGCCTGGTTGAAGGCCGTAGACGATATGTTTCCACCCACGGCTATGCCGAAGTTAGGCTTGACCTTTAGTGGCAGCATCACGTCGTAGCGCTGTGTCTCGTTGTTGAAGGTGAAGGATGGGAAGCCACTGCGTATAGAGCTGTTTGCCAGCATCACGAGGTAGTTCTCACCAAACTCTGGGGCTGTCATGGGGAGTGTGTCTACGCTGCGAGCATGGTTCAGCGAGAGTATCCTCTCGGCTATGTCTCGCTGCTTATCGTTGAGGCCCGATATCTCTATCTCGCCCATTGCCGCCTCGGGGCATCGTGCCCTGAACTCATCTCGTCGCTGTGCATACTCCTCGTGTGTCACGCGTCGTGTCACCAACCTCTTTATCTGTGGCATTGCCTCCAGCGCATCGTTATATCCCGCCGCCATGATGTCGGCAGCACGCTTGAAGTCGAGCACCGAGGCATCCACCTCGCGCTGTATGAATACCGAACGACCCTCGGGCAGCGTGTAGTCCGTAGGCTTTGTTATTAGAGCCATTATCTGCTCCACCACCGACGACGACTCATCTATCGACGCCTCCATCTCTGTGCAGCAGGCGCCAATTAGTATGTCGGGATGGAATGCCTCGTCGAGGGCACGCCATGGGAAGTTGTCGTAGCATCCGCCGTCGCACATCAGCACCGAGTCTATCGCTACGGGAGGGAACGCCACGGGCAGTGCCATGCTGGCACGCACGGCACGTGCCAGGTCGCCACTCTTAAGCTCCACGGCATAGTGTCTCTTCATATCTGTTGCCATGCAACGATATGGTATCATCAGGTTGTCGAAGTTATTCTGTGCTGCTGTCGATGCCTGCACGAAGAAGGCATTTAGTGCGAGGTCTATCTCTGCGGTGTTCATCATCGCCCCGGGTAGCAGCAGACGCATTGTGCTCTGGCCGTTATCCTCGCTTGCCTCTATTGGCAGCGTTATCATGCTCGACAGGCGGTCGCGGTCCACGAAGTGATACCTATACTTGTCGTCTATGCGGCCACTCACCCATCTCTCCAGGTCGCCCGATAGTGCCACCTCCTCCATCTCCTCTATCGTCATTCCCGCGGCATACATGGCACCTATTATCGAGCCCATCGACGTGCCAGCTACGTAGTCTATGGGTATACCATTCTCCTCCAATGCTCGCAGCATGCCTATGTGGTATAGGCCCTTTGCGCCACCACCACTCATCACCACGCCCACACGTTGTGCCACGACAGGCATATGCGCCAAGATTAAAAAGGCTATTATTATGGCATAAAATCTTTTCATTTGCAAAAATATTTAGTAACTTTGTAGCGTATTATTTATACCTCTGAATGCCAGCAGGTATAATTACAAAATTAATGCTTTTGTTCGACATAAACAAAAATAATATATATGATAAACAAAATCGAAGAGTTGTTGGCCGAGATTGAGGCATTCGCGCCACAGAGTGCTGCAGATGTCGAGGCATTTCGTATTAAGATATTGGGTAAGAAGGGAGCCCTCGGAGCCCTCATGGAGGAGTTTAAGAGTGTTCCTGCTGCCGAGAAGAGGGAGTTGGGTCAGCGCCTAAACCACCTCAAGAGTGTTGCCACAGATCGCATCAACACCCTCAAGGAGGAGATCGGCAATGCTGCTGCGGCTAACGCCTCGAAGATCGACGATATGACACGCCCAGGCTCTATGGAGCATGTTGGCTCACGCCACCCTATCTCTATCGTCAAGAACGAGATTGTGGGCATCTTCTCACGCCTCGGCTACACCGTTGCTGACGGCCCCGAGATCGAGGACGACTGGCACGTATTCTCGGCTCTTAACTTCCCTCCCGAGCACCCCGCACGCGATATGCAGGATACCTTCTTCATCGAGAGCAATCCCGATGTGGTACTCCGCACCCACACCTCGTCGATACAGGTGCGCACCATGGAACGTCAGAAGCCCCCTATCCGCGTGATATGCCCTGGTCGTGTATTCCGCAACGAGGCCATCTCGTACCGTGCACACTGCATCTTCCACCAGATTGAGGGTCTCTATATCGACCGTAACGTGTCGTTTGCCGACATGAAGCAGTCGTTGCTCTACTTCGCCAAGGAGCTCTTCGGCGAGCAGGCACAGATACGTATGCGTCCATCCTACTTCCCCTTCACCGAGCCATCTGCCGAGGTTGACGTGTCATGCTCAATCTGTGGCGGCAAGGGCTGTGGCGTATGTAAGGGCACAGGCTGGCTGGAGATCATGGGCTGCGGCATGGTAGACCCTAATGTCCTTGAGGCAAACAACATCGACCCCAAGGAGTTCTCGGGCTTCGCCTTTGGTATGGGTATTGAACGTATCGCCATGCTCAAGTATGGCGTTGGCGACCTACGCCTCTACTTCGAGAACGACGTGCGCTTCCTCAACCAGTTCGAGAGTGCATTGTAACATAGACCATCGTTGGTCATAGATATTCATTGTGGGGCTGGTGGACAATCGTTGTGCGCCACCCCACTTTTATAGGTTGTAAATGAGGGCATTGCGTAACATAGCAACAATCGTTGTTGTCACCTTCATGGCACTCTGCACCACTTCGGCGGCGCAGCGTGATGCTGTGCATATGCGCCACAGGGCAACCGACACCCTGGCCATAGGCTACAGACATATAGATGCTGTGCAGCGCATGGCCATACACCGCGACACTGTGGGCGCACGCGCCATATGGCTCGACATCCTCCGCCAGGACTCCACCTATGCTCCCGCGCTATACTACATGAGCCAGATAGAGGCCGACCCCGACATGATGACGCGGTATGCCTATCGTGCGTTCCTTGGCGACACCACGAATAAGTGGTACACAGAGAACTACGCCACAGCCCTCGTTAGCACGAAGCAGTATACCCGTTCTATACCCATCTATCGTCGCCTCATGCGCCTCGATGCCAAGAACTTGCAGGCATACCACGCCCTGGCCATCATCTATGCCACCTCGGGCATGCCCTACTCGGCCATTGCCATCCTCGACAGTGCGGAGCTGCGTGTGGGCTACAACCACTACTTCGCCCAGATGCGCCAGAGGCTGTTGCTCGACACACGACAATACGACCGCGCCATAGAGACAGGTATACGCCGCACCATGGAGCATCCCTACGATGTCGAGGCACGCACAACGCTTGCCAGGGCCTACGACGCTGCGGGCAACGACTCACTCGCCGTGGCGACATACGAGGCAGCCTTCCGCCTCGATAGCACCGACATAGCCACCATAAGTGCCATTGTCGACTACTACTACCGCAAGCACGACATACGTCGCATGCTCGACTACGACACCCACATCTTCCGTAGCAAGGAGTTGAGCATCGAGGATAAGCTCGAACGCATAGAGCTATACACCTCTGACAGAGCCATTTATGGTAATAACTACCTACGCATTGGTGGCATCATACAGGGTCTTGCCATCGACTACCCTAACAACCCAGACGTCATACAGATATACGCCACACACATGATTGCTGGTGGCAACTACGACTATGCCCTTGCCTACCTACGCCGTCATCTCGAGGATGAGGGCACTACGGATGCCAACTATATGGATGTGTTGCAGCTGGAGTACTACATGGAGCATACGGAGGTGCTTATGAGTGACCTTCAGAGGGCTCTCGAGCTATTCCCCAACTCGCTTGCCATACTCTCCTTTGCGGCATATATAGATAGCTCGCGTGGCGAGTATGATAGCGCCATCGCCCACTACAAACATGGCCTCGACATCGCCACCACGGATGAGGATCGCAGCAGCATGCTGGGCAGCATAGGCGACGTATACCACGAGATGGGTGACGACGCACGCGCCTTCCGCTACTACCGCAAGGCCCTCAAATATAACCCCGATAATGCCCTTGTGCTTAACAACTACGCCTACTTCTTGAGCCTTAATGACAAGTCGCTGGACAAGGCACTCGAGATGGCCGTTATGGCTGTGAGTCTCGAGCCTAACAACGAGTCGTACGTAGACACCTATGCGTGGGTGCTACACCGTCTTGGCAGGAATGAGGATGCCAAGCGCATCATGCGTCAGGCGCTGTCGTTGAGTGGCCAGCGCGATGCCTCGCTACTTGCCCACTATGGCGACATACTATGGGCCCTCGGCGAGAGTTTCATGGCCGACACCTACTGGCAGAAGGCCGTAGATATGGGCTACGACAGCGACGCCATGAGACAACACATCGAAGAGATTAAGGGTGCCAAGTAACATATAAGACTACTATGAGAATACGCCTACTACAGATCATCGTAACACTCCTTGTTGCCACCACTACCCCACTACTATGCTCTGCGCAGGGTCTCACCGAGGCGCAGCAGAGGCAGCGTCTGGATCAGTATAAGCGTGAGCTAGACAGGGTTAAGGGCGAGGTTGAGACACTCAAGAGGGAGAAGAGCAGCGCCTCGCAGCAGGTTGCGGCCCTCGACAGGGAGATGAGGATGCGAGGCGAATATATCGCCGAGATCGAGGCTGAACGTCGTGGTGTGGAGGCCGAGATCGAGGCTATGGATAGAAGCATAGACTCCCTTACGGGGGTGCTGGAGCATAACCGCGCTATGTATGCCGAGGCTGTGCGCATCGCCCACCGCAACTACCGCCAGCATAGCAGCACCAACTACCTCTTCTCATCGTCGAGTCTTCACGAGGCGGCACGCCGCATGGCGGAGATTGAGCATATAGCCGTTAGCCGTGAGCACCTCGCCACGAGCATCATGGAGCAGCGCACGGCCATCGACGAGCAGCGCGCAATCCTCGACATACGCTACACGGAGCTCGACTCGATACACCGCATCCTCGAAGCCGAACGTCGTACCCTTGCCGACAGCCGCACCGAGGCACAGAGGGCCTATAACAGACTATCACGCCGCGAGAAGGATGCCATCAATGAGCAGCGCCGCCAGCAGAGGCTCCACGACGATGCTGTTGCCGAGCTGCAGAGGCTCCTTAAGGGCAATAGGGTAGGTGCAGGCTTCTCGCGCAACACCCGCGGCCTTAACCTCCCCGTGGAGGGTGGCGTGCTCACGCAGGAGGGCTTCGGCGCAACTATCACAGGCAAGAGGGGCGATGCTGTGCGCACGATACATGAGGGCATAGTCCAAGACATTCAGTATAAGAGACTTACAAATAGATATACCATCTTCCTTGGCTACAACGAGTACCTTGTCACCTACACCAACCTCGGGTCGGTGAGTGTCAAGAAGGGCGATGTGGTGAAGAAGGATCAGGTGATAGGCACCATAGGCAACGGCATAGATGCCGACGACAAGCCCTTCATACGCCTTGCCATCTACGACTGCGACTCGAGGAAGGCACTATATGTCTCGGACTTCTTCAAGAAGTTGTAATCAATTAAGTAGCAACACATTAACACATATATACCTATATTCTACGTATGATACATTTCTATAACGAGGGATGCAGCTACCTACCCACCAAGCGTCTTGCGCTACGCCGCTGGATAGAGGAGGTTATAGCCCTTGAGGGTTATAAGGTGGGCGAGATAAACTACATATTCTGCTCGTCGGAGTATCACCGACAGATGAACCGCGACTTCCTCGGCCACGACTACTTCACCGATGTTATCACCTTCGAGGAGAGAGATAGTAGGGTAGGCCAGGGCATCGTCTCGGGCGAGGTATATATAGATGTAGATACCGTTACGGACAATGCTCCGCTATATAATGCACTGCCTATCAACGAGATGCGTCGTGTCATTGTGCACGGTGCCCTGCACCTCTGTGGCCACAAGGACAAGACGCCATATGCCGAGAAGATGATGCGCCGCATGGAGAACCGCTACCTACGTCTATTACGCGAGAAGATGCTATGAGCTTGAAATATGATATCATCGTCGTTGGCGCAGGTCATGCCGGCTGCGAGGCCGCTGCTGCTGCCGCACGCCTCGGCTCACGCACACTGCTTGTTACCATCGACATGGAGAAGATCGCTGCCATGTCGTGTAACCCCGCTGTTGGCGGTGTCGCCAAGGGTCAGATTGTCAGGGAGATAGATGCTCTCGGTGGTCAGATGGGCCGCATCACGGACCTTGCCGCCATCCAGTTCCGCATGCTCAACCGTTCGAAGGGTGCCGCCATGTGGAGTCCACGTGCGCAGTGCGACAAGCATAAGTTCTCACAGCTGTGGCGTCATACCCTTGAGAACACCGAAAACCTCTATCTGTGGCAAGATTCTGTCTCGGCCATAGTCGTGGACCATGAAGGCGAGAAACCCCGTGTAAAGGGCATTAAAACGCGAATGGGAGTGACTATAGAGGCAAGTAGGGTAGTGCTCACCGCAGGCACCTTCCTCGAGGGCGTCATGCACTGTGGAGAGTCGAGTGCCGAGGGTGGCCGCGCTGGCGACCAGGCAGCGCATGGCATCTCTGCACAGCTCATAGAGCTCGGCTTCGAGGTGGGTAGGATGAAGACAGGAACACCCGCACGCCTCGATGCACGTACCATAAACTTCGACGTGCTGGAGATGCAGGAGGGCGATGCAGAGCCCTCTAAATTCTCGTATGACACTGATACAGTGGCGGTTAAGGAGCAGATGCCCTGCTATATGGTATATACCTCGAAGTCTGTACACGACATACTACGCACAGGCTTCGACCGTTCGCCACTCTTCAATGGCACCATTGCGGGCATAGGACCACGCTACTGCCCAAGCATCGAGGATAAGTTACGCACCTTTGCCGATAAGGAGCAGCACCAGCTATTCCTTGAGCCCGAGGGTAGAGATACTAACGAGTACTACCTCAATGGCTTCTCATCATCGCTGCCCTATGAGGTGCAGCTCGAGGCACTACACACCATACGCGGTCTGGAGGATGTGCATGTATACCGCCCAGGCTACGCCATCGAGTACGACTACTTCCCACCCACACAGCTCAAGCACTCCCTCGAGACCAAGCTCGTCGATGGTCTCTACTTCGCTGGTCAGGTCAATGGCACCACGGGATATGAGGAGGCAGCAGCGCAGGGTCTCATGGCTGGCATCAATGCCCACCGTTCACTCATGGGCGAGGAGGCTATAGTCCTCCGCCGTGATGAGGCATATATAGGTGTGCTCATTGACGACCTTGTTACGAAGGGTGTCGACGAGCCATACCGCATGTTCACCTCGAGGGCCGAGTATAGAATCTTGTTGCGACAGGATAATGCCGATGCTCGACTCACACCTCTGGGTCACAAAATAGGCCTTGCGAGTGATGAGAAATATGAGAATCTATGCAAAAAAAATAACGCTGTAGAATCGCTTATTTCATTCTTGCGTAAGCTGTCCGTTAAAATAGGCGAAATTGACAGCTATTTAATTTCTGTTGGCGAGGAGCCATTATCGCAGGGAAAAAAGCTTTACGACATCGTTTTGCGTAGCAATGTAACACTTTTGCGCCTTATGGATGAGGTACCAAAGCTTAAGATGTTTGTCAAGACAAACAACTTTTCGAGGGAGGTCATCGAGCAGACAGAGATACAAATTAAGTATAAGGGATATATAGAACGCGAAAAATACTTCGCCGATAAGATGCATAGGCTCGAGGATATTGCTATCCCCGATGGTTTCGACTACGATAGCATGCAGTCATTGACTATCGAGGCACGCCAGAAGCTCGGCCGTGTACGCCCTGCATCCATAGGCCAGGCCTCGCGCATCCCGGGTGTCTCACCCGCTGATATCAATGTATTGCTTGTCAAGTTCGGCAGATAACGAGTCCCAGCAGGGTAGTAACAAAAGTGTTCCACGTGGAACACTTTTTTTTGGTGGTAGGGTAGCAAAATGGTTAGAGAGATTAGGGAGTTTAGGAAATTTAAAGAATTTAAGGAAAATAGAGAGCCAGCAATCTACATTAGAGTAATCCTCTACCACCGCGTACCCCCTCCCTAACTTCCCTAGTCTCTCTAAACTCCCTAAACTCCCTAATCTCCTTATTATCACCTCAAACACACGAGATTAAATTTCTTGTTAGAAGGGGTCAGGCTTGGCTCTGACATGAAAAAGCCACCGATGGGTAGTACTTGACGTTCGTCCCATTGGTGGCGTTGATTGAAGAGTCGAAGATGACCCCTTATCGCATGAAATTTCTTGTTAGAAGGGTGCCGAGTGCTACACTCGGCAAAAATGCCGTCGATGGGTAGTACTTGTCGTACGTCCCATTGACGGCATTTTAGTTAGGGGCCGCAATCGACCCCTTATCACAAGAAATTACTCTACAACAACATTCCAGTTGTGCACATCCTCAACACGGCCATACTGAATGCCCTGGAGGTGGTCGTACATCTTCTTACATGTATCACCAACCTTCATGCCATAGTCGTAAGTCACGTTGTTATCGAGGTCGTAGAGAGCACCGATAGGTGAGATTACGGCAGCTGTACCGCAAGCACCTGCCTCCTCGAATGTAGAGAGCTCCTCTACTGGGATGTCGCGCTCCTCAACAGTGAGGCCGAGGTCAGCAGCGATCTGGCGGAGTGACTTGTTGGTGATAGATGGGAGGATTGAAGATGACTTTGGAGTCACATATGTGTTGTTCTTGATGCCGAAGAAGTTTGCAGCACCGAACTCCTCAACCTTTGAGTGTGTTGCAGCGTCTAGGTAGAGGACGTTAGAGAAGCCCTTTGTGTGAGCAGTCTCGAGTGACCAGATAGATGAAGCGTAGTTACCACCCACCTTTACGTCACCTGTTCCACGTGGAGCAGCACGGTCCTGGTCGCGCATGATGAGAGCCTTGATAGCTGACATACCGCCCTTGAAGTAAGGACCTACAGGTGCGCAGAAGATGATGAGGTCAGCCTCGTCAACAGCACGCACGCCCAAGCAAGGCTTTGTACCGAGGAGTGTAGGACGGAGGTAGAGAGATGCGCCTGTCTCGTAAGGAGGAACGAAGTCGATGTTACGACGTACGCACTCAACGCAACCCTCAACGAACTGCTCAACAGTAGGAGCTGGCAAACAGAGACGGTTAGCAGAGTTAATCATACGCTGTGCGTTCTCCTCTGGACGGAACAAACGAACCTTACCATCCACGCCACGGAAGGCCTTAAGACCCTCGAAGATCTCCAAACCGTAGTGCAAGCAAGCAGCTGACATGTGCATCTTGATGTACTCATCGTCAGTTACCTCCATCTGCTGCCACTGGCCATTAGCATAGTGGTAACGTACATTGAAAGCGGTCTTGTAGTAAGCAAAACCCAACTCTCCCCATTTAATGTTTTCCATAGTAAAAGTTAAAGTTTAAAGTGTTTGTATTTCTTTTAGGTTGTATATAATTATATGATACTCAACCGATTAACCAATCATTGCGCCAGCCATTGTCTTATCCTCGGGCTGTACGAGCACCAGTCGGCCGAGTGCATCTTCGGCCATGAGGATCATGCCTCGCGACTCTATACCCTTAATCTCGCGTGGTGCGAGGTTTGCCAGCACGAGCACCTGACGGCCCACGAGCTCCTCGGGGCTATAGTACTCGGCAATACCCGACACTATAGTGCGCTTGTCGATGCCCGTGTCTATAGATAGCTTAAGGAGCTTCTTTGTCTTTGCCACCTTCTCTGCCGCGAGGATTGTTGACACGCGGATATCCATCTTCTGGAAGTCGTCGAAGGTAACTTCTGGCTTCTGCTCTGTGATATTCTGTGCTGCCTCTGCTGCGAGCTTCGCCTGGCGCGATGCTGCGAGCTTGTCGAGCTGCTGCTGTATCACGTCGTCCTCAATCTTTTCGAAGAGGAGCTGTGCCTCGCCGATGGTGTGTCCAGCCTCGAGGAGCTCCATAGAGCCGAGCTGCTCCCAGCCGAACTTATCTACTGCGAGCATTGCGAGAATCTTCTCTGCCGAGAATGGCATGAATGGCTCGATGGCGATGGCTGTATTGGCAGTAATCTGCAACGCTATATTGAGGATTGTCTTTACACGTTCTGGGTCGGTCTTAACAACCTTCCAAGGCTCTGTATCGGCAAGATACTTATTACCTATGCGCGAGTATGCCATAGCATCCTTGAGTGCCTCACGGAAGTGGTAGTGCTCGATGTTTCTCTCCAGCGATGCCTTAATCTTCTGCAACTCCTCAATTGTCGCCTCGTCATACTCTGTGAGGGTGCCACGCTGGGGCACCATGCCGTCGTAGTACTTCTTTGTGAGCACGAGGGCGCGGTTAATGAAGTTGCCGAGCACGGCTACGAGCTCCGAGTTATTACGTGCCTGGAAGTCCTTCCATGTGAAGTCGTTATCCTTGGTCTCGGGGGCATTTGCGCATAGCACATAGCGCAACACATCCTCCTTGCCAGGGAACTCATCGAGGTACTCGTGGAGCCACACTGCCCAGTTCTGCGATGTAGATATCTTGTCGCCCTCGAGGTTTAGGAACTCATTAGCAGGCACATTCTCTGGCAGTATGTAGTCGCCATGAGCCTTGAGCATTGAGGGGAATACTATGCAGTGGAAGACGATGTTGTCCTTACCTATGAAGTGCACCATCTTCGTGTCCTCACTCTTCCAATACTTCTCCCAGTCGGGCGTAAGGTCCTTTGTAGCAGAAATATAGCCGATGGGGGCATCGAACCATACGTAAAGCACCTTGCCCTCTGCGCCCTCCACAGGCACAGGGATACCCCAGTCGAGGTCACGGCTCACGGCACGTGGCTGCAGGCCGAGGTCGAGCCAGCTCTTGCACTGGCCATATACGTTAGCCTTCCACTCGGGGTGCGACTGCAAGATCCACTCGCGGAGGAATCCCTCGTACTTATCGAGTGGCAAGTACCAGTGCTTGGTCTCGCGCTTCACGGGCACAGCACCCGACACTGCGCTGCGTGGGTTTATAAGCTCATCGGGCGAGAGTGTAGATCCGCACTTCTCGCACTGGTCGCCGAATGCCTTCTCATTCTGGCAGCGTGGGCAAGTACCCACGATGTAGCGGTCGGCGAGGAATGTCTGTGCCTCCTCGTCGTAGTACTGCATAGATGTCTGCTCGATGAACTTACCCTCCTCGTACAGCTTACAGAAGAACTCCGATGCTGTTACGCGGTGTGTTGGCGACGATGTACGTGAATATATGTCGAAAGACATTCCGAGGCGGCGGAACGACTTCTCTATAATCTCGTGATATCTATCTACCACCTGCTGTGGTGTGATACCCTCCTTACGAGCCTTTATGGTGATGGGCACACCGTGCTCATCGCTACCGCACACAGATATTACATCGTGGCCCTTGAGGCGAAGATAACGTGTATAGATATCGGAAGGCACATATACGCCAGCGAGGTGTCCGATGTGTACAGGACCGTTGGCATATGGCAGTGCCGAGGTTATAAGATAACGCTTATACTCTTTACTCACTTGTTCTCTATTTTTAAGTAAATAAACTCTAAATAATTGATGCTACGGCTGTAAGCACACGCTATGCTACGCCACAGCGTATAATCCGTAACAAAGATAGCATTTATTTTTTAATTCTCCACGCCCTGCGCCACATTTCTGCACCTATAGCGACAAAAAAAAAGAGGTCGTCCGACGATAAGTCAGACAACCTCCTCTCCTTTAGAGGTGACTATAGAGAGATTACTCCTCTACGCACTCACCACAGTCGCAAGCAGCAGCCTCCTGTGCTGGCTCTGCCTGGCACTCGCCGCAGCACTCCTCTGTGCACTCCTCTGTGCACTCCTCTGTGCACTCGCCGCAGCACTCCTCTGTGCACTCACCAGCGCACTCACCTGTGCACTCAACAGCAGCAGCCTCCTGTGCCTCATCCTGTGCCTTCTTCTGCTCACCACCGCAAGCAACCATTGCAACGGCAGCAAACAAAACTGCCAAAGTAAAGATCTTCTTCATAGCTATAAAGTTTTTAAATTTTTTAGACACCACAAAGTTATGAAATAAAATTTATTGTACAACAATTTTGTCCTAAATCTTCGACATTTTGGTCACTTGTGGAAGTATGGCATCCAACGATAGGCTGTCACGTGTCACCTCGCCCTTGCGGCGCGCACCACGCAGGTCGTCGAGCTTTATATTTTCACGCTTGGGAAAGGCCTTCGGATACTTGCCCACGAGCTGCGCCATGAGCATCTGCGCCTCCTCCATAGACAGGCAGTCGCCCACCGATATCTTGAAGTAGGGACTCTCGTACACAAGGTAGGCGTTAATGTGCGGGAAGGCCTCTTCGAACTCCTTGAGCACCGTCTGGGCATTGTCACCGGCATACTGGCCGTTGTCGGAGAATATAACCACTCTGAAGCCACTAACCTGTGTTATGCGTCGCTGCGCCTCCACAGCCTCCACAGCCTCGCGTGCCGAGGCATCCTCGAGCACACGCACATGCACGCCGTCGATGTTACGTCGCGCAAGACCATCAACAACCTCGCCTATGCTCTGCGCTGTGGCATCCACACATAGTGCCGAGGCAAGCATCACGACAATAATCATTGCTATCTTTCTCATAATCATTACTCTATATATTGTTGTAATTCATCAATCAACTCGGGTGTTATACCCAGCGTTGCCAACACGTCGTCTATTGCCACACCCTCACCCTTGAGGCGTCGCTTGAGGATCCTGCCTCCAGCCTTTATGGCGTAGTCGATGGTGATACCCTCGGTGTCGCCCTCTACGATGCGGCGCAGCAGAGTGTTTAGCACAAGGCTACTGCGCGTCTTGAAGCGCAAGGGTATTAGCACCTCGCTACGCCTATGTCCTCGTGCCACAACCTTGTCGCGCAGAGATATTGTCACCAGCTCGCTACCCTCCGACCTCACCACCACCTCGGCACTCTTGACGACCACAGCACTGCGGTCGAGGGTCACATCTACCCATAGGTTCACTCCCGATGTCGAGAGGTGCGTCACGCGCGCCACACCCTCGAAGGCTATGGCATGCTGTGCCACGGCCGAGGTAGATAGCATGACGATAGAGCATGCCACCATCACTATGCCACGCACTCTTCCCATATGCTACTTTGTTGCCTCGTATATGTATGCTATGCCGAAGCTCTGGCTACGTAGTCGCACCTTGCTAAAGCCGACATCCTTGAGTATCTGTGCGAACTTCTCGGGTGCCGGGAACTCCTCGACGGAGTCGGGCAGGTAGGTGTATGCACGTCTATCCTTCGATATCATGCCACCTACATATGGCAGCAGACGGTGGGCATACTGCCTATATATCCATCTTACCAGCCTATTCTTTGGCATCGAGAACTCGAGCACCACGAGTTTGCCGCCATGCTTTATTGTGCGGTATAGCTCTCTCAATCCCTGCTCCATATTCTCGAAGTTACGCACTCCGAAGGCCACGGTGACAGCATCTACCGACTCGTCGGCCACCATCACAAGGTTCTCGGCATCGCCCTTCTCGAGCATTATACGTTCCTCGAGGCCCTGCTTGCGTATCTTCTCGCGCGCCACGGCTAGCATCTCCTCCGAGAGGTCCACGCCGAGAATCTGTATTCTATCTACGCGCTTTGCCATCGCTATTGCGAGGTCGCCGGTGCCTGTTGCCACATCCATAATCTTGTGTGCCTTTGCACGGCGCACTATTCGCATGACACGCCTACGCCACACACGGTCGATGTTTAGCGACATTATGTGGTTCAGCTTATCGTATGTGGGGGCTATGTTGTCGAACATCTGCTCCACCTGCTCCTTCTTTGTCTGCTCCTCGTTGTATGGTTTCATATCTTGCTATTAACTATGCATCAGCATATTATCCATTACTCATATCTCATTGTTGTTGCTGGCGATATCCGCGTTGCGAAGGCCGCGGGCAGCATCATAAATAGTAACGTAATGACCACCACGCCTATTGTCACCACTGCCCACCATCCCCAGCACATCGCCGCAGGCACAGCATCGAGGATGTAACCCTCGGTGGGTAGCGGCACCACTGCCCATGTATGCTGCACGGCCACGAGCACCACACCCACCACAAGACCCCACACCACGCCACGGCCAAAGATGAAGAGTGCCCTGTAGAGGAATATGGCAAGCACAGAGCCTCGGCGCATGCCCATGGCACGTAGCTCGCCTATCATGCGCTGCCGCTCGAGCACTATGATGAGCAGCGATGTTGTCATGTTGAGCAGCGCCACGATGAGCATTATTATCACCACCGCCTGTGCTGTCACGTCGTGTGTGGCGAGCCATCCGAATATCTCGGGGTATATATCCTGCATGGTGAAAGCCTCAACATCCTCACCGCCAGAGAGGTATAGACCGAGGTACTCGCCATTAAGATTCTCGGCTACCACCCTGCTGTCGGCACCCTCCTCGAGCCACATCTCGTAGCCCGTGATCATGCTTGTATCGCCATCGTAGAGACGTGCCACGTTGCGCATGTCGGTGAATACATATCCGAGGTCTATTATATCTACGCCTGTGCGGTAAAGTCCCGATATCTCGAACCTATCACGCAGTATAGCGCCATCCTCATCTACGAAGACCATCTCTATGCGGTCACCCACACCCACCTCCATCTTCTGTGCCACACGCTGCGATAGGGCTATATCCTTACGTCGTGGCTCGAGGCCGAGGCGCGGGAAGCTACCCTCGACCATATGCTCCACGTAGAAGCTGCTATCGAAGGTTGTGTCTACGCCCTTGAGCACCACGCCCACGATGTTGTCGCTGCTCTTCAGCACACCCTCCTTTGCTGTGTATGGTGTTATTCGTATGTGGGGTGCGGAGGCGGCTATCTGCTCCACCTCGGCGCTACGTTCTATGCGCACACCCGACACTATGCCACCACTTGCGGGTGCTGTCAGTGCTATGTCCGACGAGGCACTCGACATGAGGGTTGCAAGGTTATGCTTGAAGCCCACGACGACAGATAGCGTCACCACTATCACGGCTATGCTCACGGCGGTGGCTATTGTTGCCACACGTTCCATCACGCCAGCCTTTGCTCCGCCCTTACGGCTCGACAGCCTATGTGCTATGTAAAACTCTGTTTTCAACCTTACATGACAGTATAACGCACAAAGATATGAATAAATCTCTAATTATTTTACTCTCTCGGCCAATTTATGGTCATGGTTGTGATGTGCGACGACTTATCAACAAGAAGTTGTTCACAACCGAACAACAACTAATGATAACTTATAGGTATAAAGTGCTTGTTGTTATCTGAAAAATACCTAATTTTGTGGATGCTTAAACCGCAGCGGTGATTAACGAGCATAAAAAGTAATGATAAGATTATGGCAAAGCAGTATAAGAAGACATCGGAGAGAAATAGCGAGACATACAACCAGATGGTGGGCTTGAGTGGCACCGTGCCACCCCAGGCCACAGAGCTTGAGCAGGCGGTGCTTGGTGCGCTGATGCTCGAGAAGGATGCCATCATCGACATTCAGGAGTATGTCAAGACGGAGACCTTCTACCTCGAGGAGCACCGCATAATCTTCAAGGCCATCCAGGACCTGTCGTTCGAGATGAAGGCCATAGACCTCTACACCGTTGCCGAACGCCTCAAGGCACAGAAGGAGCTGCAGAGGGTTGGTGGTGCCGCCTACCTCGCCGAGCTTACACAGAAGGTTGCCTCGGCAGCACACATCGAGTTCCACGCCAAGATCATAGCACAGAAGTATGTGCAGCGCGAGCTTATACGTTCTGCCACAGAGATAGAACGTCGTTCCTACGACGAGGAGGTCGACGTCACCGAGCTTATAGGCTTCGCCGAGCAGGAGATATTCCGCGTGTCGGAGGGTAACGTGAAGCGTTCTGTGCTTGCCGCCTCTGACATCCTTCGCAAGGCCCTGGCACAGATAGAGGAGGCCTCAAAAACTGCGGGCGAGTATAACGGTGTTCGTTCTGGATTCACAGATATAGATAGCATCACCCTCGGCTGGCAGCCCTCCGACCTTATCATCATCGCGGCACGTCCCTCTATGGGTAAGACAGCCTTCGTGCTCACCATGGCGCGTAACATGGCCGTTGAGTTCAAGACGCCTGTGGCGTTCTTCTCCCTCGAGATGTCGTCGGTGCAGCTAATGAACCGACTCATCGTTGCCGAGACACAGATAAACGCCAAGGACCTACGCACGGGTAACCTCACAGCTGCGCAGTGGACACACCTCGAGACAAATACCGTGGAGCTGGGTCGTGCACCCCTATATATCGACGACACGCCAGCACTATCTGTCTACGAGTTCCGTTCGAAGGCACGCCGCCTGAAGACGCAACACGACATACAGCTCATCATCATCGACTACCTGCAGCTCATGACCGCTGCTTCGCCCGAGACACGTGGTAACCGCGAGCAGGAGGTGTCACTCATCTCGCGTACGCTTAAGGCTATTGCCAAGGAGCTCAACGTGCCTATCATAGCACTTTCGCAGTTGAGCCGTAATGTAGAGAACCGTGGTGGCACAAAGCGCCCACAGCTCTCCGACCTTCGTGAGTCGGGCGCCATCGAGCAGGATGCCGACGTTGTAGCCTTCATTCACCGCCCCGAGTACTACGGTCTCACCACTGACGAGAATAACATGTCTACTGCCGGCATGGCCGAGATTATCATCGCCAAGCACCGTAACGGTGAGGTTACTGATGTGCCACTGCGCTTCATCAAGGATCAGGCGAAGTTTGCCGATGCCGACTCATCTGTCACCGCCACTGCCATGAACGACCGTGGTGCCTACCGCCAGGAGGAGAGCTACGACACCTTCTCCTCGAGTGGCAACACCACACCTATGGGCATCGCCCCCGATGGCATGATGTCGGGAGGCATGATGTCGGGAGGTGGCGAGTTCGACATCCCATCACCTGGTGCGCCTAATAAGTTCAGCGACGAGGCACCATTCTAATATACTATGTTTGTAAGGATAAATACGGGTGCCATTGTTGGCATCGACGCTGTTGCTGTCACCGTGGAGGTCAACGTCGCCACGGGAGGCCTGGGCCTCTTCATCGTGGGCCTCCCCGACAACACCATCAAGGAGAGTCACGAACGCATACAGGCGGCCTTCGAGAATACGGGCTATAAGCTCGTTGCCAAGAAGACTGTCGTCAACCTCGCACCCGCCAGCCTCCGCAAGGAGGGCTCGCAGTACGACCTTGCCATGGCTATAGGCATCCTTGCAGCCACGGAGCAGCTGCATAGCGACATGCTTGAGGAGTCAATGTTCATCGGCGAGCTGTCGCTTAACGGTCGTCTGCGTAGCGTCACAGGCGTGCTGCCTCTCGTTGCCATGGCACGCGACAGAGGTTTGAGGCGTGTCTTCATGCCCGAGGCTAACATCTCCGAGGGAGCCGTCGTCGAGGGCATAGAGTGCATCGGTGTTGGCTCACTCCTCGAGGTGTGCGAGATCCTTGCTGGCAGGATGTCCTACACGGCTGCCGAGCCATCTATAAACACCTCGGAGGAGCCTCTTCAGGGCGACTATGCCGAGGACTTTGCCGACGTCAAGGGCCAGGCATATGTAAAGCGTGCTCTTGAGATTGCCGCCGCTGGAGGACATAATGTCATCATGGTGGGAGCCCCAGGCTCGGGTAAGACGATGCTTGCACGCCGCATGCCCACCATACTTCCGCCCATGAGCCTCGAGGAGGCCCTGGAGACCACCAAGATACACTCTGTGGCGGGTAAGATAGGCACACATAAGGGTCTTATGAGCTGCCGTCCCTTCCGTGCTCCGCACCATCTTGCCTCACAGGTGGCACTCATAGGTGGCGGCCAGTCGCCACAGCCTGGCGAGGTATCGTTAGCGAATAATGGCATCCTATTTCTGGATGAGATGCCCGAGTTTGGGCGTAACGTGCTGGAGGTGCTACGCCAGCCACTGGAGGATAGGCGCATAACAATCTCGCGTGCTAAATACTCCGTCGAGTACCCCGCCAACTTCACCCTCATAGCATCGATGAACCCATGTCCTTGTGGCTACTATAACCACCCCACGAAGGAGTGTACATGCTCGCCTGCGGCAGTACATAGGTACATGGCACATATCTCTGGGCCACTGATGGATAGAATAGATATACACATCGAGGTCACGCCCGTGAGCATCGCCGAGATTAACGACAGCACGCCCACGGAGTCGAGTGCTGCGATACGTCGTCGTGTTATCGCTGCGCGCGAGATACAGCGCACACGCTTCGAGGGCACAGACATACACTGCAACGCCATGATGAATAGCTCTATGCTTCGTAGCTTTGCGCCGTTGAGCAGGGGTTGCTCGGAGCTTCTGGAGAGGGCTATGACACACCTCAACCTCTCTGCCCGTGCCTATGATAGGATCATAAAGGTTGCACGCACCATCGCCGACCTTGCAGGCAGCGATACCATCGAGCCACAACACATCTCCGAGGCCATCGGCTACCGTTCCCTCGACCGCGACACCTGGGGCAGGTAATGCGTTGTCTCGCTGTTTTTTTCATTCTCGGGTATCAAAGGGCATAAAACGTCACAAAAGGGCATAAAAGGCATTCGTTGTCTCTGCCCCTTTGTGACCTTTCTGCCCCTTTTGCCCTTTTTGCCCTTTATCCCCTCACTCTTTCCAAATTAAAAATTTTTTTACTACCTTTGCCTTATATGTCTAAAAACAATTAAGGTATGAACTTTTGGAAATCATTTGGTGCATCGATGCTCGCTATAGGCATATGCACCGTCGTTGGCGTTACAATCATTGTAACATCCATACTTGGTTTTTTCAGCTCTTTTGAGACGGAGACTCCGAGAGTTGATGAGGAAACAGTGTTGTACATCACTCTTGATGAGAACATTACCAATGCTCCTGGTTCCTCGCCTATGGGAGGTTTCGACATCACAAGCGCCTCATTCGATATATCTGTGACACTCCTCGATGTTCTTGCCGCCATAGAACGTGCTGCCACCGACGACAGGATTAAGGGCATATGCATCAAGCCCTCGGGTGCTGGTGTTATTAACCTCGCCGACATCGAGGAGCTACGCCATGCTCTCAACCGCTTCAAGCTATCGGGTAAGTTTATCGTTGCCTACGACGACACATACACGCAGAGTGACTACTACCTTGCCACCGTTGCCGACAGCATCATCATGCAGCCCGAGGGAAGCCTCGACTGGCACGGCATGGGCATGACGGTGATGTACTTCAAGGGTCTCATGGATAAGTTTGGCATCACTGCCGAGATCTTCCGACCTACGGATTGTAAGTTCAAGAGTGCCGTTGAGCCATTCATACGCACCGACATGTCGCCCGAGAATAGGGCACAGTCCGAGACCATCATCAACTCGTGGTGGGATAGCATCATTGCCGATGTCGCTGCGGCACGTAACATAGAGAGCACACAACTAAAGAGATATGCCCACGACCTATCTGTTAATAGTGCCGAGGAGGCGTTGAGAGTAGGCATGATAGATGTTGTGGCATATGAGGACTACCTATATGAGGTCTTCGACGAGTATGGTGTAAATCGCAATGCCCAGGGCTTACACAACACAACAACACTTGGCGACTACATTATAGAGTATAGCTTCCTACGCCCACAGATATCTGTAGATGATGATAGTGCGTTGAGCTTCAGCAACTCACCACTCATCGCCGTGATATATGCCGAGGGCGAGATTGTTGATGGTGATGAGTATGTCGACGGCTATGTATATGGTTCACGTCTTGCTGCCGAGCTTCGTCATGCACGCCTCAACGACAACTGTAAGGCTGTAGTCATGCGTGTCAACTCGCCAGGAGGCTCGGCAATGGCATCTGACGTGGCATGGCGCGAGATGGTGCTCCTACAGCAGACGAAGCCTGTGGTTGTCTCTATGGGCGACATGGCAGCCAGCGGTGGCTACTACATATCTGCACCTGCCGACTACATCTTTGCCGACAGGCTCACCCTCACAGGCTCTATAGGTGTCTTTGGCTCACTCTTCAACTTCGAGAAGCTCATCACCAACATGGCGGGTGTTACCATCGACAGCGCCCTCACCTCACCATCTGCAGGTGGCATAAACCTCATCAAGGGTCTCACCGAGGCGCAGCGTGCAACAATCAACAAGGGTGTTGACAAGGTGTATAAGACCTTCACAAGCCATGTTGCCGAGGGCCGTAACCTACCTATCGAGGATGTGTTGAAGATTGCCGAGGGCAGGATATGGAGTGGTAGCAACGCCCTCGAGATAGGTCTTGTCGATGCTATCGGAGGCTTCAACGAGGCTATCTTGAAGGCTGCAGAGCTTGCCGACGTCATCAACGACTTCGAGTTGTATGAGTATACAGCGCCCTCAACACCTTTCGACCAGTGGATAAAGAGCATGGGCATTGTTCATGCCAGCATGTGGGGTCTCGACTTCAACGTCTACGGTGCAGAGATATGCGACATACTATCGCGCGTACCCTTCACCATGACAAACAACGGCATCCAGGCGATGCTTCCAGGTAATGTAACAAAGGTATTTTAATTATAGTATAGATGAACGAACAGTTAGAGGCGCTACTGCGCCAGATAATACACCCCGAGACGGAGAAGAACATCGTCGACAGCGGCTTTGTTGACAGGGCAGATATGGGCGAGGATGGTTCTATCGCCATCACACTACGCTTCCAGAAGGCTCGTGATCCATTTGCGCAGAAGATCAAGCGCCATGTTGAGGAGCTCATTAAGGAGCACTTCCCCGCGGCTAATGCTATGGTCATCATCCGCGAGGCGGCACCTAAGCCACGCCGCCAGGAGAACATAACCACAACAACGGATATATGCCGCATCGTGGCCATCGCCTCGGGCAAGGGAGGTGTTGGTAAGTCTACGGTCACTGCCAACCTCGCTGTGGCACTACGCCAGAGAGGCTATAATGTAGGTATCCTCGATGCCGATATTTATGGTCCTTCGCAGAATAAGATGTTTGGCGTTGAGGGCTACATTCCCGATGCCGAGAGAGACGATGAGGGTCACGACTTCATCATTCCTGCGCAGTCGTTGGGCATCAAGGTCATGAGCATCGGCTTCTTCATACGCCCTACGGATGCCCTTATGTGGCGTGGAGGCATGGCTGTTAATGCTCTGCACCAGCTCATACACCAGACACGCTGGGGAAAGCTCGACTACCTCCTTGTAGACCTTCCTCCAGGCACTGGCGACATACACCTATCTATCATCAACGAGCTTAAGATCTCGGGTGCTGTCATTGTCTCTACACCCCAGCAGGTTGCTGTTGCCGATGTTGTGCGTGGTGTCGAGATGTTCCGCCACCCACAGGTCAACATTCCTGTGTTGGGTGTTGTTGAGAACATGGCATGGTTCACTCCAGAGGAGTTGCCCAACAATAAGTACTATCTCTTTGGCAAGGGAGGTGCGAAGCAGTATGCCGACGAGGCGGGCATCGAGCTACTTGGTCAAGTACCTATCATACAATCTATTATGGAGGGTAGCGACGAGGGACGTCCTGCTGGTGGCTACGATGCGAGGGTCGAGGAGTACTATGCCGACATTGCCGAGAAGGTTGTTAACAAACTACCTACGGAGTGTTGAAAAGAGGGTTTAAAAAAACCTAATAAGTTTTGAAAAATAAATTTGCAAAATGGGGGATGGTTGTTGTATATACAGCCATCCTCTTTTTCCAAATAAAAAGGATATATTTTACTCTCTAATTTATCAACGCCTTTTTCGGGCATTATAAACCATGTATGTTAATAATTTTGTAGTGTTAGTATGTTTACAACATCTCTCAACAAATGTTAACATCACCACTCATCACCTGATTTATAACTCATTATCTTAAATTTTCTTCAACACTAAAAACCTATCGTTGTTCATAATCGCAACCGCCCACAGTTACTAACACAATCAACAGCTATTATTATTCTTATTATTTTATTTATATATAAATATAAAGTATAAAAAATATAAAATAACTGTTTACAACTTCTGCTGCGCGGTCGAAAAATTTTGGATCTACAGCCGGTCTACAACTTTATACTTGTTGCCATATGTGGTGTTGTTCGGGTGCTCCATATGTTGCACCATGTTGGTTGGTAGTACCTCCCTCTTATTATATATAGGTAACTTTTTGTGTCATTATTAGTATATTACACCATTTTTTAGTATATTTGCGAGGTTTTAGGCATAACACAAGATATTATGCAGATAGCAAAAAATAAGATTGAGGAGCTCAAGGGTCTGTTGCAGACACCCCAGCGTATCGTACTACTCGCCCACACAAATCCTGATGGCGATGCTGTAGGCTCTTCATTAGCGTGGTGCGAGATATTACAGCGTCATGGTCATCATGTCACCTGCGTGGTGCCCAACCGCTACCCCTACTACCTCGACTTCATGCCATCCATAGATAGCATGGTTGTATATAAGGGCGATAGTGAGGGACGTGCCGAGGAGGCAGTGCGTCATGCCGACATCATCTTCTGCCTCGACTTCCACACCATGTCACGCCTCGAGGGCTTGAGCAGCCTCATCGACGAGAACCAGCATGCCAAGCGTGTGCTCATAGACCACCACCTCGACCCTGTTGAGGACTTCGACCTTATGATATCCTACCCCGAGGCCTCTAGCACCTGCTACCTCGTGGCCCTCCTCGTCGAGCAGATGTTCGGCGCGGAGCATATAACAAAGAGCATGGCGGAGAATCTCTTCGTGGGCATGATGACAGATACGGGTAACTTCGCATTCTCGAGTGTCACTCCCGATGTCTTCCGCATGGTGTCGGTGTTGGCAGCAACGGGAATATCTATCCCTGACATACACATCAACGTCTACAACTCCTTCACCGAGGGTCGTGCTCGCCTCTTTGGCTATGTCATAAACCGTAAGATGAAGATCTTCCATAACGGCACCGTGGCACATATGTCACTCACTGCCGACGAGCTACGCCGCTTCTGGTTTCAGCAGGGCGACAGCGAGGGATTTGTTAACTACCCGTTGACAATCAAGAAGATGAAGATGTCGGCTATGTTTACCGAGCATAGCGACTTCATACGTGTATCGCTACGTTCGCGTGGCGATATAGACGTAAATGTCTTTGCGCAGCGCTACTTCCATGGTGGTGGTCATAGAAATGCTGCTGGTGGCAAGTCGTTCATGACCATGGACGAGACCATCAAACACTACGAGAAGTGCGTCAAGGAGTATGCTCGCGAGGGCCTCTTGTAGCCGACTTAAATTATGTAATGGCTGAAGGCTACCACCTTTGGCCCAATGTTATTTATCATGTTAAAGACCTACTTTCGACTCTTGAGCTTCGCCAAGCCGTTGAGTCGTTATACCATACCATACTTCTTCTTTGCGGCGTTGCATGCTCTGTTCAACACCTTCAACTACGCAATGATAATCCCCATCCTGAATGCTATGTTCTCGGCAGATGGAGGTTTTACCTTCTCTCCCGTATATAGCATCTCCAGCTTGGAGTTTAACCAGGAGGGCTTCAACACCATCCTCTCGTTTGTCTATACCCACGTCTTTGGCGAGAGCTTCGAGCAGATCAAGTTCCTCGGCCTGCTGGGTGGTGTCACCGTTGGCATGAATCTCTTCAGCAACCTCTTCCGCTATGCTGCTGCCATGACTGTGGAGAAGCTACGCATAAACACTGTGCAGAGGATGCGTGATGAGATGTTCTCGCATGTCATAAATATGAATGTTGGCTACTTCAGCGAGCAGCGTAAGGGCGATATAATGTCGAAGATAACCCAGGATGTCATGGTCGTGCAGTTCTGCATCACCAACACCCTGCAGGTGGCATTCCGTGACCCCTTCCTCATCATCGGATACCTCGCACTCATGATAGGCATATCGTGGCAGCTATCACTCTTCGCTGTCATCTTCCTACCCATCGTTGGTCTTGTCATCGGCAACATCGTCAAGCGACTACGCCACCCTGCCAAGCGTGGTCAGGAACGTATGGGCGACATGGTCTCTGTCCTCGATGAGTCACTCTCGGGCATGAAGATCGTCAAGGGCTATAACGCTGCGGGCTTCATCACCGATAAGTTTAAGAAGATAAATGCCGACCTTTCGCGCCTTCTCATATCTATGGCACGCCGCCAGCAGCTCGCATCACCCATGAGTGAGTTTCTCGGCATCACCGCCGTGGCTGTAATCCTTGTCTTTGGTGGTACCCTTGTTAGCGAGGGCTATGTCACAGGTGCTGGCTTCATAGCCTTTATCGCCGCCTTCTCGCAGATAACACGCCCCTTGCGCAGCTTCATAGACCAGTTTGCTAACATCAACCAGGGTGTTGCTGCCGGCGAACGTATCTTCACCATCATAGATGCCGAGAGCAGCGTCAAGGATAGCGATGATGCAGTAGAGTTCGAGGGCCTCAAGGAGTCTATCGAGCTTCGTAATGTAGACTTCTCGTACGATGGCGAACGTAAGGTCATCGACGATGTATCTATAAAGATACGCAAGGGCGAGACCATAGCCCTTGTAGGTGCCTCTGGTGGCGGTAAGTCTACGTTGAGTGAGCTCATACCACGCTTCTATGATGTCACACGTGGCGATGTTCTCTTCGATGGTATTCCTGTGAGCAAGTATAAGCAGGAGTCGCTACGCCGTAAGATGAGCATCGTATCGCAGGAGACAGTCCTCTTCAACGACACTATCGAGGGTAACATCCTCATGGGTCGCCCTACAGCCACCCACGACGAGGTTGTCGAGGCCTCAAAGGTCGCTAATGCCCACACCTTCATCACCGAGAGTCCTGACGGCTACGACACTAATATCGGTGATCGTGGCACCAAGCTGTCGGGAGGCCAGCGCCAGCGCTTGAGCATAGCACGTGCTGTCCTCAAGAACCCCGAGATTCTCATCCTCGATGAGGCCACCTCTGCCCTCGATACCGAGTCCGAGAAGCTCGTTCAGGATGCCCTCACCAACCTTCTTCATGGTCGTACCTCCATCGTCATTGCTCACCGCTTGAGCACCATCTATAATGCCGACCGCATCTACGTCATCGACAATGGCCGTATCGCCGAGCAGGGTACCCACCAGGAGCTCCTCGACAAGGGAGGTATATATGCTCATCTCATTGAGATGCAAAGCTTCAGTTAATTTCTTGTGATAAGGGGTCGATTGCGGCCCCTAACAAAAAATGCCGTCAATGGGACGTACGCACAAGTACTACCCATCGACGGCATTTTTGCCGAGTGTAGCACTCGGCGCCCTTCTGACAAGAAATTGGTCTCACGATGGCGAGGTTGAAAATATTTGAGCTCTTCAATCAACACCACCAATGGGACGTACGTCAAGTACTACCCATCGGTGGCTTTTTCATGTCAGAGCCAAATCTGACGCCCTTCTAACAAGAAATTTTCTTTCTTGTGTTAAGTGGTCATTCTCGGGTATCAAAGGGCATAAAAGGTATGTGTTGTCTCTAACCCTTTTGCCCTTTGTGACCCTTTCTGCCCTTTTGCCGCCTGATAACAAAAAAAGGATGACCCGAAGATCATCCTTACTATCACTATTATGCTATTATTAAGCCTTGTTGTCCGAGCCGAGAACCTCCTTAATCTTGTGGATGTAGAGCTTCTTCATGTTGTCACGTGCAGGACCGAGGTACTTACGTGGGTCGAACTCACCTGGCTTCTGTGCGAAGACCTCACGTACTGCTGCTGTCATGGCGAGGCGGGAGTCAGAGTCGATGTTGATCTTACATACTGCGCTCCCTGATGCCTTACGCAACTGCTCCTCGGGGATACCTACAGCAGCCTTCAAAGCGCCGCCATACTTGTTGATTGTATCTACCTCGTCCTGTGGTACTGATGATGAACCGGGGGGGACGATAGGGAGGCCTGGAAGCTGCTCCTCAATAGCGGCCAATACATCGAAT
>JAZLCL010000042.1:0-15024 GCA_045614205.1 Alistipes sp. | reverse complement strand
AACAACTGAGCCTGTGATGCACCGATTGAAACCTGAGCAACATATACATAGCCGTAAGTCATTGCTATAGCACCCAAATCCTTCTTGCGGATACGCTTACCGCTCGATGCGAACTTCGCAACAGCACCTACAGGCGTAGACTTTGATGACTGACCACCAGTGTTAGAGTATACCTCGGTGTCGACGATAAGGATGTTAACATCCTCACCAGATGCCAAGACATGGTCTACACCACCGAAACCGATATCGTAGCCCCAACCGTCACCACCGATGATCCACTGTGACTTCTTTACGAGCCAATCCTTATACTCGATGATTGTGCGGCATGCCTCGCAGTTGCAAGCCTCAGCCATAGGGATAAGGCGCGCAGCAACATCGCGAGATGCAGCAGCGAGGTGACGTGAGTCGATCCACTCCTGCATTGTAGCCTTAAGCTCGTCGCTGCAGCAGTTACACTCCGCGATAGCCTTCTTCATAACATCCTCCAACGCCTGGCGTATCTTCTCGACACCCACACGCATACCGAGACCGAACTCGGCGTTATCCTCGAAGAGTGAGTTAGCCCATGCTGGACCCTGACCCTTGTCGTTTGTGCAGTATGGCGTAGATGGCGCAGAGCCAGAGTAGATTGATGTACAACCTGTAGCGTTAGCAACCATCATTCGGTCACCGAAGAGCTGTGTGATAGCCTTGATGTATGGAGTCTCACCGCAACCAGCACATGCACCCGAGAACTCGAAGAGTGGCTGTGCGAACTGTAGGTTCTTAACAGACTTTGTCTTGTCTACATACTCCTTGTAGCCGATCTCCTTGGTCACCTTTGTCCAGTTCTGTGCCTCGGGCATCTGCTCGGCCAAAGGACGCATAACGAGAGCCTTATCCTTGGCAGGACATACGTCAACACAGTTGTTACAGCCAGTACAGTCGAGTGGTGATACCTGGATGCGGAACTTGAGAGCCTTTGTCTCACCCAAGCCCTGCTTCCACTCGAGGCCTGATGCTGCAGCCTCCTCCTCGGTAGCGAGGAATGGACGGATGGCAGCGTGAGGACATACATAGGCACACTGGTTACACTGTATACAGTTCTCAATCTTCCACATAGGAACGTTGGTAGCGATACCACGCTTCTCGTACGCTGCAGTACCATTATCCCAAGTACCATCCTCGCGGCCATTGAATGCCGATACAGGAAGGAAATCGCCCTTGAGTGCATCGATAGGCTTACATACATTGCGCACGAAAGCAGGAACATTCTCGTCTACAACGTGTGCTGCCTCCTGGCACTCGATGTTTGCCCACTCGGCAGGAACATCTACCTTAACGACAGCCTCGCAGCCAGCATCTACAGCAGCGTAGTTCATGTTGACAATATCCTCACCCTTGTTGCCGTAAGACTTGTAGATAGCCTTCTTCATCTCCTCGACAGCCTTCTCGATAGGAATGATGTCGGCAATCTTAAAAAAGGCAGCCTGCATGATAGTGTTGGTACGTGAACCAAGACCGAGCTCCGTAGCAATCTTTGTGGCATTGATGATATAGAAGTTAATACCATTCTTTGCGAGGTACTGCTTCATGTGTGCTGGCAATGTAGCGCATGTAGTCTCCGCATCGTTAACAGAGTTAAGGAGGAACGAGCCACCACGCTTAAGACCCTTCAACACGTCATATTTCTCGACATATGATGGTACGTGGCATGCCACGAAGTCGGGAGTAGTAACGAGGTAAGGTGATGTGATTGGGTTATCACCGAAGCGCAAGTGCGACGATGTGTAACCACCAGACTTCTTTGAGTCGTATGAGAAGTAAGCCTGACAATACTTGTTTGTCGAGCCACCGATAATCTTGATTGAGTTCTTGTTAGCACCCACAGTACCGTCAGAGCCAAGACCGAAGAACAACGCCTCGAAGGTACCCTCCTTGGCCATAGATATCTCATTGCCTACAGGGAGTGAGAGCATTGTAACGTCGTCGTTGATACCTACTGTGAAGTGATTCTTTGGCTGCTCCGCCTCGAGGTTAGCAAAGACTGCCAACATCTGGGCTGGTGTAGTATCCTTTGATGAGAGACCATAGCGACCACCAACAATCATAGGACGATTCTCGCACTCGTAGAATGCATCACGGATGTCGAGCAACAAAGGCTCGCCATTAGATCCTGGCTCCTTTGTGCGGTCGAGAACGCAGATGCGTTTAACAGTTGCTGGCAACACGTTGAAGAGGTACTTCGCAGAGAATGGACGATAGAGGTGTACGGTGATAACACCCACCTTCTTGCCCTGTGCACGGAGGTAGTCAACACACTCCTTGATGGTCTCTGTGACAGAACCCATGGCGATGATGATATTCTCCGCCTCGGCATCACCATAGTATGTGAATGGCTTGTACTCACGACCAGTGATTGTAGAGATCTTCTCCATAGCCTCTGCAACCATGTCAGGCACCGCATCGTAGAACTTGTTAGAGGCCTCACGTGTCTGGAAGTAGATATCTGGGTTCTGCGCAGTACCGCGTGTTACAGGGTGCTCGGGGCTGAGAGCACGCTTGCGGAACTCCTTGAGAGCCTCACGGTCGAACATCGCAGTAAGCGATGCCTCGTCGATGAGCTCGATCTTCTGAATCTCGTGTGATGTGCGGAAGCCATCGAAGAAGTGTACGAAAGGAATACGTGCCTTGAGTGCCACGATGTGTGCCACACCAGCAAGGTCCATAACCTCCTGTACAGATGATGTTGCAAGCATCGCGAAACCTGTCTGACGTACAGCCATCACATCCTGGTGGTCACCAAAGATAGAGAGTGACTGCGCAGCAAGCGCACGTGCTGACACATGAAATACGCCAGGGAGGAGCTCTCCAGCAATCTTGTACATATTGGGCACCATCAACAACAGACCCTGCGATGCAGTGAATGTAGATGTTAGAGCACCACTCTGCAATGAGCCGTGTACAGCACCTGCTGCACCAGCCTCCGACTGCATCTCTACAACCTTAACGGTGTCACCAAAAATGTTCTTTTTACCCTGTGCTGACCACTCATCAACAAGCTCTGCCATTGTCGATGATGGCGTGATGGGATAGATGGCCGCTACCTCCGAGAACATATACGCAATATGCGCTGCGGCGTAGTTACCATCACATGTGATAAATCTCTTCTCTGCCATATTTTCAACTTTTTATATTTGTTACCATTTTCCTTTTACGAGCACTACACAAAAACTACCCCAAAGGGGTATTACCGAGCACCCTCTTTTGCCATGCTCCGCAACACGCCATGCAATGCTCCGAACACATCTGACAAAAATCGGTGCAAAGGTACGCATTTACAACGAGAAATCATAGCATTTTCGCTGTTATCTTTCTAACACACCGCATTATAGTTAAATGCCACACCTACAGAGAATCCTCCATTGTTCTATATTTCCCATCACAGGTAGTCGTTTATAGGCAAAAAGCGACCCTTTGATTGAAAAGTTTTCTCTATTAAGTTTTTTTTCGCTATCTTTGTAGTATGAAGCTCACATTTTTGGGTACAGGAACATCACAAGGCGTACCCGTAATAGGTTGCCGATGCGATGTATGCAGATCGGTAGATAGGCGTGATAGGCGTCTTCGTACCTCGGCAATGGTCGAGGTTGCTGGCGTGCGCATAATCATAGACGCAGGCCCCGACTTCCGCTACCAGATGCTGCGCGAGGGCGTCACACACATAGACGCCATACTCCTGACACACCAACACAAGGACCACACGGCAGGCATTGACGACGTACGTGCCTTCAACTTCGTGGACTACCCCACGATACACACGACACACATATATGGCAACAGCACGACGATAGCGCGTGTTACACACGAGTTTGACTACGCCTTTGCCGAGAATAAGTATCGTGGCGTTCCCGTCATAGAGCTTCACACCATAGATGAGAACACACCATTTACCATAGGCGGCATTGAGATAGTGCCCATCGTGGGTCACCACTCATCACGCTTCCGTTCGGTTGGTTACCGCATAGGCCAGATGGCCTACATCACCGACTTTAGCTATATAGAGCCCGCCGAGGAGGCAAAGCTACATGGGGTGACAACACTCGTAATCAACGCACTACGCTGGGAGAAGCACGACTCACACTTCTCCGTAGACGAGGCACTCGAGATAATAGAACGCATAGGGCCCGAGAGGGCATACCTAACACATATGTCACATGGCATAGGTCTTCATGCCGAGGCTATTGGTCGCCTCCCCGAGGGCGTGACATTTGCCTACGATGGTCTTGTCGTGGAGACAACAGAATAATAATAAATAGATATAAGTATGGGAAATTTTCTAAAAGATAAAGTAATAGTCATCACAGGCGCCTCATCAGGTATTGGCGAGGCCATGGCACGTGAGTATGCCAAGATGGGCGCGAGGGTGGTTATGGCAGCACGCCGCGAGGAGGAGCTGAAGCGCATAGCCCAGGAGATAGAGGCTGCGGGTGGCAAGGTGACATACGCGGCATGTGACGTTGTCAGCGAGGATGAGTGCAAGCACCTCATAGATACCGCTGTGGCAGCATTTGGTGGCGTAGACGTCATGATATGCAACGCTGGACTATCGATGAGAGCTCTCTTCGACGACTGCGACCTCAAGGTATTGCACCGCCTTATGGATGTCAACTTCTGGGGCACGGTTAACTGCACGAAGTATGCGCTGCCATGGTTGCAGAAGTCAAAGGGTTCACTCGTGGGCATATCGTCAGTCGCTGGCATACATGGCCTACCAGGCCGTACAGGATACTCGGCATCGAAGTATGCCATGACAGGCTTCCTAGACACCATACGTGTTGAGAACCTTAAAAAGGGTGTTCATGTGATGACAGCATGCCCGGGCTTCACAGCATCAAACGTGCGCTTCTCGGCACTCACCGCCGATGGCACACAGCAGGGCGAGACACCACGCAACGAGGCAAAGATGATGACACCCGAGCAGGTGGCACACATCGTGGCACGTGGCATACGCCGCCGCAAGCGCCTATGTCTGATGGAGTGGGAGGGTCGTGGCACACACCTCCTCAAGAAGTTCTTCCCTGGCCTTGTAGATAGACTCTTCTATGCCGTGATGGCCAAGGAGCCAGACTCACCACTAAAGTAAACAAAGGAAAGAGACAGAGGCAGTGAGGCAGTGAGACAGTGAGACAATGTGAGGTCGGGTATCATAACTATTATCGGCATAGTCCCTTTGTCTCTCTGTCTCTAACCTTTCTGCCCCTTGTGACCCTTGTGCCCCTTTCTGCCCTTTTTCATTCTCGGGTACCAAAGGGCATAAAGCGTCATAAAAGGGCATAAAAGGTAATACATTGTCTCTTGGTCGCTATGTCTCATTGTCTTGACCTACCTAACCATCGTGATACCCAATTTCTTGTCAGAAGGGGTCAGATTTGGCTATGACATGAAAAAGCCACCGATGGGTAGTACTTATCGTACGTCCCATTGGTGGCTTTGATTGAAGAGTCAAAGATGACCCCTTATCACAAGAAATTATGCGCCGAAGTTATCGAATAGGATATTCTCCTCTGGCACTCCGAGGCTGTCAAGAAGATTTACTACTGACTGCGCCATCATTGGAGGACCACACATGAGGTAGATGATGCCCTCTGGCTCGTCGTGGTTCTTGAGATATGTCTCATAAAGAACGTTGTGAACAAAGCCTGATACGTATGGTACACCAGCCTCATCAGCAACTGGATCTGGACGGTCAAGCGCAAGGTGGAACTTGAAGTTAGGGAACTCCTTCTCGATCTGATAGTAGTCATCGAGGTAGAAAGCCTCCTTAAGTGAACGAGCACCATAGAAGAAGTTAACCTTACGGCCTGTCTTAACAGTCTTGAAGAGGTGCATGATGTGCGAACGCATAGGCGCCATACCAGCACCACCACCGATGAATACGAGCTCCTGATCGTCAGAGAGGTCATCTGGCAAGAAGAACTCACCGAATGGACCAGACATGATGATCTTATCACCTGGCTTCAAAGAGTAGATGTATGAAGAACATACACCTGGGTTAACATTCATGAAGCCGCCTGTAGCACGGTCGAATGGAGGTGTTGCGATACGAACATTGAGCTTGATGATATCACCCTCGGCAGGATATGTAGCACATGAGTATGCACGTACCTGGGGCTCGGGGTTAACCATCTTAAGGTTGAAGACACCCATCTTCTCCCAATCCTCGCGGTACTCGGGATCAACATCGATATCCTTATAGTCAACGGTGATTGCAGGAACGTCGATCTGGATGTAACCACCACTGCGGAAGTTGAGGTGCTCGCCCTCGGGGAGCTTAACGACAAACTCCTTGATGAAGGTAGCAACGTTGTTGTTAGATACAACCTCGCACTCCCACTTCTTGATGCTCAATACAGATGCAGGAACCTTGATCTGCATATCCTCCTTAACCTTGACCTGACAGCCAAGACGCCAGCCATCGTTGATCTCACGACGGTTGAAGAAGCCACGTTCTGTAGGCAAGATCTCGCCGCCACCAGCGACAACCTGGCACTTGCACTGACCACAAGCGCCCTTACCACCACATGCTGAAGGGAGGAAGATACCCTGCTCCGAGAGAGTGTTGAGGAGTGTTGAGCCTGAAGCAACCTCCAACACCTTACCACCCTCGTTGATGTCGATCTTAACCGAACCCGACGATGTGAGCTTTGCCTTTGCAAAGAGTAGTAGCGCCACCAACACGAGTGTCACCACCAAAAAGGCAGCTACTGCATAGATAATAATATTCAATTCCATATTATATACTCTTATTAAAGGTTACAACTGAATACCAGAGAAGATCATGAAGGCGATACCCATGAGACCAGTGATGATAAATGCGATACCTGGACCCTTCATGGCTGCTGGGACGTGTGAGTACTCTATCTTCTCGCGGATAGCAGCCATCATGACGATAGCCAACCACCAACCAATACCCGAGCCAAGACCATAGACGATAGAGTCGCCTACAGAGTTAATCTCGGTACCCACCATCTGCTGCATGAACAACGAGCCACCCATGATGGCACAGTTAACAGCGATAAGTGGAAGGAAGATACCCAACTGGTTGTAAAGCGATGGTGAGAACTTCTCGACAATCATCTCAACCAACTGCACAAACGCTGCAATAACGGCGATGAAGATGATGAATGACAAGAAACCAAGATCTACACCCTCACCCAACGCGTTAGGAGCCAACACATACTGGTTGAGAAGGTAGTTCAAGGGCACAGTCATGACCTGCACGAAGGTAACGGCGGCACCCAAACCCAAAGCGGTCTTTACACTCTTCGATACTGCAATGTATGAACACATACCGAAGAAGTATGCGAAGACCATATTTTCGATAAATACCGAATTGATAAACAAATTTAACATACGCTACCCTCCTATTTTTCCTGTAAATCCTTGTTAATAGAACGATGTACCCAGATGATGCAACCGATGATGATAAGCGCCATTGGTGGGAAGAGCATCAAGGCATTTGGTGTATACCAATCGCCCAAGATCTGGAAGCCAAGCAACGAGCCAGAGCCGAAGAACTCGCGGAAGAAGGCTACCAACACCAAGATGAAGGCATAACCCAAACCGTTAGCGACACCATCAACGAATGATGCCCATGGCTTGTTACCCAAGGCGAAGGCCTCAACACGACCCATCACAATACAGTTGGTGATAATAAGACCAACGTATACAGAGAGCTGCTTCGACACATCATACATGAAGGCACGCAAGAACTGGTCTACAACGATAACCAACGTAGCGATAACAACCAACTGAACGATGATACGGATGCGTGATGGAAGACCATTACGCAAGAGTGACATGATAAGGTTGGCGAAAGCACATACGAATGTTACAGAGAGACCCATAACCAATGCTGGCTCGAGCTTAACAGTAACGGCAAGAGCCGAGCATATACCCAAGATCTGAACGATGACAGGGTTATTTGCTGCCAATGGATTTGTAAAATTCTTACTCAATTTCATTGCTTACTCCTCCTCATTTATAGGTTCAACAATCTCCTCCTCGCAGCACTCGCCACATGTGCACTCCTCGGCAGCTGCTGTGTCAGCCTCAACCTCGGCCTCTGCACCACAAAGGAATGCCTCGTACTTCTGGATAGAGGTCTCCAACATAGCGTTAACACCGTCACATGTCTTTGTACCACCAGTGATGGCATCTACCTGGTGCTCATTCTTGGCACCACCCTTCTGCATGCGTACTGCAAAAGCACCTGTAGCGTCGTAAAGGGCCTTACCTGCAAACATATCCTGAACCTTCGCAGTGGCGATCTCGGCACCAAGACCTGGTGTCTCACCCGCGTGGTCCATAACGATACCTGTGATGATGACGTTGTCGTCAGTCTGCTGCAATGCAACATAACCCCAGATATCGCCCCAAAGACCCTTACCTACGATAGGAAGAACATACCTAACAACGCCATCCTTCTCCATCTTGAAGATAGGAAGGTTCTCGGTAGCCTCGCCCAACGCCTTACGGTTACCAAGAAGCTCGAAGACAGCCGTCTGACCAGCCTCCTCAACAACAGTGAACTCGCCACCGTTGATGCAGCCCATAGTAACAACATCGTCAAAGTTAGCATCTGCCTCGCCGAAGGCCTTCATGATAGATACCTTCTGCTCGTTAAGAACATTAGCTGCCTGCTTATCCTTAAGCGATGTAGCCAAGAAGGCGAGCAAAGCACCAACTATTACCACCATCACAACTGTGTAGATGATGATATAACTGTTTGAATTCTTATTAATTGCCATAATACACTCGCTTATTTAACGTTCTTAATTAGCTTCTTACGACGTGCAATGTTGCGCTCTACGACGAAGTAGTCGATGAGTGGAGCCAAAGCATTCATGAAGAGAATTGCGAGCATCATACCCTCGGGGTAAGCAGGGTTGATAACACGGATGAGGACTGCCAAAGCACCCACCATGAAACCGTAGATCCACTTACCAGTGTTTGTCTGCGCTGATGTCACAGGGTCAGTAGCCATAAACACGGCACCGAATGCGAAACCACCAACGAGAAGGTGATAGTATGCTGGATACTCTGTCACGCCAACAGCATCGAAGAGGTAGCCAAAGGCCAAACCACCAACGAATACAGAGAGCATGATACGCCATGAAGCAACACCTGTGAAGAGGAGCAACAACGCACCGAGCAAGATAGCCGCTGTTGAGGTCTCACCAAGTGAACCAGGCATAAAGCCGAAGAAGGCATCCGAAACAGAGTAAGGAAGCTCGCTACCAGCAGTCATTGTTGAGAGCTGCTCAAGAGCTGTAGCACCTGTGCCACCGTCAGCATACCATACAGTCTCACCTGACATCTGTGGTGTGTAGGCGAAGAATGCGAAGGCACGGGCCAACAACGCAGGGTTGAAGACATTCATACCTGTACCACCAAATACCTCCTTACCGATGATCACGGCAAAGGCTGTAGAGAGTGCTACAATCCAGCATGGCACGCCAATAGGCATAACCAAAGGAATCAAAAGACCTGTAACGAGGAAACCCTCATTGATCTCGTGCTTACGCTTCTGTGCGAAAGCGAACTCGATACTAAGACCTACAACGTACGATACGATGATGTTTGGAAGTGCCTCGAGCAAACCGAACCAGAATGCTGGCAAGATGCCCTCAACACCAGCAAGACGGCCGACGTTGTACATACCGAACAACATAGCAGGAACAAGAGCCAAGACAACAACGATCATCACACGCTTGATATCGTTACAGTCACGGATATGTGCACCCTTCTGTGTTGTGGTGTCAGGAACATAGAGGAATGTCTCGAAGCCCTCGAATGTCGAGTGCAAGAAACCGAGCTTACCACCTTCAGAGAAGGTAGGCTTTATCTTATCTACAAATTTACGCAATCCCATAACTTAACTCTCCTTAATCATTAGGTTAATACCATCGCGCAGAATCTGCTGCATCTCAATCTTTGAAGGATCGACAAACTCGCAGAGTGCCAAATCCTCGGGAAGCACCTCATAAAGACCGAGGTTCTCCATCTTATCGAGATCCTTAACAAGGCAAGCCTTGAGCAGATACGACACATAAACATCCATAGGGAGGTAGTTCTCATAGAGACCTGTAACCACGAATGGGCGTTCGCCACCGTTGAGGTTTGTATCGGGCTTGTACTCCTTCTTTGGGCAGAGCCATGAGAAGTAAGCACGCGATACAGAGAAGCGGTGGAAACGTGGCATTGCCCAACCGAGCAACTCATACTTATCACCCTCGGGGATGAGAGTAAGCATGTTAGCTGAAGCAGCGATGTAGCCATCGTGTGCAGTCTTAACACCTGTCAACACGTCACCAGAGATGATACGTACGCCAGCCTCAACAGCGCCAACGATAGACTCCACAGCGGCACCAGCGATGATGCGCTTGTACATAGGAGCCTTCGCCTCGCTACCAGCTACAGCGATAGTCTTCGACATATCGAGCTTACCCGTAGTAACGAAACGACCGATAGTAGCAACATCCTGGATGTTTACAGTCCATACGATATCACCCTTGGCAATACGGTCGATGTGGTGAATCTGAACACCCACATTACCTACAGGGTGCTTACCAGAGAATGTGTGATACTCAACACCCTTAACCTCGGCCATGTAACCCTCGGCACCCTTGCGAGCAGAGAGGTGTACCTTGCCGTCAGTAAGACGTGCAAGCACTGCAATACCAGCCTCTACAGCCGCCTTCTCCTCCTTCAACACGAAGTTATAGTCAGGAGCAAGAGGTGCAGAGTCGAATGCTGACACGAAGATAGCCTTTGGTGTAGCGTCGGGGTTAGCGATAACACCATAAGGACGTTCTACGATGCGAGTCCAGAGACCCGATGCGAGCAACATCTCAACAATCTCCGAACGTTCTGCCTTGGCTGTGTCTACCACTGCAATGTCCTTCACTGTCTGTGCCTGGTCAGGCTCTACAGCAACATTAAGAAGCTTGCGCTTCTCGCCACGGTTGATGGCCGAAACCACACCGCTAACAGGCGAGGTGAACAAGATGCGTGGATTGTTCTTATCGAAGAACAACGCGCTACCGACCTCAACCTTGTCGCCTACCTTAACCAACAGTTTGGGAGTAACGTTCTCATAATCAAGTGGGCTTACTGCATACGACTTTGCCATTGGAGCATTCTCCACGCGAGCCTCTGCCTTACCTGCCAACTTAATGTCGAGACCTTTACATAATTTAATGTTTTTCGACATAACTGTTTGTTAGATTAAATTTAATAGTTTTATAGTATATGTTTGTCTTCATGACGAATACTTGACATACAATCTACATAATAAAATGCGTGCGAAGATACGCTTTTTTTTCCAAACAAACAATCATTTCGACCTCATATTTGCGTTTTGACGGATAATTTAGTAATTTTGTAGGCGTAGATGGAACGTACGAAGAAAATATTTATCGATGTGCATACCCACCACCAACGCGATAGTGTTATATCGCCAACGATGGCGGGAGTACATCCGTGGCAGGCCGAGGAGCATACATCACTACCCGACCTTACCGCTTGCGACATCATCGGCGAGACGGGTCTGGACTATGCCCGCGACATCTCGCATGAGGCACAAGAGAGGCTCTTCAGGGAGCATCTACAGGCAGCCCAGAGGCTACATAAACCTGTAGTATTGCACGTTGTACGCGCTCTAAACGAGGCACTACGCATACTCGCAGACTACACCCTACAAGGCGTTGTTATACACGGATTTATAGGGACACCCGAGCAAGCATCCATGGTCCTACAGCGAGGCTACTACCTCTCCTTCGGACTACGTTCGCTACGTTCGCCAAAGAGCCGTAGGGCAATAGCCACAACACCCCTCGACAGGCTCTTCTGCGAGACTGACGACGAGGCCACAGCAGACATCGCAGAGGTGTACCGCCAGGTGGCAGAGATAAAGGAGATAGCGGTAGATGAACTGCTATCGGCCATAGAGAAAAATTATAGACGATTGATATAAAAGATGATGAATAATTGGCTTGAGAGGACAGAGTTACTACTTGGAGACGAGAAGCTTGCACTACTGCGCAATGCCAACGTATTGGTTGTTGGCGTGGGTGGCGTAGGAGCCTATGCTGCCGAGATGATTGTGCGTGCCGGAGTAGGGCGCATGACAATAGCAGATGCCGACATGGTGTCGCCGAGCAACATCAACAGACAGCTCGTAGCCCTACACTCTACCATAGGACGCCAGAAGTGCGACATCCTCTCCGACAGACTCAAGGATATAAACCCCGAGCTTGAGCTTAAGATAGTAAACCGCTTCATCAAGGATTCGGAGACAGACGCGCTACTCGACAGCGACAAGTTCGACTACGTCGTTGACGCCATCGACACCCTCTCGCCAAAACTTGCACTAATAAAGGGTGCCCTCGACCGCGGCATACCCCTCGTAAGCTCGATGGGCGCGGGAGCAAAGACCGACCCTACACTCATGGAGATTAAGGATATAGCCAAAACACACCACTGTCCACTGGCACATATGCTACGTAAGCGACTACACAAGATAGGCATAAAGCGCGGCTTCTGGGCCGTATTTTCACCCGAGCCCGTACGTGAGGGAGCAATGATTCTGTGCGAGGAACAGAACAAAAAGTCGAACGTGGGCACTATATCCTACATACCAGCACTATTCGGCATAGGCTGCGCATCGGTTGTAATACGCGACCTTGTGGGCGAGATGCCAAACAACAAACAAACAGAGTAATAATAAACTTAAAAGATAGCAATATGAAGAAAATAGTCTTTTTGGATGAGTATAGCATCGCAGGACGCGACCTGACAAAGATAACATCACTCGGCGACTATGTAGCATACGAGAATACCCCAAAAGAGGCTGTCGTAGAACGCCTTAAGGGTGCTGACGTAGCCATAACAAACAAGGTGGTCATCGATGGCGAGGCCATGCGCCAGCTACCCGATCTGAAGCTCATATGTGTGGCAGCAACGGGCATGAACAACGTAGACCTCGAGACAGCCAAGGAGCTCGGCATAGAGGTGAAGAATGCCGTGGGCTACTCGACAACATCTGTTGCCGAGACCACAATAGCCTCTGCACTCGCCCTCGCACGTAACATTGTATACTTCGACGAGTACTTCCATGATGGCCGCTATGCCAAGGCTGACCGTGCCTTCTGCTACGACCGTCTCACTTTCGAGATCACAGGCAAGCGCTGGGGCATAATTGGTCTGGGCAACATTGGCCGTGAGGTTGCACGCCTCGCCTCGGCCTTCGGCTGCGAGGTACGCTACTTCTCTACATCGGGAGCAAAGCGCGAGGAGGCATACCCAGCAATGGAGCTCGACGAGCTCCTCGCATGGAGCGACATAGTATCGGTTCACTCGCCACTCAACGAACGCACACGTGGTCTTGTAGGCAGCAACGAGCTACAGAAGATGAAGCCATCGTCAATCATCATCAACGTGGCACGTGGTGGCATCATCGACGAGGCGGCACTTGCCGAGGCACTAAACAATGGCTGGGTGGCAGCTGCTGCCCTCGACGTATTCTCCGTAGAGCCACTACGCGAGTCACCATTATACAATGTCAAGGATAGATACCGCCTGTTGGCATCGCCACACAACGCATGGTCGGCAGCCGAGGCTATAGATAGACTCATTGAGTGCGTGGCACAAAACATCGTTACGTGGCTTGCAAAGCAGTAATACGCATCTGCCTCACGGCAGTAGCATTTATCATGGGTGTGGTGGCAGTCTCTGCCGCCACACCACATTTGTGCGACTCGATAAGCAGCCGCATTAGCATCGAGCTACGCCCCGCCTACAACATTGTTAAACACTATGAGTTTCGTAACCCCAACAGCAGCAACCTCAACACAGCCCTTTCGCTACATGCGCGCTACGCCTTCACGCTGAATGAGAATAGCAAGACAGGTAAGCTATATCCCACTACATATCAAGGAGTTGGTGTTGCGGCATATACCTTCTGGAATCACGAACGCATAGGCACACCCATCGCCATATATATATTTCAAGGTGCTCGTCTTGCGGACCTTGGCAAGGAGATATCTATAGGTTATGAGTGGAATTTTGGAGCATCATTTGGATGGCGCAGGAACGACGCCATAGGCTCGCCATGCAACATATACATCAACGTGGCACTACCACTCACGTGGCGCATAACACCCCATTGGGAACTATCCCTAACACCCGACTATACACACTTCTCGGATGGCGACACACTCTTTCCGAATAGTGGTGTCGACATGTTTGGACTACGCATAGGTGCCACATACCTCTTCGACGCCGAGGAGAGGCGACCCTCCGCACGCGGCTACCTCGCCGCCTCGGAGAGTCTCTCGGCACTGCGCACAGCACAGCGCATGACATACGACGTAATACTCTATGGTGGCTGGCGTGCCGACCGCTTCTTCGACGATGGCGAGTTCTGCGTAATAAACAAGCCTCTACCCCTCAGAGGAGCACACTTTCTGCCCCTATACCACCTAAATGACCACTTTGGCATTGGCGCATCACTCGATATACAAGTGGATAGCAGTCTCAACCTATACGATGCTACGAAGAATGAGGAGGGCGAGGTTATAAGCTACGCACGACCCTCGCTATGGCAGCAGACAGAGGTGGGTATATCGCTACATGGCGAGATACGAGCTCCCATATTTGCTGTTGGCGCAGGCTTCGGCATCAACCTCTTCCGCCACGGCTACGACATGAGTCGCTTCTATACACTCTTCTCACTCAAGACCTTCATAACAAAGCATCTCTTCCTATATGTAGGTTACAGATACAACAGCACGCAGTATACACACAACATGATGTATGGCCTGGGCATAAGGTTTTAGGTATGTGTCGTCCTAAAAAAGTGTTACAGGATTTGACACAAAAATAATTAAAGTTTTCTAAATGACAACACGGCGCGCCGTGTTGTCATTTTTCGTTTTGTAAGTTACAATATCTTTCTCACATTGGCGGTGCATCTCGTCC
>JAZLCL010000041.1:0-15245 GCA_045614205.1 Alistipes sp. | reverse complement strand
ATTATCGGTGCCGGTGGCGTAGGAACAGTAGTGGCACACAAAGTAGCAGCAGATAGTGCCTTTACCGAGATTATGTTGGCGAGTCGTACGAAGGCGAAGTGTGATGAGATTGCGAAGGCCGTAGGTGGCAACCGCATACAGACTGCGCAGGTAGATGCCGACAGCGTGGAGGAGCTCGTAGCCCTCATGCGCGCGTTCCAGCCAGACATTGTAATTAACGTAGCCCTACCCTATCAGGACCTCACAATCATGGATGCCTGCTTGGAGTGTGGCGTAAACTACCTCGACACGGCGAACTACGAGCCAAAGGACGAGGCACACTTCGAGTATAGCTGGCAGTGGGCATACCACGACCGCTTCAAGGAGAAGGGTCTCATGGCGATCCTCGGCTGTGGCTTCGACCCAGGTGTGTCGGCGATATTCACGGCATATGCCGCGAAGCACCACTTCGACGAGATTCACTACCTCGACATTGTGGACTGCAACGCCGGAAACCACGGCATGGCATTTGCCACAAACTTCAACCCCGAGATCAACATCCGCGAGGTGACACAGAAGGGTCGCTACTGGGAGAATGGCGCATGGGTGGAGACAGAGCCACACCAGATACACAAGCCGCTTAACTACCCCGAGATTGGCGAACGTGAGTCCTACCTCATCTTCCACGAGGAGCTAGAGTCGTTGGTTAAGCACTACCCCACAATCAAGCGCGCACGCTTCTGGATGACATTCGGCCAGGAGTACCTCACACACCTCCGTGTGATACAGAACATAGGCATGTCACGCATAGACCCTATCATCTACAACGGCGTGGAGATTGTGCCTATACAGTTCCTCAAGGCGGTATTGCCAGACCCCAAGTCGTTGGGTGCTAACTACCACGGCCAGACATCTATAGGCTGCCGCATACGAGGCATCAAGGATGGCAAGGAGCGCACATACTACATATACAACAACTGCGACCACGAGATTGCCTACCGCGAGACTGGCACACAGGCGGTGAGCTTCACTACAGGTGTTCCCGCAGCCCTCGGCGCCTCACTCTTCGCACGTGGCATATGGAGGGGTGCCGGCGTATTCAACGTCGAGCAGCTCGACCCCGACACATTCCTTGCGGAGCTTGGCGAACGCGGCCTGCCATGGGTAGAGAAGTTCGATATCGACCTTGAGTTATGATAAGAAAGAACGATATGCTTGGGGCGTGGGACCTATCACAGGTTCCCACCCCAGCATTTGTCATTCATGAGGATATGCTACGCCTAAACCTCGAACGCATAGACTATGTGCGCCAGAGGGCGGGCGTGGAGATAATAGTGGCCCTCAAGGCCAATGCCACATGGCACATCTTCCCGATGCTCAAGTGTCACTCGGATGGTGCTACGGCAAGCTCACTTGCCGAGGCACGCCTCGTAATGGAGCATATGGGCATAAAGGCACACACATACGCACCGACATACACCGAGGAGGAGATAGACGACATCCTCGAGCTCTCGAGCCACATAACATTCAACTCGCTGGGTCAGTATGCGCGCTATGGACAACGAGCACGCGCGCGAGGCATATCGTGTGGCCTACGCATAAACCCCGAGTATAGCACCGTGGCTACAGACCTCTACAACCCCTGCATACCGCAGTCGCGCCTCGGCGTGCGTGCCACAGACCTCGAGGCATGGCCCGAGGGTGTCGAGGGGCTACACTTCCACTCGCTATGTGAGTCACGCCCCGCAGACCTCGAGGCTACACTCCAGGCTGTGGAGCAGAGGTTTGGCAAGCACCTGGCGAGCCTCAAGTGGGTGAACTTTGGCGGTGGACACCTCATGACACATGCCAACTACGACGTGGAGCACCTCATCGACATACTACGCAGTTTCAAGCAGCGACACCCCCACCTACGCATCATCCTCGAGCCTGGTAGCGCCTTCACATGGGACACAGGAGTGCTCGTGGCGCGCGTGGAGGACATAGTGCATAACGGAGGTCGTAGTACGCTGATGCTCAACGTATCCTTCGCCTGCCATATGCCCGACTGTCTGGAGATGCCATACAAGCCCACAATACGCGGTATGCACGACCCCGAGGAGGGTGACAAGGAGTGGTGGATGGGCGGCAACTCGTGCCTCGCGGGCGACATGTACGGCGCTTGGGCAACAGACGATGGCCACACACCACAGGTTGGTGAACGCATAGTATTCCGTGACATGGTGCACTACACGATGGTAAAGACCACGATGTTCAACGGCGTGACACACCCCGCAATAGTGCTATACAGCCCCGAGGAGGGATTCACAACACTACGCACCTTCAACTACAACGACTACAAACAACGCATGGGATAGTAATCCCAACATAAAACCTTAACTACGACATGAGAAAGTGGAAGATAGATGACTCGATAGAGCTATACAACATAAACAGCTGGGGTAAGGACTACTTCTCGGTGAATGAGGAGGGTAACATCGTGGTGCGACCTAAGGAGGAGGGCCCCGAGATAGATCTCCGTAAGCTCATCG
Organism: Alistipes sp.; assembly: GCA_045614205.1. GTDB lineage: Bacteria > Bacteroidota > Bacteroidia > Bacteroidales > Rikenellaceae > Alistipes. The sequence continues at coordinate 12,735 of JAZLCL010000041.1, read as the reverse complement.
AGGAGCTGCAGATTCACGACATATCTATGCCCCTGCTGCTACGCTTCCCCGACATCCTCAACAACCGCATAGATAAGATATCGAGGTGCTTCGACCGCGCAGCCAAGGAGTACGACTACAAGGCCGAGAGCTACATCGTATACCCCATCAAGGTCAACCAGATGCGCCCCGTAGTTGAGGAGCTAATAAGCCACGGCAACAGCTACCACGTAGGCCTCGAGGCGGGCTCGAAGCCCGAGCTACACGCCGTATTGTCGCTAAACTTCGACAGCAACTCGCTGATAATATGCAACGGCTACAAGGATGAGAGCTACATAAAGCTCGCACTACTGGCACATAAGATGGGTCGTAAGATATTCCTCGTCGTGGAGAAGATGATGGAGCTACGTGCCATAGCACGCCTCTCGAAGAGCATGAACATAAAGCCCAACATAGGCATACGCATAAAGTTGGCAAGCTCGGGAAGTGGCAAGTGGGAGGAGTCGGGAGGCGACATCTCGAAATTCGGACTCAACTCCTCGGAGCTCATAGACGCCCTCACACTGCTCAAGGCCGAGGGTTTAGAGGAGAGCTTCAAGCTGATACACTTCCACATAGGCTCGCAGGTGACAAACATACGCCGCATAAAGACCGCACTAAAGGAGGCTACGCAGTTCTACGCACAGCTGCGCAAGAGTGGTTACGGCATAGAGTTTGTCGATATCGGAGGTGGCCTCGGCGTCAACTACGACGGCACACAGTCGTCCATCAGCGGCCACAGCATAAACTACTCGATACAGGAGTATGTAAACGATGCCGTATACTCCGTTGTGGATATATGTCAGCGTAACAACCTTGTGCAGCCCAACATAATCATCGAGTCGGGGAGGTCACTAACGGCGCACCACTCGATACTCGTCTTCGAGGTGCTGGCACGCACACAGCTGCCCGTCTTCAGCGAGGAGGAGGTAATAGGCGCTGATGCACACGAGCTTGTGCGCGACCTCTACGACATATGGAACAAGCTAACACCGAGTCGTCTCATAGAGCAGTGGCACGACGCCATGCAGGCACGCGAGGATGCCCTCGAGCTATTCAACATAGGCCTTGTGGACCTGGCTACACGCGCCACCGTAGAACGCCTCTTCTGGTCTATAGCACGCGAGGTGAACACCATGGCGGGAAAGAGTAAGCATGCTCCCGAGGAGCTACGCGCCATAGCACGCAGCCTACCCGACAAGTACTTCTGTAACTTCTCGCTGTTCCAGTCGCTACCCGACTCATGGGCCATAGACCAGATATTCCCCGTGGTGCCACTAACACGCCTCAACGAGCCCCCCACCTGCTCGGCAACACTCCAGGATATAACCTGCGACTCGGATGGTAAGATTGACAACTTCATATCTACCTCGAACAACGCACACCACATGCCGGTGCATGAGCTACGCGAGGGGGAGCCATACTACATAGGCGTATTCCTCGTGGGTGCCTATCAGGAGATATTGGGCGACCTGCACAACCTCTTTGGCGACACCAACGCCGTGCATATATCGGTCAAGGGCGACGAGTATGTCGTAGATAAGATTATCGAGGGCGAGACCATTGCCGACGTGCTGGACTATGTGCAGTTCGACCATAAGCGCATGGTGCGCGCAATAGAGATATGGGTTGCAAAGTCCGTTAAGAGTGGCGCCATAAGCCTCGAGGAGGGCAAGGAGTTTATTTCGAACTACCGCGCAGGGCTATATGGCTACACCTACCTTGAGCCTCTCGAGTAATATAAAAAATCCGAATCGGTTGATTCGGATTTTTTGTTACTGTTCCACAACTCTCATTATGGCGACCAAAGTACCATTGCTCAACAGTAGCATATTCTCGGCGTCCATCTCGTAGTGTGTGACACTCTCGAGCATATCGTAGTAGGCGTTCTCGAGTTCGGGGTTGGGACATAGGCGGCGTGTGGCGCCAAGGTTCGAGATGACGAAGCTACGTGAGGGTGTTATGGTATATGTTGCCGTGATGCGGTTGCAGTCGCCAGCACCAGATATTGTGCCATTGTCGTGAAGTACAAGGGTATAGCTATCACCCTGCGCAGCAACCTCCGTGCCCATGAGTTGCACAAGCTGCCAGGTGGTGCCAACGAGGGGTTTTTCTAATTTCGAACGCTTGCGACAGTCGCAACAACCACCGAGTGTGACAGCAGTAATAAGGAGTATCGAGAAAAATAAAATTGCACGTTTCATATTATTTATCAAATTATAGTTATATTTGTAGTCGGAACAAAGATAATACAAATCAACTAAAAGTTATAGAAAAATGAAAAAAGTTATCGCTTCACCTTTGGCACCAAAGGCCGTAGGTCCCTATTCACAGGCTATCGCACACGATGCAACACTCTACATCTCTGGTCAGCTTCCTATCGACGCTGCTGTAGGCACAATGGTAGAGGGCGTTGAGGCACAGACACGCCAGGCACTCACTAACCTCGGCTACATCCTCAACGAGGCAGGCTACACCTTCGACGACGTGGCAAAGACAACAGTTCTTCTCGCCGACATCGCAGACTTCGCAGCCATGAACGCCGTATACGCAGAGTTCTTCCCCAACGAGAAGCCAGCACGTATCTGCTACCAGGTTGCTGCATTGCCTATGGGCGCACGCGTAGAGATTGATGCTATCGCTATCAAGTAGTTTGCACAGCCATAGAGGCTAAATAAAAAGGGAATGACTTTCGGTCATTCCCTTTTGTGTTACCACAACTAATCACTACTCATGGTCGTGGTCATGGTCGTGGTCATGGTCGTGGTGGAACACCTCTCCGTAGGGATTCTCATTAGTGAGCTTAACACCGTTATACTCACCTGTGAGGGTGCGCAAGAAGGCCTCGATAGACTTGATATCTGCATCCTCAAGCTCTACATCACACTGGTAGAGTGCCATATCGCGAATAGCATCATACATGGTCAGACGTGTGCCATCGTGGTAATAAGGCCATGTAAGCTCAATGTTGCGTAGGCCAGGCACCTTGAAGCGGTGGCGGTCACGTTCATCCTGTGTCTGCTTGAAGCGGCCATTATCCTCCTCCGTAAGCTCGAGGCCACGGTCATCGAAGTAGTGGCGGCGAAGACCCATAAGCTCGTACGACAAGCCACCAAGGTTAGGACCTACATGGCATGTTGCACAGCTATGCTCCTTGAAGAGCTCATAGCCACGAAGCTCCTCGGCAGTGATAGCCTCGGCATCGCCCATGAGCCACTTATCGAAAGCAGAGTTAGGCGTTACAAGCGTGCGCTCGAACTCCTCGATAGCATTGGTAATAGAGGCCTGTGTGATGCCCTCCGAAGGGTATAGCTCATTAAAGAGGCGTACATACTCCTCATCCTTCTCAAGCTCGGCAACGATCTCGTCGAACGACGTATAGGCCATCTCTACAGGGTTTACTGGAGGACCAGCAGCCTGATCAGCAAGTGTCACAGCACGGCCATCCCAGAACTGCACGAAGTTGTATACAGCATTATACACCGTAGGAGCATTAACGCCACCCATGAGGCCTCCAACACCATCAGAGTACTGGTGGTTATCCACACCACCGGTATTTAGACCGTGGCATGATGCGCATGAGATGGTGTGGTCTACAGAGAGGCGTGTGTCGTGGTACAAGGCGAAGCCCAAAGCCACCTTGCGGGCGTCAACACCCTCGGCAGCGAGGATTGGGCGCACAGGCTCACCTGCACGGTCACCCTCGAGGCCATCACCGTAGTATGCCACACGATAGTCGCGGGCCCACGCAGCAACGATATCGCCCTTGGCGCCTGTAGACTGCGCACCCCAGTGCATGAGGTAGTACTTCGCAGCAGGCATAGTGCCGTCGGCAATAACCTTCTCCACCTTCGCCACATCAACAGGATTAGGCATAGCGCCCTCCGCCAACGCCTCGACAAGAGGCATAACATCGAAGGCTCTATATCCATCCTCAACATCTGCCATGATCATACCCTCGGCAACAGGGAACGAGGCGTAGAATGGCAACTCGGGATTTGCACTATGACAACTCGCACAGCCACCATCCTCCAGGATGGCCGCTACACGTGCCTCGGGGGCGAGGTCCGCCGAAGGAGGCGCAATGGTGATGCGGTAGGCAACAAAGAGCACCACAGCGAGTGCCAAGGTTGCAATCAGAAAGATCTGACTCTTCTTCAGGTTTTTCATAAATAGTTAGTTTAGATGTTATTATTGGTTATATGCATGAACACTATCGGCTGCCGAGGGCAGGTAGTTGACGCCATACCAGCACATCTGCAGTGCCACAAAGGCCAGGATGATGACAACATAGAAGGTGCGGGGGCGGCGTGGCGTGATGGCAGGGGACATATGTAGCGCCACAAGGTACAGCGCCCATGTCACCGCAGCCCACGACTCCTTGGCATCCCAACTCCAGTATGCTCCCCACGCATCCTTGGCCCACAGAGCTCCTGTGAGCATGCCCACGGTGAGAAAGGCGACACCGCCATAGAGGAGGCGTTCAATGGCGCCATCGAGGTCGTGGTTATTACGCACCAGGGCAACGATGGCCAGCAACGTGCCACAGCCAAGCAGCGCATAGGAGAACATATAGACCGAGACATGAGGTACAAACCACACACTCTGCAATGCCGGCATAAGAGTCTGGTCGTGAATCTCGGGCTTGAGGATGTTTATAAGGATAAAGACCGTGGCGAGCACCGCAGCAAAGAGCATTATCCAGCGGTAGCGCCAACGGGTGTAGGTGAAGAGTCCCGCGACAAGCAGGAAGAAGGAGTACCAGAGGCGTGTCTCGCCCATGGTGCGCAGCGGAGGACGCTGCAGCGTGAGCCACAGCATGACGATGAAGGTGAGCATGGTGGCTATAGCGCCAACCATGAGGAGCATGGCACCACCACTGCGCTGCCTGCGCACAAGTGCCATAACAGCACCCGCAAAGGCGAACACAACGACGGCAGCAGCCATAAAGGGAAATATGTTCCAACCAAGCATCATACCTCTACATATTATTATTTAGTCTGCGTGGACCTCGCAAGAACATCATCACGGCACCCACGATAAGCATAACTATACCCGCCGCCGAGAGCCACTGCCACGGCTCGGTGACAATCTCCACGACAACATAGTTGCCCGCGGGCTGTGCACCATGGCTCACTATATATATCTTCTCGGCCCATGTGCGTGAGTATGGGTGGTTAACCCTCAACACCACATCCTGCTTATCAACAACTACCGTAGCCTCATACTGCATCTGCTCGCCATCGCCTGCAGACCTCACATTGAAGGCCTTGAGGCTTATGTAGTAGTCCAGCGTGTGTGCCTCACCCGACATGGTATAGGCGACATTGTTGGCACGTCCATCCACCGCCATGCGCAGCTGTACACGGTCCACAGCGCCCCAGAAGCCAGCACCAAGAGCCAGGAGGAGGCCGAGGTGGAGCAGCGTAAAGCGCCAGCGCAGACGCCCCGCAGCACGAATGCCACGAAGAGTGATGAGGTACAGATGGCTCATGACATAGAGCACACCCACAACAACGGGCCATGAGGCACTCGAGGGCTGACGCTGCAGGCCGAGCACAAGGCCTATAGCGGCCATGACGAGCAGCGAGAGCCATGTTGCCGACCTCGACATGAGCATCTGGGCGAGACGTGAGGTGCCCCTATTGCGATAGATAACAGTAAGAGCCACAAGCCATAACACCATAGCAAGGATATTCAGCGGGAAGCTAAACAACGCCACAGGGAAGTCACCCACGACGCCCTGAAGAAGGGTGGCTAGGATGGCTACCACAGCGGTTAAAATAGCACCAACAGGATACCTATATTCTCTCTTTTTTTGCATACATCTCATACAGGGCATAAAGATAGTAATTTTTTATTATGCTGCCAATATTTTTGTAGAAATTAATCATTATTAAGACTAAAAAAAATTCAACGACTTGTTCCAACCAGTATGACACGGGTCTCTAAAGTTGTATTAGAGAGCAAAAATGCCTACCTTTGCGCCATAAAACTATCGTTATGCCCAGAATAAGCGTCATCATACCTGTATACAATGTTGCGGAGTATCTCGGCGGTGCCATAGAGAGCATCCTCAACCAGGAGTACTGCGACACGGAGATACTACTCATCGACGATGGCAGCACGGATGGTAGCGACAAGATATGCGACGACTATGCCGCACGTCACGACAACATACGTGTGATACACAAGCCCAACGGCGGTGTTAGCTCGGCACGTAACCTCGGCCTGGACAACACACAGGGCGAGTGGATAGCCTTCCTCGATGCCGACGACAAGCTCTCGCCCGAGACATTTGCGCTATGCGAACCATACCTCGACGACTACGACGTGATACGCTTCTCGATAACCGACATCTTCGCCGAAGGCAGAACAAGACGTCGTAGGCTACGTGAGGCACGCACCAAGGAGGAGGCACTGCGTCACGTGATAGGCCACCGCACGATAATAGGCATAGGAGGCACAATATACCGCCGCGAGATAATCGAGAGGCACGCGATACGCTTCGACACCACGCTGCGCTATGCCGAGGATTGGAAGTTCCTCGCAACAGCCATATACCACAGCCGCAGCGTCAAGACGCTACACAACGCATGGTGCTACCTCTACAACCGCTACAACACCACGAGCTGCACGAACACCATCTCGTCGGAGAAACTTATACAGTCGATGGTGGTGCTTGGCGAGCTCCACGACATGATAGGCAGAGGCTACAACCGTGAGGTGCGTCGTGCACGTTGCTACCGCCTAAATAGACTCATACAGGATGTGGGTAGAGAGGAGGCTATGCGCGCCATGGAGGCAAGCACCGCAATATTCAAAACACCATCCATAGGCGACATACTCTGCGCACACATCCCCGAGAAGATGCGCTGGAGACTTCTAAAATTTTGGTTGTCAACACGCAGGAGGCGTAAGTAGCACAGCGCAGCAACGCCACAAAAACCACCCATTGTTTATAAATAAACAAATAGGAGGTCTTATATTTGTTTTTTTGCCACGCATAGGTTACCTTTGCTGTGGCAAATATTGTTTTTAGACCCCCAACATCGGCTAAACAAACAATAACTTACATATTTTATTAACTTAATCAAATGCTTATGAAGAGACTTTTACTTCTGATGCTTGGTCTTGCTGCTACGCTTACCGTATCGGCACAGACTATCGTGACGGGTACAGTTGTCGACGAGAACGATCAGCCACTGATCGGCGCTACGGTGATTATCCCCAGCACGACTATCGGCACAAGCACCGACACTGACGGTAGTTTCAGACTACAGTTGAGTGGTGGTAATTCGCAGGTTCAAATTAGCTATTTGAACTACAAGACACAGCTCCTTGACGCCAACACTGCGGGTGCACAGCACAACTTCGGCGTTATCAAGATGGAGCTCGACGCCATCGCCATGGACGACGTGGTTATCACACAGTCTATCGCCGTGCAGCGCCGTACACCTGTTGCCGTATCTACAGTTGCGGCTTCCGAGATCGAGTTCAAGCTCGGTGGCCAGGAGTTCCCCGAAATCCTTAAGTCTACACCTGGTGTATACGTGACAAAGGATGGTGGTGGCTATGGCGACTCGAAGATCAACATGCGTGGTTTCAAGTCGGCAAACATCGCCGTGATGATCAACGGTGTGCCTGTGAACGACATGGAGTGGGGTGGTCTATACTGGTCTAACTGGGCAGGCCTCTCTGACGTAACACGTTCTATGCAGACACAGCGCGGTATGGGTGCCTCGAAGATATCGGCGCCTTCAGTGGGTGGTACTATCAACATCGTGACAAACACCATCGACGCAAAGAAGGGCGGCACAGTATCGTACGGCATAGGTAACGATGGCGCTAACACAATGTCTGTAAGCTTCTCAACAGGTCTCATGGATAACGGATGGGCAATGAGTGTGCTCCTTGCAAAGCGCTGGGGCGACGGCTACATCCAGGGTACTGGCTACGATGCATACAACTGGTTCGTAAATATCTCAAAGCGTATCAACTCTAACCACCAGATCTCGCTTACTGCCTTCGGTGCACCACAGCGCCACAACCAGCGTAAGCCTCTATATGCTGGTCTCTCTATCGAGGAGTGGAACAACGTAGCACGCTGGACTGGCGAGAAGGATAAGTATCGCTACAACGCCGTATACGGCTTCGACAACAGCGGCAAGGAACGTTCGTCAATGACTAACGAGTACCACAAGCCACAGATATCTCTTAACCACCAGTGGCAGATAGACCACAAGTCGTCACTCTCAACAGCCCTCTACGTATCTATAGGTCGTGGCTCGGGCTACTCTGGCCAGGGTCGTACATCGGCATACCGTTCTATGTGGAATGGCTCATCTAATGGTAAGCTCCTCTACGACTTCCGTAACATGGAGGATGGTACCTTCGACTACGGCGCTATCCAGGATATGAACATGGCAAGCACAACAGGTTCTAACATGGTCATGTCGAAGTCTGTGAACAACCACATGTGGTACGGTCTGCTCTCTACATACTCTAACGAGTTGCTCCCAGGCTTGGAGCTCTCGGCAGGTGTCGACGTGCGCTACTACGTGGGTCAGCACACAAACGAGATTATCGACCTCTACGGCGGTGAGTACTTCATCGACGATGGCGACCGTAAGAACGTGAAGGTGGAGAACAACGCCGCTGCGGCTAACCCTAAGTGGAAGAACGAGAAGCTCACAGTGGGCGATATCGTATACCGCGACTATGATGGTCACGTACACCAGGAGGGCGACTTCGCACAGCTCGAGTATACACACAACAAGCTCAACGCCTTCGTATCAGGCTCTGTATCTAACACAGGCTACTGGCGTGTGGACCGCTTCTACTACGACGAGGCACACCAGCGTTCAGAGACTATGAACTTCGTGGGATTCACTGCAAAGGCGGGTGTTAACTACAACGTCACAAACGCCTCTAACCTCTTCCTCAACGTAGGTTACATCTCACGTGCTCCATTCTTCTCTGGTGGTGCGTTCCTTCAGTCTACAACAAGCCACATCACAAACCCTGATGCCGTTAACGAGAAGGTATTCTCTGTTGAGGGTGGCTACGGCTTGCGCACAGAGAAGTTCGCAATGAACATCAACGCATACTACACATTGTGGATGGATAAGGCTGACGTACGTTCAAAGCTCATGTCTAATGGCGACTATGCACGTGTTAACCTCACAGGTATCGACGCACGTCATGCCGGCGTAGAGCTCGACCTTCGCTATAAGCCTGCACGTTGGATTAACATCACAGGTATGCTCTCATGGGGCGACTGGATCTGGTCAAGCAACGCACGCGGTTACTACTACGACTCACAGGGTCAGCCTATGACAGCGAAGCTCGACGGCACAATAGCATCGGGCATCATGGCAGAGGACCACGCTTGGATTGAGCTCGAGCAGAAGGGTGTTCACGTTGCTGGCTCGGCACAGACAACAGCAGCCGTTGGCGTAGACCTCTTCCCATTCAAGGGCTTGCGTATAGGCGCTAACTTCAACCTCTACGCTAACAACTATGCCGACTTCTACCTCGGCTCTACAGCTGTGGCTAACACAACAACAACTGTTAACGACCCATGGAAGATTCCTGTAGGCCACCAGCTCGACCTCTCGGCAAGCTACGCCTTCAAGATTGGTAAGGTTAACGCCACAATCTATGGTAACGTTAACAACCTCTACAACTATAACTACGTTATGGATGCGCAGTGTGCCACTGACGCAAAGGGCTGGCAGGACTGCTACGCCGTTATGTACTCATTCGGTCGCACATACACAGTACGTCTAAAAATTAGCTTCTAGGAACTACTACTATGAATAAGAATATTATCACAAAGTTTGTTGCGATGGCAGGTGTAGCTCTTATGGCTTTGAGCTGCCAGACAGACTACTTCAACGAGCACTATCTGCCCGGTTACAACAACGATGGCACTATTACGGATGTGCAGGAGGCGAGCATCACACTCACCGACGACGACTATGCTGCCATCGCTAAAAACTCTACTAACGTAGCTCTTGCACAGGCGGAGGGCGAGGAGGCTACTGCAGCACTCGCAGCCATTGGCAAGAATAAGTATTTCGCTACACAGGATGAGGTTGCAGCATATATGCCAGCCTTCATCGACGCAAAGTACCCCGTGTGGGACGATGGCTCACTCGTGCTTGCTACATACACCCTCGCTTTGGATATTCCAGAGGATGTTATGCTCATGAACGCCGCTACGGAGTACACACTCACAGAGGATGACTACAAGACTATTTGGGAGTCGGAGGAGGATTATGCCAAAGCACTAACTCCAAAGACAATCAACAAGCTTAAGAGTGTTATCCCCGTTGCTGATGATGCGCGCGAGGGTGAGTATGTTGTGGTTACTTACAACTACTCTGATGAGGAGCCTGCAACAGAGACTCCCGATACTCCAGATACTCCAGAGCAGCCAGAGACTCCTGCCTACACATCAGTGCTTGCCACAGCTGCCGTAGACGATGTTATTGAGGTTAAGGGCTATGTATCTGCTATGTCTACACAGGGTCCTATCGTTACAGATAACTCTGGCTCAATACTTCTATACAAGTACACTGATCTTGCAATAGGTGACGTGGTTACTGTAAATGGTACTGTTGCAGCATACAACCTTGGTCTACAGTTCGACTACAGCAAGGGTAAAGTTACAGTAGAGAAGACAGGCACTACAGCCGTTACATATCCTACACCTATGGATATTACAGGCGAAAAGGCTGATGAGTTGCTTACTTCTCGTACCGAGAATGAGTTGTGTCACTTTGCAAAGATGACAGGTATCTTGTCTATCAGCACAAATAGCGACGGCACAAAGACATACTACAACTTCAACATTGATGGTGCCGAGAATGCTGTTGGTAGCCTATACAACCCAACAGAGGAGATTGTGGCACAGCTTACAAACGACACAGAGTACACACTCTACGGCTACTTCACATCTATCTCGAAGTCTAGTGGTGCTGCAAAGTACATCAATATGATTGTTGTTAGCGTGAACGAGGCTCCAGCTATCGACGCTGGTAACGCCTACACATCTGTTCTTGGCTCAGCGGCTAAGGGTGATGTTGTAGAGGTTAAGGGTTACATCTCTGCTCTCTCAACACAGGGTCCTATCCTCACCGACAATGGTGGCTCAGTACTTATCTACAAGGCTGCAAACCTCGGTCTTGCAGTTGGTGATGAGGTTACAGTATCTGGCCCTATCGGCTCTTACAACTGCGGTTTCCAGATCGACTACTCTAAGGGCGATGTTACCGTAGAGAAGACTGGCACAACCACTGTTAAGTATCCTACACCTATGGATATCACTGGTGCTGCTGCAGATAATCTCCTTGTTGAGCGCACATACGATGACTATGCATTCTACGCTAAGATGTCAGGTCAGGTTGTTGTTAGCGGTAACTACTTCAACTTCACTATCGACGGCGCTGAGAAGGCTGAGGGTAGCGTTTATGGCGCTACTGACGAGGTTAAGGCTATGCTTAAAGATGGTCTCGAGTGTACGATCTATGGCTACTTCTGCTCTATATCGAAGTATGGCGATCCTAAGGAGCCTAAGTTCATCAACATGGTTGTTACATCTGTTGAGCCTGCAGCCGTGCCATCACGCCTTGCTCTCACAGTGAAGAGTGAGAAGCGTTATGCATACTTCAGGTACAACGGCACAGGCTATGAGGCTGCCAACGTAGTGGCTATTCAGCCTGCTGACTACACAGCCATGGGTCAGAACTATGGTAACTTCACTAACCCCGATCAGGACTACTACATCCCAACATTCCTCAACAACACATATCCATATGCGAAGGTTGATGATAAGATGTATGTTGCATACCGCTGCTACGCTAACTCTGCAACAACATGGAAGGTTGACGAGTACGTCTTCGATGGCGCATGGTCAAAGACTATCTACTTCACCGAGAAGACTGACCAGTTCCGTAAGGGCGAGGGTAAGTGGAATATTGACCGTACATTGGAGCTCAACTACACCAACACATCGAGCCCCGACACACGTGCCTTCTACCAGTACTGCGTAAACTGGGTTTACGACTTCAAGGATGTTCCTATGGGTGCTCCTGCACGTGACAATGAAGGTGTGATTATCACTACTGACATCGTTATGATTGATGGACAGAAGCCTGCAGGTAACTACTGGGTATCTAACTACGGTAACAACGAGTTCTACACAGGTGCTTCAGCATACTATGGCAACATCGACTGGCGTCCATCAGCCGTTAAGGGTGGCTTCACCGCTGCTGGCATGGGCGGCTTGTCTGACGACGAGATTTTGGCAAAGCTCAAGGAGCATAGCGCCGAGGTATTTGCCGAGGTATTGAGCTACATGTTCCCAGAGATGACTCCTGACGAGTATAAGAAGGTTGTCATCGTAGTATATGCCTACGGTCCTAACGCCAACTACTCGTTCACTTTCGACGTAGTTGAGACAGGTAAGTTCGCATACGTGGCTGACTCTATCACAGAGTTGTAGTCGTCGCACTACACACAAAGCAAAGGGATGACTAAAAAATTAGTCATCCCTTCATTATGTTGAGAGTGTCCTGTCCTGAAATAGCGTTACACAATAAAAAGTAAAGCTATGGAAGAAAAGAGTAAAAGCTTGTATGTCAAGCATACGCAACGCGACTATCCGATGAGTTTTAAGTTGGCGGTAGTCCGAGAAGTAGAAAGTGGTGC
>JAZLCL010000040.1:0-5809 GCA_045614205.1 Alistipes sp. | reverse complement strand
CGCCACCAATGGGACGTACGTCAAGTACTACCCATCGGTGGCTTTTTCATGTCAGAGCCAAATCTGGCGCCCTTCTAACAAGAAATTTAATTTCTCGTGATAGCGGCGCATCTGCGACACTTCAATCAAATGCCAGAATGGGACGTACGTCAAGTACTACCCATCCTGGCATTTTTCATGTCAGCGCCACATCTGCACCACTCTCCCAAGAAATTGGTCTCACGATGGCGAGGTTGAAAATATTTGAGCTCTTCAATCAATGCCACCGATGGGTATCCTGTCGGTGGCATATCTGTTTTTTTAGACCGCGAGACAGAGACTATGCATTACCTTTTATGCCCTTTTATGACGTTTTATGCCCTTTGGTACCCGAGAATGAAAAGGATAGAAAGGGCAAAAGGGGTCACAAGGGGCAGAAAGGTTAGAGACAGCGAGACAGTGAGACAGAGAGAGGTCGGGTATCGCAAGTTAAAGTTTTTGTCCGCGAGAAAGTTTTGTCCGCCAGGTCGCTATGTCTCATTGTCCCATTGTCTCAAAAAAATTAACTAAAAATTTCGTCGTTAGGAAAATTTTGCTTAACTTTGAAGATGCATAATAGTGTGTATACGCACATATGCGTATGTACGTGTGCAGGCGTGGCGGCGAGTGCTGCTATGTCATGTGCGCGGTGCAACAGAAAAGAGAGAGTTAAACAACCTAAAAACTATACCGATATGAAAAAACTACTTCTCGGTGACGAGGCTATTGCACAGGCTGCTATCGATGCAGGTCTGTCGGGAGTATATGCATATCCCGGTACGCCATCTACCGAAATCACAGAATTCATTCAGCTACGCGAGGAGAAGCGTGGCGATGCAGAGAACAAGATTTGCTGCCGTTGGGCGACAAACGAGAAGACAGCGATGGAGGGTGCCCTCGGTATGTCATACATGGGTAAGCGTGCCCTCGTATGTATGAAGCATGTGGGTATGAACGTTGCTGCCGACCCATTCGTTAACTCGGCGATGACAGGTGTGAATGGTGGTCTTGTAGTTGTTGCTGCTGACGACCCATCTATGCACTCATCACAGAACGAGCAGGACTCACGCTTCTATGGTAAGTTTGCCATGATGCCTATCTTCGAGCCATCATCACAGCAGGAGGCTTACGACATGACCCTTGCGGCATTCGAGCTCTCGGAGGCTGTTAAGCTCCCCGTGCTCATGCGCGTGACAACACGCATGGCGCACTCACGTGCTGTTGTTAACATCACAGAGGAGCCACGCAAGCAAAACGAGATATGCCGTCCCGAGGATGTGCGTCGTTGGATCCTTCTTCCAGCCTTCGCCAAGAAGCGCTATGTGGAGTTGCTCGCACAGCAGGATGACCTTATGAAGGCGGCCGTAGAGTCGAAGTATAACTTCTACCGCAAGGGCACAGCATCCGAGAGAGGTGTCATCTGCACAGGTATCGCCTACAACTACTATATGGAGAATGCTGCTAACTGCCAGGAGCGCAGCGTGCTCAAGGTGTCACAGTATCCATTGCCCGTAGAGCTCATCGAGAAGATGGTCGAGGATGGTGCAAAGGAGATCCTCGTGATGGAGGAGGGCCAGCCTGTTGTTGAGGAGATGGTACGTGCCATCGTGCCTTCAACAGTTGAGGTTAAGGGCCGTCTCACTGGTGACCTGCCACGTGTTGGTGAGCTTAACCCCGACAGCGTGCGTAAGTCACTCGGTATGGAGGCGTTGGAGAACCTCGAGGCTGACGACATCGTAGTAGCACGTCCACCCGCATTGTGCCAGGGTTGTGGTCACAGAGATATGTACAAGGCGTTGAACGAGGTTGCTGCGGAGTACGAGAATCCACGTATCTTCGGCGACATCGGCTGCTACACACTTGGTGCTCTGCCTCCATTCCAGGCGTTGCATGCGTGTGTTGAGATGGGCGCCTCAATCACCATGGCGAAGGGTGCTGCGGATGCTGGTCAGTTCCCATCATTTGCCGTTATCGGTGACTCTACATTCACACACTCGGGTATGACAGGCCTCTTGGACTGCGTGAACTCTAACGCCAATGTTGTTGTCGTTATCTCTGATAACCTCACTACAGGTATGACAGGTGGTCAGGACTCTGCAGGTACAGGTAAGATTGAGGATATCTGCCGTGGCGTGGGTGTTAACCCCGACCATGTACGTGTTGTTGTGCCATTGCCAAAGAACATGGAGGAGATCAAGAGCATCTTGCGCGAGGAGATCGAGTACAAGGGTGTATCAGTCATCATTCCACGTCGTGAGTGTATCCAGACAGCGAAGCGTCATGCAAAGGCGAAGGCTGCAGCAAAGAAAGAGTAAGCCGATAAACAACTAAAAAGAGACTATCATGAAGAAAGATATTATTTTGGCAGGCGTCGGCGGACAGGGTATTCTGTCGATCGCTACGGTTATTGGCGAGGCTGCCTTGGCCGAGGGTTGGAACATCAAGCAGGCGGAGGTTCACGGCATGAGCCAGCGTGGTGGTGACGTGCAGAGTAACTTGCGTCTATCTACAGAGCCTATCGCTTCGGACCTCATCGCGAAGGGTGGTGCCGACATCATCATCTCGTTGGAGCCTATGGAGGCGTTGCGCTACTTGCAGTATTTGAAGAAGGATGGTTGGGTTGTTACATCTAATGTCCCCTTCATCAACATCCCTAACTACCCTGCGGAGGAGGAGCTTGGCAAGCATCTTGCGGCACTCCCTAACTGCGTATCGTTGAATGTTGAGCAGTTGGCCAAGGATGCTGGTGCACCACTTCAGGCTGCCAACATGGTGCTCCTCGGTGCTGCCATTCCTATGCTCGACATCGAGTTCGAGAAGATCGAGGCGGGTATCCGTCGCATCTTCGCACGTAAGGGCGAGGAGGTCATCGAGAAGAACCTTGCAGCAGTACGTGCTGGTTACGATAACTCTATTAAGAAGTAAATGGATATGGAGAGACCATTGGATAAGCAGACCGTAGATAACATATGTATTGCTAACGGTTTGCGCAACGCCAAGGAGCTTGGTGCTGCATCTATACGTCAGTTCGTCAGCGTCGTGAAGGATATCGAGGCGAAGATGGGCGTGGAGTATATACGTATGGAGATTGGTGAGCCTGGTCTCCCTGCCGAGATGATTGGTATCGAGGCGGAGCATGAGGCGTTGCTTGCGGGCGTAGGCTCGAAGTATCCCCTCATCACAGGTATCGAGCCCCTCACAAAGGAGGCATCGCGCTTCGTTAAGGCCTTCATCAACCTCGACATTCCTCCCGTATGCTTTGTGCCTACGGTAGGCTCTATGCAGGGTGCCTTTGCGGCGTTCATGGCATTGAATCAGATGCGTGACGACCGCGATACAATCCTCTTTATCGACCCAGGCTTCCCTGTGCAGAAGATGCAGTGTAAGGTTCAGGGCATACGCTTCGAGTCGTTCGACGTCATCGACTACCGTGGCAAGGCTCTCGAGGCGAAACTCGAGGAGGTGTTGTCGTCGGGTCGCATCAGCGGTATGATATACTCTAACCCTAACAACCCTACATGGATGTGCCTCAACGAGGAGGAGTTGGAGATTATTGGTCGCATGGCTACGAAGTATGATGTCGTTGTCATCGAGGATTTGGCATACCTCAACATGGACTTCCGTGAGGATAGATCGAAGCCTTTCGAGGCACCATACCAGCCCTCTGTAGCGCGCTACACAGACAACTGCATGCACCTGTTGTCGGGCTCGAAGATGTTCTCATATGCTGGTCAGCGTATTGCCGTTGTTGCACTCAACCCTGCGCTTGCTGAACGCTGCTACGAGGGCTTTGCACAGCGCTACGGCAACGATGGTCAGTTCCGTCGTAACTTCATCTTCAACATCCTATATGTCCTCTCATCGGGTGTTCCACACTCTGCGCAGTATGCCTTGGCGGCTATGTTCCGTGCGGCATCTGACGGCAAGCTCAACTATGTGGAGCACACACGTGAGTATGCACGTCGTGCGCAGCGCGTGAAGGAGATCATGGTTAAGAATGGTTTCCATATCGTCTACGATAAGGATTGTGACCAGGATGTCAGCGATGGCTTCTTCTTCACATTCGGATATAAGGATATGACTGGCGAGCAGCTTATCAACAAGCTCATCTACTATGGCATCTCGGCCATCACACTATCACCTACGGGTAGCTCACGCGAGGGCTTGCGTGGTTGTGTGTCGATGATCTCGGACTACCAGTATGATAAGTTGGATAAGCGTTTGCGCCTCTTCAGCCAGGACTATTAAGCGATTGTCGTACGGGCTACATAGGCTTGTGACGTACAATTTCGAGTAAATGTAATAAGTTAGGGCTGCCCGAAGTCAAAGGACGGCCCTTTTTAAAAATAGTGTGTATGAATTTTGTTAGTGCGGCTGAAGCCGCCAAGCTTATCAAGTCGGGTGACTCGGTATATATCCAGGGCTCGACATCTGTTCCCGAGGTGTTGGTGCAGGCTATGACCGACCGTGCTGCGGAGCTCCGTGGCGTGAAGGTATATACTGCCTTTGCCATCGGTCGTTGCGATGCTCCCTATGCCAAGGCCGAGCTACGCGACTCATTCGAGCCATTGAGCTTCTTCGTTGCCAACAACCTCCGCAATGCCATTAACTCGGGTGTTGCGCAGACCATCCCTGCCTTCCTCGGCGAGATTCCTTTCTTGTTCCGTTCTGGTCAGGTGCCCTTGGATGTCACGCTGCTCAACGTCTCGGAGCCCGATGAGGATGGTTACTGCTCATATGGTATCTCTGCCGACCTTGCATTCTCGGCTGTGGAGTGCTCAAAGACTGTCATCGCCCAGGTGAATAAGTATATGCCTCGCACGTTTGGTGACCCTGTCATCCATGTGTCGAAGCTCGCCGCTATGGTACGTGGCGATGAGCCTCTTGTCGAGGTGCCTACGGTCATCCCTAACGATGTTGAGAGAGCCATAGGTAACTATATCGCGCAGGAGATTCCTGATGGCGCAACACTCCAGATTGGTGTTGGTGGCATCCCTAATGCTGTCCTCGATGCGCTTCACGACCATAAGCACCTCGGCCTACATACCGAGGCTATGACCGACGGTGTTGTGCCCCTCATCCAGAAGGGTATCATCGACAACTCGTTGAAGAAGCTCTATCCTGGTCAGTCGTTGGCATGCTTGTGCCTCGGTAGCCAGCGCTTGTATGACTATCTCGATGGTAACCGCGATGTTGTCATCCGCGATGTTGCCTGGACTAACGACCCACAGAATATACGCCAGAACCCCAAGGTTATGGCTGTAAACTCTGCTATCGAGGTTGACCTTACGGGTCAGATATGTGCCGATAGCATCGGTGAACGCATCTTCTCTGGTGTCGGTGGCCAGCACGACTTTATGTATGGTGGTGCGTTGTCCGAGGGTGGCAAGTGCTTCATCGCCCTTCCATCAATCACTTCGAAGGGTGTATCGAAGATTGTGCCTACTCTCACCAAGGGTGCTGGTGTCGTTACCACACGCTTCCAGGCGCAGTATATCGCCACCGAGCATGGTATTGTCTACCTCCGTAACAAGTCGCTTGCCCAGCGTGCAAAGCTCCTCATCTCTATCGCAGACCCATCAGTACGTGAGGATTTGGAACGTGCGGCTGTTGAGAGGTTTGGCATAGGATTCCTCCGCGCTTAATTTCTTGTGATAAGGGGTCGATTGCGGCCCCTAACAAAAAATGCCGTCAAGGGGACGTACGCAAAGTCCGGCCCTTTGACGACATTTTTGCCGAGTGTAGCACTCGGCGCCCTTCTGACAAGAAATTAGGGAAGTTAGGGAGATTA
>JAZLCL010000039.1:0-25817 GCA_045614205.1 Alistipes sp. | reverse complement strand
CAGCACGAGCATCGATCTGGTAACCCTCGCAGAAGTTACAACCCTCAAATAGAGTCTTAGCGTAAGGACGAGCAAACTTGTAACCAGCACCCTTACCGAAAGAGCAGTTAGTAAACTTAACCTCACCGATAGTTGCAGCGTATGAAGTCCAACCGTTGATAGTACAGCCAGTAGCCTCAAGACCCTGATACATACCCTGATCGCAAGAGATAGTGTAGGTAGGACCATTGATAGTTACATTCTCAAGAACAACCTTCTCGCTGTGTGAGCCGTTGTGGTTAACGAAGATACCACGGAAGCCACCAGCAACAGTGATATCCTTAATTGTACCACCAGTTGTATTGATTGCAGAACCCCAAGTGCCATTTGCACCAGTAACCTTCAATGTGTGACCAGCACCATCAAGGATACCACCGTTAAGCTGGTTAAGACCAGTAACACCGTATGCATTTGAAGCAGTTGCCTTGAAAGTCAAGTCGAAAGGCATTACGAAACCACGACCTGCAGCAAGCTCAGCGTTGATAAAGTCAGCGCTAACACCGTCCTTGTTAAACTCAACACCGTTAAGAAGGAGCTTACCTGTACCAGTCTCAGAGTAAGCCTTACCTACAAGACCACCGTAGCAGAATGCCACGCCATCAACGTTTGCTGTAAGCTCACCTGAGAATGTGCAGTTAGTCATTGTGACAGTCTGGCCTGACTCGTTGTGCCATACGCCTGCGATGCCACCCATCTCCTGAGCCTCTTCTACCTCCTCTGCAGCGTAGATTGTTACGTTACCAGAGCATGAGCAGTTCTCAAACTTGTTGCCGTAGTGTGCGATACCGAACAAACCACCTGCATCGCAAGTAGAACCCTCAACGTTGATGTTTGATGTGATGTTTGTGAATGAGTGGCCACCCTCGCCGTTGAAACCTACAACGCCACCTACGTATGTGCGGTATGCTGTGCCATCCTCGATAGAGTGTGCCTTAACGTATGATGTCTCGTCAACATCAACTGTAACATTTGTCCAGTCGGCGTAAGCATTCTTACCACCGACACCGCCTACGTATGCCATACCGTTAACCTCAACATGACCTCTAACAATGATGTTAGTGAACTTTGAAGTGTAAGGAGTGCCGGCAACTACACCAATGTTCAATCGACCCTTTACGATAGCGTTCTCTACGATAATGTTCTTAATTTCACCATCTGTAGTATAGCCAAAGAGACCCTGGTTGCTGCTTGTGCCACCATCTACGCAGAGGTTAGAGATGATATGGTTGCCACCATCGAATACGCCCTTGAAAGGATTAGTAGATGTGCCGATAGGTGTCCAAGCCTCACCGTTAAGGTTAAGGTCTGTTGTAAGCACAAATGTCTTGCCTGTGAATGAGTCTGCTGCGATAGTTGCACGTGTAGCTGGGAGTGTGCCGTTTACAGCCGCAGCCAACCATGCGAGCTCTGATGGCTGGTCGACAACGTAAGTGTCAGCGATAGGTTCACCTGCCTCGTTTACTGCCTGTGAAGGCTCCTCGATAGACTCGCCATCCCATACTGTCTGGAAGAAAGGCTCATCCTCAATATTATCTGCATTGTAGAAGTCATCGTCGATAGATACGTTAATCTCTGTAGCAGTAGTAAGAACGTTACCGATAACAGTTGTGAGGTAGTTACGCTGTACAGGGATATCAGTAGAGAATGCTGTCTCCTTGATAATCTGATCTCCATCGTAAACAGTCACAGTGAAGTGGATAGGTGCCTGTGTGTCAGTTGCAAGGATGTAGTCAGTAGAGAGTGTCATGTGTGACTGGCGATAATCGCCGGTAGGAACTTTTGTTGTCTGCGCATCATAACCCTCTGTGTACTTGTCGCATGTATCGTAAGTAGCTGTGAATGTTGTAGCACCCTCACCAGAGATATCACCGGTTACAGCGTTGAATGCATTAGCGTTAGGAGCAGTGTACTCAACCTTTACGCTTGTAGCCTCAACATTGAGGTTAAGCTCGTGGAGGTCAGTAGCAACAACACGTACCTTACCATAAGGACGACGCAATATCATATCCTTGGCAGCAGAGTTTGTAATCTCAAACTGTGCAGTTGCAAAGTATGCATCAGTAAGCTCGTTGTTGATAGCATCAGCCTTAAGAGTGATGTTAGCAAGAGTAGCGCCGATTACATGGTGCTTACCAATATTTGCCTGTGCCTCAACTGTAGGAGTATAATCAGCACCCTGCTCAACGAAGTCAGCAAATACTACGAAGTGGTAGTGACGGTTAGGAACAAGACGAAGGTCAAACACTACTGGCTCATACTTGTCAAGTACCTTCACCATACGATCCTTAACAATATCACTGATAGCCTTTGTCTCGGGATTGTAGTCGTAAACCTCCAAACAGTAACGAAGGTCTACATTAGCCCAATCAGCCTCTGATAGGTAGTCGATAGCACCGAAAGCGCTATCATAACCATTCTGTCCATCCTTGTCGGCACGTGTAGCACCAAACTCTGGAGCAGAGACAGCAAGCTGGAAGTCGACCTCGCCACCGACGCCTACATTAGCGTCGTCGAAGTCGTTCTGGCATGATGCTAAACCAAGCACCAAAGCCGCCAAAGCGAAAAATCTAGCTTTCATAAAATAATAAATTAGTTGTGTGTATAAAAATGTTGTTTAAGTAGTCGCGTACCTAATATCGAGGTGTCGTGCAATATGCTAACATCCAGGACAACAACACCTCGGAGTGTTAGCCAAGGCTATCTCCGAGTAATATCTCATACTATCCTCTATGTTTGTATACGTGCTAAATCGCTAATAATGAGCATAAAATCCCCCCCCCCGACAAGGTGTTGGAAAGGTCGTCATATCAAATAACACGATTTACTACGCTATGAAAATAAGGATAGTATGCAGTGCAAATATAGTAAATGTTTTCTATCCAACCAACAGTTTATTGAAAAAATATGCTATTACATGAGTAATATCTTGCGGTGGTGAGAGTCGGTGAAGTGTCAACATCTATCAAACAATAAAGTAAATGGGGTTGCCCACCACGCCTGATGGACAACCCCGTAGGTTACTATAGTATATAGTATAGTCTCGTTACATCATACCGCCCATGCCCGCAGCAGCACCCATGCCTGGAAGAGGATTATCCTCCTTCTTCTCTGCCAACACGCACTCGGTAGTGAGGAACATAGAGGCTATAGAGGCAGCATTCTCCAGTGCTACACGTGACACCTTCGTAGGGTCGATGATGCCCGCAGCGAGCATATCCTCATACTTATCGTCACGAGCATTATAACCGAAGGCACCCTCACCCTCCTTAACTTTGTTAACGACAACCGAGCCCTCGCCACCTGCGTTAGCAACAATCTGACGCAATGGCTCCTCGATAGCGCGCTTAACAATCTGGATACCTGTTGTCTGGTCATCATTCTCGCCCTTCATGCCCTCGAGGCACTTAACAGCACGGATGTATGCTACACCACCACCAGGAACGATACCCTCCTCAACAGCGGCACGTGTTGCTGCCAACGCATCGTCAACACGATCCTTCTTCTCCTTCATCTCAACCTCGGTAGCAGCACCTACATACAACACCGCAACACCACCAGCGAGCTTCGCAAGACGTTCCTGGAGCTTCTCGCGGTCGTAGTCTGATGATGCATTCTCGATAGAGGCACGAATCTGCTGAACACGTGCTGCGATAGCCTCCTTCGAGCCAGCACCATCAACGATAGTGGTATTCTCCTTGTTCAAGGTCACCTTGTCGGCAGTACCCAAAGCCTCGAGGCCAGCATCCTCAATCTTCATGCCCTTATCTGTTGATATCACTGTACCACCTGTGAGTGTTGCGATATCCTCCAAGATCTCCTTACGGCGGTCGCCAAAGCCTGGAGCCTTACATGCTGCAATCTTCAACGTGCCACGCAACTTGTTGACAACCAATGCTGACAATGCCTCGCCATCAACATCCTCGGCGATGATCAGAAGTGAACGACCACTCTGTGCCACAGGCTCAAGAATGCCCATAATCTCCTTCATGGTAGATACCTTCTTATCGGTGATGAGGATATATGGCTTGTCGAGCTGCGCCTCCATCTTCTCGGTGTCGGTGATGAAGTATGCCGAGATGTAGCCACGGTCGAACTGCATACCCTCAACAACATCTACATGTGTCTCTGTGCCCTTGGCCTCCTCAACGGTGATGACACCCTCGTTGTTAACCTTCGCCATAGCCTCGGCGATGAGCTTACCAATCTTACGGTCGTTGTTTGCCGAGATTGTAGCAACCTGCTCGATCTTATCGAAGTCCGAGCCTACAACCTGGCTCTGCGCCTTGAGTGACTCAACAACCCTCTCTACAGCAGCGTCGATACCGCGCTTGAGGTCCATAGGGTTAGCACCAGCAGTTACATTCTTGATACCCACAGAGATGAGTGACTGTGCAAGCACAGTAGCGGTAGTAGTACCATCACCAGCATCGTCGTTAGTCTTCGATGCCACCTCGCGCACCATCTGTGCTCCCATGTTCGCAAATGTATCCTCAAGCTCCACCTCCTTGGCTACTGTCACACCATCCTTTGTTACGTGTGGAGCACCAAACTTCTTGTCGATGATGACGTTGCGACCCTTGGGGCCGAGGGTAACCTTAACAGCATTGCATAGCGCATCAACACCCTCTTTCAAGAGCTCGCGCGCCTCAACATTATATTTAATCTCCTTTGCCATATATGTCAGTCTTATGTTTTATTGTTTTGTTACTAAAGTTATACTACTATCGTTAGTCGATAACGGCGATGATGTCTGACTGCTTCATAACGAGGTAGTCCTCACCCTCGTAGTTGAGTTCTGTGCCGGCGTACTTGCCATACATAACGGTGTCGCCAACCTTAACCTCCATCTTTACATCTGCTGTGCCTGGACCAGCTGCTACAACCTTACCCATGAGAGGCTTCTCCTTGGCTGTGTCGGGGATGAAGAGACCACCTGCGGTCTTCTCCTCTGCTGGATTGGGCTTTACCAATACACGGTCTGAAAGTGGTTTTAGTGCCATAATAGTTCTTAAGTTTTATGTTATAAATATTATTTTCTGTTTGATTCACTCTCGCAGCAATCTCTATACCAAAGGTATCTTATAGCATCCATGTATAGACGTTTTGTCTGTAAACTGACATTTTGTCACTCCTACTTGCCATATTTGTCACCCCACAGCGCTGTCATGCGTTCTGCAATCTTCGCCTCCTGCGCATTGTGTGTGTTTGGGGTGTAGAGACGCTTGCCCGACAGTCCCTCGGGCATGAACTCCTGGCGAACGAAGTTACCCGCATAGTCGTGAGCATACTTATACTCCGCACCATAGCCCATATCGCCCATAAGCTTTGTGGGGGCATTACGTAGGTGTAGTGGCACAGGCCTATTTGTGCTGTCGTGCTCAACCATCTTGAGGGCCATGTTTATAGCTGTATATGCCGAGTTGCTCTTGGGGCTTGTGGCAAGGTATATGGTGGTCTCGGCAAGAGGTATGCGCGCCTCGGGCATGCCGATGTTATGCACAGCATCAAAGCATGCATTGGCCAGAAGCAGAGCATTGGGATTGGCAAGGCCTATATCCTCGGATGCAAGGATGACAAGGCGGCGGGCAATGAAGCGTGGCTCCTCGCCACCAGCGAGCATGCGCGCAAGGTAGTATATCGCAGCATTAGGGTCGCTGCCACGTACCGACTTGATGAATGCCGATATTACGTCGTAGTGCTGCTCGCCACCCTTATCGTAGAGAGCAATGTTCTGCTGCAGGCACTCGGTGACATGCTTATCATCGATGATAACATTCATGCCCGAAGCGCCAATGACTATATCCAATATGTTGAGTAGCTTGCGCGCATCGCCCCCCGAGAAGCGGAAGAGTGCCTCCGTTTCACGCACCTCGATGTTGTACTTCTGCAGTAGCTCGTCGCCATGTAGCGCACGGTCGAGAAGCTCCTGTAGCTCATCGTCGGTCATGGGCTTGAGGACATACACCTGACAGCGACTCAAGAGTGGCGATATGACCTCGAAGGATGGATTCTCCGTGGTGGCGCCTATAAGCGTCACTATGCCCTGCTCAACAGCACCAAGCAGCGAGTCCTGCTGCGACTTATTAAACCTGTGTATCTCATCGATAAACAGGAATGCGGGGCGCGCATTGAAGAGGTGCTGGTTCTTTGCCTTCTCTATGACATCGCGCACATCCTTAACGCCCGATGTCACTGCCGAGAGTGTGTAGAATGGTCTGTCGAGGGCTGTGGCAACAATCTTGGCAAGCGTAGTCTTACCCACGCCCGGAGGTCCCCATAGTATGAATGAGGGTACGCTGCCCGAGGCGATAAACTTGCGAAATACGCCATTCTCACCTACAAGATGCTTCTGTCCTATGTAGTCGTCGAGGCTCTGCGGACGCAGACGTTCTGCCAAAGGTTGTAGTGCCATAATAGATAAATCGAGGGTGTCGCGAAACGCCCTCATTATACTTTAATATATATTAGTGCTTGAGCTCTGCAATGTTATTGGGGTTGTGCTTATACTTAAACATCACCCAGAAGAGGAGTGCCACAACAAGTGCGTAGCCCGCAAAGATGAACCATGTGTTCTGCCAGCCGTTTGCAAACTCGGGTCGTGAGATGAGGTGACCAGCCTCCCATGTGCAGTAGTGGTCTACAACCTTACCAGCGATATACGTACCTACAGAGGCACCTATACCATTTGTCATCAGCATGAAGAGACCCTGTGCGCTACCCTGCATAGGCTTTGGCGCCTCCTGCTGCACGAACATGGCACCTGACACGTTGAAGAAGTCGAAGGCAACACCATAGACGATGCACGACATGATGAGTGCCAAGATGCCCATAGCGGCCTCCGTATTACCCACGCCAAAGAGGCCGAAGCGCAATACCCATGCGAACATGGCAATGAGCATAACCCTCTTGATGCCGAAGCGGATGAGGCAGAAGGATGTCATGAGGATGCACAACGCCTCCGATATCTGTGATATAGAGACAAGCATTGTTGGATTGCTTGCAAACCAGCTGTCAGATGTTGCAGAGAAGCTCTCGATATATGGTGTTGCGAAGCCGTTTGTTATCTGCAATGATACGCCAAGGAGCATCGAGAAGATGAAGAACATGGCCATCTGTTTGTTCTTGAAGAGCTTGAAGGCGTCGAGACCGAGGCGCTGCGCGAGGCTCTTCTTCTCGTCACTCTTGTTGAGTGGGCACTCTGGAAGAGTGAAGCTGTATAGACCGAGGAAGATGCCGAGGATGCTACATACCACAAGCTGCATGTATGTCTGCTGTGCTGTGAGCTCGAGACCGAAAGATACGCTATTTACCAACCACATAGAGGCGATGAAACCTACGGTGCCAAGTGTGCGGATTGGAGGGAAGGCCTTGACGAAGTTGAGTCCTGCACGTGTGAGGGTGCCGAAGGCTACGGTGTTAGAGAGTGCTATGGTAGGCATGTAGAAGGCAACACTCAATACGTAAGGTATGAATATTGGCCATATGTCGCCCACGAACTCCTTGTTGGCGATATTCTCGGCAGCAATATGCGTAGCCTCGATGCCGTAGTACGCAGCAACGGCCATCAGACCACCAGCGATGAGGTGCGAGATGCCGAGGAGGCGCTGTGGCTGCACATACTTATCGGCTATGATACCCATGATTGCGGGCATGAAGATGGATACTATACCCTGTGCGATGTAGAACCACGATATGTAATCACCGAGCCCTACCTTGCCCAAAAATTGACCTACACATGTAAGATATGAGCCCCATACTGCAAACTGCAGAAAGTTCATAACTATAAGACGAGTCTTAATTGCTCTCATAATCAGTGAGTTTTATCCTGTTTACTATTTAGTGTTTCAGAAAATCTTAACAAAGGTATAAAATTTTTTTGCAATTTTCTTTGTAATTCAAAAATATTGTTCTACTTTTGCACCGTCAAACAAAAATATTGGGCTATGGTGTAATGGTAACACTACAGATTCTGGTCCTGTCATTCTTGGTTCGAATCCAGGTAGCCCAACTAAAACGATCTTCTTTTGGAGGTCGTTTTTTTTGTGTTTGGGGGGATATTTGCAAGTGGTAGTAGTTCCTACTACTTGCGAATTGCTTGCAGTGTTGCTGATGCAAGCATCGCACACTCCAAGCAATTCATCACAGCAAGCTGTCCACTTGCAAATATGCCACCATTCCGTTGATCATTTCAGTTGTTCAACCTGATTCTCAGACTCGAACTGCGGTCAGCAGAGTGAGAGCAGACCAATGTGATTGGATTGGGCGAAATACCGAAGGTGTAGAAGATAGGGTGAGTGTTAGTGCCAAGTATACTTGAGCATCTAATACTCGCCCTATATTCTTAGTTGCGCAGCAACTCGCACAATCAAGCACCGCAGATAAGTCTGCCGAGCCGCCACAGTCAGTGCGAGCCTATCCTGGGCACAAAAAAAGGCCGACCAAAAAGTCAGCCATGTGCCCAGGATAGGACTCGGACAACGAAGTTGAAGCGCGAATACCTTAATAACGCAGACCGTAGGTCGAGTATTCAACAATATTATTATTCGCGCAACCTACCCTTATGTGAGCAGTGCAATCCGACATATAGCAATAGTAGAGAGATATGTGCGTAGCACAGTTTATTATTATGTTTGATTATGTGCTGGCACATGACATCATACATAGTAATAAACGTCTCCTATTTTAGGAGTATCTCTCTACACAACAAAAAAAGGCCGACCAAAAAGTCAGCCATGTGCCCAGGATAGGACTCGAACCTACATGCCGTTAAGCACTCGCACCTGAAACGAGCGCGTCTACCATTTCGCCACCTGGGCATCGTTCGGAGTACAAAAGTAGTATATTTTTTTTAAAATGAGTATATTTGAACAAAATTTATTTTGTTATATTTGCATACTCAAAGTTATGCTTTGTGCTAACCAAACATATAATATTGACTATTATGGGATTGAAAAATATACCTATGGGCTATAAGCTTGCCTTCTGGACCATCTTGCTTGTTGTTATAGATCAGGTTGTTAAGATGCTGGTGCACTTCAACCTCGAGGTGGGTGAAAAGATTGAGGTCTTCAGTTGGTTTAACCTATGCTATGTCGAGAATAATGGCTTTGCCTTTGGTATGCAGCTCGGCTCGGCAGATGGAGGCATGGACTGGGGTAAGCTCATCTTGAGTCTCTTCCGCATAGCGATGATAGGCCTGATAATCTATGGTCTGCGTCGCCTGATACAGAAGGGCGCGGAGGTCCCCAAGGGCGTATTTGTGGGTGCTGTGCTCATACTTGCGGGTGCCATAGGCAACATGGTAGATAGCATGTTCTACGGCTTTATGCTCGACACGCAGGATGCGGGATTCCTAATGGGTAAGGTTGTGGATATGATACACTTGCCACTATTCAAGTGGGAGAGTTGCCCCTCGTGGCTCGACTTCCTTGTGGGTGGTGATGGTTACTTCTTTGGCGCAGTCTTCAATGTCGCCGATGCATATATCTCTGTTGCTGTTGTATATCTTCTCATCTTTCAGTATAAGTTCTTCAAGTAGTCGAACGACCCGTCTGCTGTTTAATGTTGAGGGCGATGAATAGGGTAGATGACTTCTTGGAGTGGCTGCGTAGTGAGAGGCGCTACTCGCCACATACCATCCTTAACTACTCACGTGACATCGACAGGTTTGTTGCGTGGTGCGGCATGTCGCGCGATAGCTTTGACGCGCAGCGCATAACACGCCATGATGTCGAGGATTGGGTCATTCACCTCTTTGATGAATGTGCCCTCAAGGCCTCGTCTGTGAACAGGGCTGTGGCATCAGTGCGTGGGCTGTGGCGCTGGTTGCTGAAGCATGGTTATGTAGAGAGAGATGTAGTTCGTGGCATACGTCAGTATAAGCTGCCACGCCGCCTGCCTATCTTTGTTCCCGACACACGCATGGAGGATGTTATCGAGGAGTTGAGGGAGGATATAGCGTCATATGAGTTTGTGCGTGTCAGAGATGCTCTCATCGTGCTCCTCATCTACACTGCAGGGTTGCGTCTCTCGGAGCTCGTGGATGCCAACTGCGAGGATGTGGCAGCAGACTACTCCACGATACGTGTTATGGGTAAGGGGCGTAAGGAGAGAGTGCAACCATTACTCAAGTCGTTGGGTCAGTTGTTAAAAAAGTATTTTAGTCTAAATTCTTCGCAAAATATTTGCATAGGTCAAAAAAAAGCACTAATTTTATCCAACAAAGGCGTACGTATAAGTCGTCGCACGGTGCAACGTATTGTCGACAGGAAGCTTAAGGGAGTTGGCGTTCAGGGTAGGACCTCGCCACACGTCTTGCGACATACGTTTGCTACACACCTCCTTAATGAGGGTGCAGATCTGCGCGAGATACAGGAACTTTTGGGGCATGCATCCCTTAAGGCCACGCAGGTTTATACGCACCTGGGCATAGAACGACTTAAGGATGTATATGCTTCGGCACATCCTCGCGAACGTGAGTAGCCGATGTAGACGGACAGTTGGGTGCCATGCGAGCATCCGACACTATATATAAACTTAATACTTTATGACCTATGAACGTACAGATTCAGTCAGTAAAATTCGATGCAGGCAAGCAGCTGCTTGAGTTCATTCAGAAGAAGATGGATAGATTGGATCGCTTTGTCGATGAGAGAGCTGGTGACGTTGAGGTAGTCTTGCGCCTCGATCCCGACTCTGAAAAGGGCAACAAAGTAGTGGTGATCTCGCTTCATGTTCCTGGTGGCGATATCCGCGTTGAGGAACGAGCATTCACCTTCGAGGAGGCGATAGACAATTCAATGGATATAATTAAGCGTCAGTTGGAGAAGGCAAAGGCTAAATTCGAGAAGTAACGCTTTATGGTGTCTGCTACACACTGCAAAATAGGGCTACCGCGATGGTAGCCCTTTTTGTGTGCCGACCATGGCTATATTAATATATGTGTGCCATAGCTGATATGTGGATAAAAAGGAGGGTGTCGCAACAATGTTGGACACCCTCTCATCTATTTTAGGGTTGTTACTCGGGCTTAACAAGCGATAGGTATAGCTCGTCGAGCTGTGCCTGTGCTACGGGCGATGGGCCATCGAGCATCACATCGCGACCTGCGTTGTTCTTTGGGAAGGCGATGTAGTCGCGTATAGAGTCCGAGCCACCGAAGAGTGAGCATAGGCGGTCGAAACCGAAGGCGAGGCCACCATGAGGAGGTGCGCCGAACTTGAAGGCGTTCATCAAGAAGCCGAACTGCTCCTCTGCTGCCTCTGCCGTGAAGCCGAGGGCGTCGAACACCTTTGCCTGGAGTTCTGCGTCGTGGATACGTATTGAGCCGCCACCAATCTCGGTGCCGTTACATACGAAGTCGTAGGCGTTAGCACGCATCTTGCCAAGCTCGCCAGTGTCGAAGTACATCGCATCCTCGGGCTTTGGTGATGTGAATGGGTGGTGCATAGCGTAGAAGCGCTGTGTCTCCTCGTCCCACTCGAACATAGGGAAGTCGACAACCCATAGTGGTGCGAACTTCTTTGGGTCACGAAGGCCGAGACGTTCTGCCACCTCGAGACGTAGTGTGCAGAGCTGTGTGAGGGTCTTGAACTTCTCACCGCAGAGGATGAACACCATGTCGCCAGCCTTTGCTCCTGTGCGGTCGGCAATAGCCTTTACCTCCTCTGGAGTGAAGAACTTGTCGATAGATGACTTTACGCCACCCTCGGCATCCACGCGGATCCATACCAAACCCTTGGCACCTACCTGTGGGCGCTTAACAAACTCTGTGAGCTCGTCAATCTGCTTACGTGTGTATGATGCGCAGCCCTCGGCAGCGAAGCCTACGACATACTCTGCAGAGTCGAATACTACGAAGTTGTGGCCGTGTGCAAGGTCTGTGATGTCGCTAAATGTCATGCCGAAGCGCAAGTCTGGCTTGTCAGAGCCATACTTCTCCATCGCCTCAATCCATGGCATACGGCGGAATGGCTCTGCAAACTCTATCTCCATAACCTCCTTGAACATGTAGCGTGCCCAGCGTTCGAAGATCTCGAGTACGTCCTCCTGCTCTACGAACGACATCTCGCAGTCTATCTGTGTAAACTCTGGCTGGCGGTCAGCGCGGAGGTCCTCATCGCGGAAGCAACGTACAATCTGGAAGTAGCGGTCGTAGCCGGCAACCATGAGGAGCTGCTTGAGTGTCTGTGGCGACTGTGGTAGGGCATAGAACTGGTTGGGGTTCATGCGTGATGGCACGATGAAGTCGCGTGCGCCCTCGGGTGTTGACTTGATGAGGTATGGAGTCTCAATCTCGAGGAAGCCCTCCTTGTCGAGGAATTGGCGTACCGCCTGTGCCATGCGGTGGCGAAGAATCATTGCGCGCTGTAGTGGTGGACGGCGAAGGTCGAGGTAACGATACTTCATGCGAAGGTCGTCACCACCATCCGACTCCTCCTCGATGGTGAATGGAGGTGTCACTGCACGGTTAAGAATTTTGAGCTCTGTTGCCGAGATCTCGATGTCGCCGGTGGCAATCTTTGAGTTCTTTGATGATCGTTCGATAACCTTACCTGTCACCTGCAATACATACTCACGACCCACCTCCTGGGCGATAGCCTTTACTGCATCTGCCGAGTGCTCCTCGACAGTAATCTGTGTGATGCCGTAGCGGTCGCGGAGGTCAATAAATGCCATGGCGCCGAGGTTACGTACCTTCTGCACCCAGCCCGCGAGAGTAACAACATCGCCTACATTTTCGATGCGGAGTTCACCGCAATTATGCGTTCTGTACATAGTTTATATTGTTTATTATCTTTTAGATTCTCTTTATTCGGCTTTTTTTGTACCTTTGTAACCCACAAAGGTAATAATTTTCAATCAATATATCGCAGTTATGAACGAAAAAATGGGTGCTACGCGAGAAAAAGATGAAAAATATATGCGCATGGCAATAGATGAGGCGGCATGTGCGTTGAAAAAACGAGAGGTGCCCATTGGTGCTATTGTCGTTGCGGGCGATAGAGTCATTGGTCGCGGCCACAACCTTGTCGAGACGCTTATGGATGCCACGGCACATGCCGAGATGCAGGCCATCACAGCAGCCATGTCGACCCTTGGTGGTAAGTATCTCAACGAGTGTACCCTCTATGTCACCGTCGAGCCATGTGTTATGTGCGGTGGTGCGCTTGCCTGGAGTCAGATAGGTCGCATCGTCTATGGCACGCGTGACGAGAAGCGTGGTTACTCGACATACTCTGAACGCATCATGCACCCCCGTACCGAGGTTGTCGAGGGCGTGTTACGCGAGGAGTGTGAAACGCTTATGAAGCAATTTTTTGCTACCTTACGCAAATAAGTGGCTGCCATAGGTTTGTATTTTTGAAAAAAGTAGTAACTTTGCGGATGCCTTTGGCCGAAAATTGATACTAACGAAAATATTATAACTAACACACCAACTATGAAAAAACTATTGATGACAGTGGTTGCGCTTATGTGTGCAACAACACTTTTTGCCCAGATTGACATCGCAACAAGCTTCGCAGAGGGTAAGACACAGGCCAAGGCTGGTAACTACACAGAGGCTATCGCACTCTTCCAGGAGGTTATCGATGCAAGCTGGGATATTGAGGCCCCAGATTCAAATCAGCTCACAGCTATCGCTGGTTCAAAGAAGTTCATCGTTACTTGCTACAACAAGCTCGGCATCGCTGCTTACAACGCAAAGAACTACGAGGAGGCTATCGCCAACTTTACAGAGGCTGCTAACCTTGCAGAGCTCTACGAGGATGTCGCTGCGATGAACAAGAACCGCACTTATGTAGGTCAGATGTATCAGGCACAGGGTGCTGATGCCTTCAACAACGAGGACTATGCAACAGCTATCGAGGTATTCTCAAAGGGCTTCGCTGCTGACCCACGTAACACAGACATGGCGTTGAACCTTGCTGAGAGCTACTTCAAGAGTGATATGTACCATGAGGGTATGCGTATCTGCACACGTATCGTTGCCTTGAATCCTGATAAGTATGCTGATGCTATCGCACAGGCACAGGCAAAGATGGATATGTACACTAACAATGAGGTTGCAAAACTTCAGATGGCTAACGACTACGATGGCATCATCGCTATGGCCGAGCAGCTCGACGACGCAGCTATGGCTGCCAAGATCACTATGCAGGCATACTACGGTAAGAAGGACTTCAACAAGATGATTGAGTTGTCAGTTGCTGCTCTCGAGGCACAGACAACAGATGAGGGTCGTAGCGACATCTACTACCTCCTTGGTGTTGCTTACAACGAGAAGGAGCAGTTCGAGCAGGCTATCGCAGCTATGAAGAATGTAACTGCTGGTAACAATGTGGCTAATGCACAGGCCGTTATTACAGCCCTTACTCCTGCCGAGTAAGGAGGTCGTCTAACAAGGTTATTTTGTCGTTACGCTTGTCCTCAAAATGCTCATTTACGATCAGTAAACTCCGCTTTTTCGGACTTCGCAAGCCTAAAAATACCTCTTGTTATACAACTTCTAAAATTAAGGTTGTCTAATAGTAAAATTGGGTTGTCCGTCGGGCAACCCAATTTCCTTTTTATAGTATCGCGCTATCGTTGTATCGCCGCAGCTGCTATGTTACATATTTTAGATCGTAGGTCGAGAATGTCACTATGCGTGCCTGTGCCATTTGTGCGGTTTGTGAGTATGATGATGGCCATGTCGTGACATCTATCTATCACCATTGATGTGCCTGTGGCGCCTGTATGCACTATCGTCTGCTCGCCTATAAGCAGGTCTCCCGCAGCGTCGTAAACCTCTCGTGCAGCACGCCAGCCGAGTGTGCGGTGTGATGCCTCGAGACCATAGGGTATGTTGAATAGCGCATCAATAGATAGCGGTGAAAGTATCTGTGTGCCATTCCAGCTGCCGTTGTTGAGCATCATGGCAGCATATAAGGCAAGATCCTGCGCTGTGGAAAAGAGGCCTGCATTGCCCGATATGCCACCCATTATCTCGCGTGCAAGAGGGTCGTCAACGATGCCACATCTCTCCACCTCGGAAGTGTGAGGTGAGGTGGGTGCGCAGAGTGTCGCATACGCCTCGTTGGGGTTATATGTGGTGTTTAGCATGCCGAGTGGTAGGATGATGTTTTTCATGGCATACTCGTCGAGAGAGATGCCGCTTATCGCCTCCACTATGCGACCTAATACTATGTAATTCAGACAACTATATCTGCTCTCGCCCTCATTCTTGGGTAGCTCTCTGTCGCAGTGTGCAATGTAGTCCATGAGCTGCTCACTACCCAATGTGTCGACCTCGGGGTACTCCTTTGCCAGACGTTCCAGGGAGATGTAGGCGGGGAGTGCTGATGTGTGCGTGAGGAGGTCTATTATGCGTATGTCGTGCCTCTTGTTGCGCTGCTTGTCGTGCCATCCCTCAAAGCCGGGTATGTATTTGCTTACACGTTCTCCGAGGCGTAGATCGCCTCTCTCCACGAGTTGTAACACTGCTGTTGCTGTCACTATCGGCTTTGTTAGTGATGCTAGGTCAAAGCGTGTGTCGGGGCTCATGGGTGTAGCGTCACCCATTGCTCTTGTGCCGAAGGCCTCGCAGTAGGCTATATGGTTGCCACGCACTATGGAAACCACAGCACCTGGTGTTGTGCTACGTGCTATGTGCTCCTCAACGACATCTGCTATGTAGCCGAGGTGCTTGCCGTCTAATCCTACGCTGTCGGGCGCAACTGTTGCTATGCCATAGTCTGGCGCCTTTACCTCGAGTATCTCCTCGGCAATTATCGCCTCTACTTCTGTAGGCTCTGTGGTGGGCGTCATCGTTGTAAAGCCGTATATGCCGGCGCTGATGAATCCCAGCAGTATGCATATCCATAGCGTTAAGGATAGCGTAACACGTCTCTTCTCTTTCATATTTTAAGCAATAAGTGTGAGACTGAATAAGAAGTCTATTTTGTCGTTCTTTGTTGATATAACAGCGCATCTACTTCCGCTAACGAATTATCTCATCAATGGGCAGTACGCTTAAGTACAGCCCATCGCCTCGAAATTCGCCGAGATAAAGTATCTGCACTATTCTCTCAACAAATTGGCTTGCCCCGGGAATCCTCATTTACGCCAAGTAAACTGCGGTTTTTCGGGCTTCGCAAGCCTAAAAATAGATCTTTTTATTCAACCTCCCAACATATGAAGGGATGACTAATTTACTTTTTAGTCATCCCCTCGCCGTTGTCTGTACCGTGTGACGGTGTTATTTATCGTACCTTGAAGTCTGGGTCTGCCATCTGTGGGATAGGCTTGATATATTCTCCTGCCTCGAACTTGGCACGTACCGCCTTGAAGGTGTTAATTGTATACTCCACATCCTCCATTGTGTGTGCTGCTGTAGGTATCACACGAAGGATGATCTCACCCTTTGGAATAACGGGGTAGATGACTATAGAGCAGAATAGACCGTAGTTCTCGCGAAGGTCCACGATGAGGTTTGTGCCCTCCTCGTTACCACCCTTCATGTAGATAGGTGTCACGGGCGACTGCGTAACGCCGATGTCGAAGCCGTTGTCTGTGAGGCCCTTCTGCAATGCGCGTGTTATCTCCCACAACTTCTCCTGATACTCTGGGTGCTTACGGATAAGGTCGAGACGCTTGAGTGCGCCGATAACCATAGGCATTGGGAGTGACTTTGCGTATAGCTGTGAACGCATGTTGTAGCGGAAGAGGTTGATGAGCCAGCGAGGACCTGCCACGAAGGCGCCGATGCCCGCCATAGACTTCGCGAAGGTGTTGAAGAGTACGTCGATCTGGTCCTGCACGCCGAAGTGGTCGCCAGTACCACGACCGTGAGTACCCATGGTGCCGAAGCCGTGAGCATCGTCTACGAGCAGACGGAAGCTGAAGTCCTTCTTGCATTTTACAATCACGTCGAGGAAGCCGAGGTCACCCTTCATGCCGAATACACCCTCTGTGATCACGAGGACACCGCCATTCTGCTGCTCTGCGAGCTCTGTGGCATGCTTGAGCTGTAGGCGAAGTGATGCCTCGTCGTTGTGGGCATATACGAAGCGCTTGCCTGGGTGCATGCGCAGACCGTCGATGATACATGCGTGGCACTCCTTGTCGTATACCACAACGTCGCGTGGCGAGAGCAAGCAGTCGATAATAGATATCATACCCTGATATCCGTAGTTAAGAAGGAATGAGTCCTCCTTGCCTACGAACTCTGCCAACTCGCGCTCGAGCTGTTCGTGGTACTTTGTCTGTCCCGACATCATGCGGGCACCCATAGGGTATGCCATGCCGTAGTCCTTGCCGCCCTGTGCATCTGCCTCGCGCACCTCGGGGTGGTTGGCAAGGCCGAGGTAGTTATTCAAGCTCCAGTTGAGTACGGGCTTGCCACGGAATGTCATGTGTGGGCCGAGCTCACCCTCGAGCTTGGGAAATGCGAAATAGCCGTGTACTGCCGACATGTACTGACCGATAGGACCTCCGGCATTTTTCGATAAGCGATCAAAAATATCTACCATTTTAAGTTTATAGTTTGGTTAAAATTTTCTGCTTCAGGATGTTCACATACGTAGCGTTAGTATATGTCTCCTAATTACCAGCACAAATGTAATGCTTTTTTTATTTTGTATTCACAAATAGTGTGAAAACATCCTGTTTAGAACATTAAAATAGGTAAAAATACTTAAACTCTGCACGCTGGTATTTTGCGCATCGATACGGCGCTATACCTTTATCGTAATGGGATTTATCGAATGGGGGGGGTGCAAAGCAGAAAATGCCATAAAACAAAAAACAGACGCCCTCAAGTCGTCTGTTCTGCAAAAGTTTCAAAAAGCGGAGGGCACTGGATTCGAACCAGCGG
Organism: Alistipes sp.; assembly: GCA_045614205.1. GTDB lineage: Bacteria > Bacteroidota > Bacteroidia > Bacteroidales > Rikenellaceae > Alistipes. The sequence goes on along the minus strand of JAZLCL010000039.1, from coordinate 7,921 downwards.
ATACCTTACGATATCGGCAGTTTAGCAAACTGCTGGTTTAAGCCACTCACCCAACCCTCCTTAAACCATCTTTCTGTAATAGCGGTGCAAATATACTACTTATTTTGTTTTCTGCAAAATTTTATAGATATTTTTTCTTCTACACATTATATGTAACTATCGTAACTGTCTGAACATCTCCCACATAAGCACACCAGCGGATACGGATACGTTGAGTGAATGTTTGATGCCCACCTGTGGTATCTCTATTGCGCCATCTACGACATCGGCCACAGCCTGATCTACGCCCTCGACCTCGTTGCCAAAGACAAGTGCATACTTTGTACCTTGCTCTGCGCGGAAGCTGTCGAGCATTGTCGAGCCCTCTATCTGCTCCACGGCAATTATGCGGTATCCCTCCTGGCGTAGCTGTGCTATGCACTCGAGTGTTGTGGGGTAGTAGCTCCATGCGACACTCTGCTCTGCGCCCAGGGCTGTCTTGTGTATCTCGCGATTAGGGGGTGTGCAGCTTATGCCACAGAGGGCTATGTGGCTGATGCCGAAGGCGTCAGCTGTGCGGAAGAAGGAGCCTACATTCTGTGCTGAACGCACGTTGTCGAGCACTACGACCACAGGTAGCTTATCTACCAAGGCGTACTCTTCTACGGTAGGGCGACCCAGCTCCTCGTTAAGTAATTTTCGCATATATATTAAGTTTTTTTAATTTCCCGACACAAAAGTAATAAATATAAAATATTTTGAGTAATTTTGCGCTGAAATGTTTTTGAGGGTATCCCTATGCGTAGAGTATTCAGATATGTGATTTTTGTCGTGGCACTCGTTTTGGGTGCTGCGCGCCTTCATGCCCAGGAGTTGAAACTCGGTGCGGAGTTTACTACTCTCTTCGATAATAGGGAGTATGCCTCTATGACCTTCGATGGGTCGGGCACACTCTTTAGTGCATCTCTCTCTCCCGAGGTGGGCATAGTGTGGTCGGAACGTAATGAGCTTATGTTTGGCATTGATATGATTCAGGACTTCGGCCATGACTCCAAGTTCCTATCGGACATCTCGCCAGTCTTCTATTATGGCTACCGAGCACCTCGTGTGAAGTTCTTTGCGGGTATCATACCTCGAGACGAGATGCGAGGCCTCCGTTCGTCGCTATATTTCGATAGACGCTATACCTACTACAACAAAAACATTGCAGGTGTCCTTGCGCGTTATGAGAATCCATCGTTTGGTTCATCATATCTTGAGTTCGCGATGGACTATACGGGCATGCGTTCATACGACATACGTGAGTCGTTCATGATAATGATGTCGGGATATATGCCCATCAAGTGGTTCAATATGGGTTTCGACTTCCTCATGGGTCACTATGCCAAGGACTATAATCCCGATACGAATGATGGCGTTGTCGACAACCTCATGATCACGCCGTATGTAGGTGCCAATGTCGCTATACCTACGTCGCTACGCGATGTAAACCTTGATGTGCGAGTTACGTATGTGCAGTCGTTGCAGCGCGACCGTATAATGGAGGGTGTGTGGGAGACGCCACGTGGTGGTGAGGTGTTTGTCGAGGTCGAGTGGTATGATGTGCGTCTCTCGAATCGTCTATATGTTGGTCGTGGCTCACTCTTCACCTACTTCGACCGCTATGGCGAGGCGTTGTATCATGGCTCACCACTATATCGCACAGATAGAGGCATCTACGATGCTGTGCAGCTATCTTATGGTCGTAGCTTCTTTGACGACACGGTGAGTGTCGAGGCTGGTATGACTATGGAGTACGATGGCACGGGCTGGGGTACACGTCAGTGGTTGCAGGTGGGCGCTAAACTCGGCTATGGCATAAACCTTAAGCGTAAGCAGCAATATATTGAGTAATAGAATTAAAACATATATAACACTATGGCAATTGAAGTAACAGAAGTAGTTAAGGAGAAGTCTTTGAACTTCGTAGAAGAGATTATCGAGGAGGCGATAGCCAAGGGTAAGACACGTGTGCAGACACGCTTCCCACCCGAGCCTAACGGCTACCTCCACATTGGTCATGCCAAGGCCATTTGCATGGACTTTGGTGTAGCAAGGCGCTATGGTGGAGTATGTAACCTCCGCTTCGATGACACCAATCCAACGAAGGAGGATATGGAGTATGTTGAGGCTATCAAGGAGGATATCAAGTGGCTCGGCTTCGAGTGGGGTAACGAGTACTACGCTTCAGACTATTTCCAGCAGTTGTGGGACTTCGCTGTGCGCCTCATCAAGGAGGGTAAGGCCTATATCGATGAGCAGACATCCGAGGAGATTGCAGCACAGAAGGGTACACCTACGCAGGCAGGTGTGGAGAGTCCATTCCGCAATCGCCCTATCGAGGAGAACCTCGACCTCTTTATGAAGATGACACATGGCGAGATTGAGGAGGGTAAGATGGTGCTACGTGCCAAGATAGATATGGCAAGCTCGAATATGCACTTCCGTGACCCTATCATCTACCGTGTTGTAAACCACCCACACCACCGTACGGGCGACACATGGAAGGTATACCCTATGTACGACTTTGCCCACGGCCAGAGTGACTACTTCGAGGGTGTTACACACTCGTTGTGTACTTTAGAGTTCGTGCCTCACCGTCCTTTGTACGACTTGTTTGTTGACTGGGTGAAGGAGGGTGTCGACCCATCTGACGAACGTCCACGCCAGTATGAGTTCAACAAGCTCAACCTCAACTACACTCTCATGAGTAAGCGTAACCTGCTAATCCTCGTTAAGGAGGGTTTGGTTAACGGCTGGGATGACCCACGTATGCCTACGTTGTGTGGCTTCCGCCGTCGTGCTTACTCGCCAGAGTCTATCCGTAACTTCCTCGATAAGTTCGGTTACACAACATACGATGCGCTTAACGACATGGCGCTTTTGGAGAGTGCTGTGCGTGATGACCTTAACAAGCGTGCTACACGTGTTAGCGCCGTCATCGACCCTGTTAAGCTCATCATCACCAACTATCCCGAGGGTAAGGTGGAGTCTATGGTTGCCATCAACAACCCCGAGGATGCAGAGTCGGGTACTCACACCATCGAGTTCAGCCGTGAGTTGTGGATGGAACGTGAGGACTTCATGGAGGATGCTCCAAAGAAGTACTTCCGCATGACGCCAGGTCAGGAGGTGCGCCTCAAGAATGCCTACATCGTGAAGTGTACAGGCTGCGAGAAGGATGAGAATGGTAAGGTTACAATCGTATATGCAGAGTACGACCCCGAGACAAAGACTGGTATGCCTGGTAGCGACCGTAAGGTTAAGGGTACCCTTCACTGGGTAAGCTGCGACCACTGCCTCAAGGCCGAGGTACGCCTCTACGATCGCCTCTGGAAGGTTGAGAACCCACGCGACGAGATGGCTGCCATCCGTAAGGAGAAGAACTGCGATGCTCTCGAGGCTATGAAGGAGATGATCAACGAGAACTCATTGAATGTGCTTACCGAGTGCTACGTAGAGAAGTATCTTGCTGATGCCAAGCCATACGACTACTTGCAGTTCCAGCGTATCGGTTACTTCAATGTCGACAAGGAGTCTACACCAGAGCACCTTGTCTTTAACCGTACGGTGACGTTGAAGGATACATGGGCAAAGATGAACAAGTAGCCCATCAGAAGCCCTTGTTATACAACTTCTGGGTGAGAGAGTGGTGAAAATATATAATAAATGGTGTTGTTCGACAATGTTGTTGGGCAACATCTTTTTTTTGTGCTGTGGAGGAATGGCAGAGATTGGATTTATTGCATGAAAATGGTTGATAAAAAGTGGCGTTTCGTGTGTGATGTGCAAAAAAAATGTTATATTTGCAGTAGCATTATCTGCTACAAACAAGCGGAAACAAACAATTATAATATATGAGGATGAAAAAATATCTATGCCGTCTCGTTGGGGCGGTATGTGCGTTTGCAACTGTGTCGTGTGTTGATAGTACATTTAGTGTGGATGACCTATCAACAGAGGTTACACTCATTGAAGGCACAACAACGGTGCCTCTCGGCTATCTCAACAAACAGACTCTCGGTGATCTCATAGGTGATGTCGAGGTGCAGGGCTTGGAGTGCGACGAGAATGGTAACTATGTGTTGAACTTTAACGGTGAGGGTGAGACTATAGGGATTGAGGGTATAACAACAAACTTCACTGTTCCCTCTACCGTTACATCCTTCAGCATGGAGTGTCCCTCGTTCGACATGAACATGAATGCTGTCGTTATACATGAGGAGGCAGCGGTGAATATCAACAAGGAGGTTCTAGAGGCCTTTATATCGTTGCCTGGTGTGCGCGATAACAACTACGACTACTACCTCCCTGATAGCGACCTCTATGAACTCCCCGTTATCAAGGGTTCATACCATCATGAGTTCACCGAGGAGAATATGAACATACATTGCGATGTGCCTGCCGAGGTGCAGGAAATTGTGAGCATCCTCTTCCGTAACATCGAGAATGGCCATAACGGTGCTCCTATGCATCTTACCCTCAACCTCAATGACTTCATGGACATCAACGGTGGTGGTTTCCTTGAGTTCAACCTTCAGATTGAGGGTGGTAACTTCAGGATTTTGGGTAGCACAAACGAGTTGCTATATGAGGGTGACAACTACGGCCATAGATACGATATTGTGCCAGGTGTCGAGCAGTTAGACTTCGTGATATATATCGAGAGCATTGAGAATACCACTGGCCTAAATAGCGAGCACCAGCTCGACATACCTCTACATCTCACCTTCGATATGGAGTTCGAGATTAATACATGTGCTGGTGGCTTCTCGTTGGATGAGATGCCAAGCATCGAGCTAAATGCGCAGTTTGAGTATGGCGATGCAGATGTTATCCTTGATAGCGATGTCAACATTGTAGAGTATGAGCCTGAAGAACCATCGCTGATATGCATCAAGGGTATGCCCGACCTTGTGAAGGGTATCAACCGAGTGTCACTCGCCGACGATGCATACCTCACACTCTTTGCTCACGGCATCGATTGGTTGGGTGATGATAATGCCGATGCTCTTGTCGCGCAGATACGTCTTCCCGAGTACCTAATGTTACATGCTGCACCTGGCGCTGGCTATGAGTATGACGAGGAGGAGCACCTCATCACAGCCAGCATCGCTGACCTTGATAATGGCGTAGAGGTTGTGCTCGAGGCTCTCGACTTCGGTTCTGCTGGCATCAGCCCCGAAGATGGTGAACTTGTCTTGGAGTTCAAGCCACAGATTACCGTGCACTTCAGGGAGGATAAGGAGCTTCTCGTATCATCAATCATTCCAGATAAGACATGGGTTACCGTGGATACAGGTATCGGTGAGGCGGACCTCACAATACTCTCTGTTACTGGTGCTGTCGACTACTCCTACGAGGTTGATGAGATGTTTAAGCTCACAGGCCTCGATGATATAAATGTCGAGATTAATGGTGTGGGCCTTAAGCCAGTCATCATCGTAAACATAAATAATCCACTCACTATCTCTGCATCTTTGGATGGTGTCATCGCTCCAAGCCTTGAGGGTGGCGAGGTGCTTGAGGATAATAAGTTGGAGCTTCACAATGTTGTCTTGCCCGCAGCGAAGTATGAGAATGGAGCTATTGAGCCTGCCGAGGTGGCACTCGTCATTGCCGATGAGAGCCTCCGTGAGCAGTACGCAGGTGATGAGTATCTCTTTGTTGCGTGCGATGTCACAAAGCTCGTTGTGGGTAATATCCCTGACTACCTTACCATAAACTTGCGCTTTGGCGTCGACCCAGATGTCGTACAGACCGTATATGTTGAGGATTCGTTCGAGGTGTCGTACGACTACCGCGTGACTATGCCTTTGGATGTGGCAAGTGCCTTGGATGTGAGCTATGCCGATGTCATCACGGGTCTCAATGGCACCTTCAGCCAGCTCGAGCAGTACGATATTAAGGTCGGTGATGTAGCAGTCATCGCCGAGATACGTAGCACTCTTCCTTTGGCACTATATGCCGATGTCGAGATGCTGGATAAGGATGGCATTGCCACTACGGCACAGGTAAGACTCCCTGAAGGTTCGTTTATTGATGGCTCGGTGGATGGTGTTACCGAGAGTGTTAGCACCGTGCGCTTCGAGCTGGAGCTCGATGAGAGTGGCTCTGTTGGCAGCCTGGCGGATGTCGATGGTCTCAACTTCCGCCTCAATGCCAAGGGTGCTGCCGAGAGCAGTGCGCCTCTCAACGCAAACCAGTATGTCACTGCGGAGCTTAAGCTCGAGCTCAAGGGCGGTATAACCGTCGACCTTGCAACGCTAATGTAATATCGCTTAATACGTATATAGTATGAAAAAGATACTTCTAATAATTGTGGCTGTTGCCCTTATGGCTGTAGATATGGCCTCTGCGCAGTCACGCACATCATACTTCATGGAGGGCTCATACTTCCGCACGGAGATGAACCCCGCCCTTGCACCTACACGTGGCTATCTCGCCCTGCCAGGTATGTCTGGCGTGGGTCTCAACCTATCCACTAACTTTCTCTCTGTTGATAACTTCATCTATCAGAAGGGTGATCAGTATGTCACAGCGCTACATGGCTCGGTGTCGCCCGAGGAGTTCCTCGGTAAGATTCCAAGTGTCGGCAAGATGGACCTCGATATGCGTCTTAACCTCCTCGGTGTAGGTTTCTACACCAGACGTACCTTCTGGTCGTTTGGCCTTGAGTTACGTGGCTCGCAGAACATGGCGCTGTCGGAGGATGTGTTTACAGCACTCAAGACCCTCGGTAATGGCCTCTACGACCTGGGTAATACGGCTCTCTCGGCAGATGTACACCTCGATGCATACCTCGGTGCTTCGTTCCCTGTGTGCGACTTCGTAAATGTAGGTGTCAAGGCGAAGTTCCTTGTGGGCCTTGCGAATGTGGGCGCGCAGTTCGATAGCCTTAATGCTAATGTCGGTGAGGATAGCATCACTGGCACCTTGCGCGGCCATTGGCGTGCTAATAGCATCGTTACGGAGAATGCTCGCATCAATGCTGATGGCTCGTATGAAATGCCTACAGATATCGTCTCTACAGCCCTGAATAACATTAAGAGCTTCGGTGCTGCTATTGACCTCGGTGCGGAGTTTCGCCTCTTTGATGACCATCTTCGCATCTCGGCAGCCATCACCGACCTCGGTTTCATTAAGTGGGCACCCGAGACACATATCGGTGGTGAGGTTGCTGGTGACTTCTACTTCAATGGCTTCGACATTGAGGGTGGCAAGGCGGATGCTGATGCCAACTTCGAAGATGTTGTTATTGGCTTGGACTCGTACCCAGGCTATACCACTATGCTCAACTACTCGGTGAATGTGGGTGTCGAGTATAACATCTTGAACAACCATATCGCCTTTGGCGTGTTGTCGCACACGAAGTTCTGCAATACTTTGACCTACTCCGAACTCACGGCATCTATTAACTTCCGTGCTACAAATTGGTTGACAGCCACCGTTAGCCACACCTTCCTCAATGGCAACCAGCCAGGTGTCCTCGGCGCAGCTATCAACATCCACCCTGCAGCCATCAACATCTTCCTCGGTGTCGACTTTATCGATACTCGCTATGTTAAGGTCACAGATGTCGATGCGTTGCCTTCAGGCTCTATGTATATACCGCACTACGCATCATCTACAAACATCTACTTTGGCTTCGGCTTTAACTTCGGAAGACCAAAGCACCTGAAGTATAACGCAAAGTAAGAGGTTGTTTAACTTATAAAAAAATAGGGTTGCCCTTTGCGGGACAACCCTTTCTCTTTTTATACTGTCCTGTCCTGAAATAGCGTTACACAATAAAAAGTAAAGCTATGGAAGAAAAGAGTAAAAGCTTGTATGTCAAGCATACGCAACGCGACTATCCGATGAGTTTTAAGTTGGCGGTAGTCCGAGAAGTAGAAAGTGGTGC
>JAZLCL010000038.1:0-13420 GCA_045614205.1 Alistipes sp. | reverse complement strand
TACGTAAGATCTACGTGGAGAACTTCCCAGCATTCATCATCGTGGATGACAAGGGCAACGACTTCTTCGCAGACTTCGCACACTAATAGTCTACTGTGGCGTTAGCTTCAGGATAGAGGATAGCGACGATAGAGAGGGGCGCGAGTAACATGCGTGGCTTCTCTATCGTCACTCTTGTCCTTACCTGCTCCCGACGATGCTGCACGACAAGAGCCTATAACCGACAGTCAGCAAGGCCATGTTGTGCTACGTCACGAAATAAAAGCGCCCACCGAGGCGTTAGAGAAGTATCGGTAGAAAACAAGAGCACATTGTATGATAAGAGTACGACACATAATGCTTGTTGCCGTGGCGCTGCTATCGACAGTAGCGGCATGGGCACAGGTATCATTTACGGTAGATGCCCCCGCCCTCGTGGCACTGGGCAGCAACTTCCGTGTTGAGTTTTCGGTAGATGCAGAGCCCGAGAAGGGCAGCTTCGTAGCACCCTCATTCGAGGGCTTCGACGTGCTGGCAGGACCATCTATATCTACGGGACACTCGATACAATTCATCAACGGCAGACAGTCGGCGAGCTACAACTGCACATACACCTATGTGTTGATGCCACAGGCCGCGGGTAACTACACCATAGGCACCGCATCGATAAAGGTGGATGGCAAGAGCTACAGCACAACACCACTACCCATAGAGGTTATCGTGGAGAAGGGCGCAGCAACAGGTGGCAAAGCACAGACGCCCGAGAGCCGCATAGCACAAGACGACATACTACTACGCCTCAAGCTGTCGACCACAGAGGCATACAAGGGAGAGGCTATACGCGCATCGTTGGTGCTCTACACGCGCGTGAGCATAGATAATATAGAGAGTCTCACTATGCCCGCCTTCGACGGCTTCTGGTCGCAGCAGTTAGACTTCGAGAATAGCCCTTCGCGCGAGGAGTATAACGGCAAGATATACGAGACGTACAAGATCAACGAGCTGCTGCTATCGCCACAGCAGAGTGGCACGATAGTAATCCCCGAGGTGCTGATGGATGTGCGTGCACAGGTGATAGTGCAGGACAACAAGCGCTACGACCCTTTCTTTGGCGGTAGGCAGGTATACCACGTTACGCGCAACCTTAAGAGTGCGCCCATAAGCATCAACGTCAAGGAGTTCCCTGCGGGTGCTCCCGCCTCGTTCCAGGGTGCTGTGGGCAGCTTCACACTCGCGTGCGATATGCCCGAGCCACAGCTCGAGGCTAACACCTCGGACCGCATAGAGCTTACAATAACAGGTAGTGGCAACCTCAAGTTCATCACAGCGCCACGCCTGACACTCCCCGAGTCATTCGAGGTATACGACACGAAGGTTACGGACAACATAATGCTCACGGCTACAGGCACATCCGGCAGCATAACATACAGCTACCCCTTCGTGGCACGTTCTGCGGGCGAGTTTACCATCGAGCCTCTGGAGTTCAGCTACTTCGACCCCACAACGGGCGAGTACCACACGCTGGCAACAGAACGCTTCAACATAAGCGTTGCGGATGATGGCTCTGCGCCTGCGACAACAACAACAGGAGGTGTGGTTAGCTACGGCAGTGCCATGCGCCAACTGGACCGTGACATACGCTTCATACACACTGGCACACTCCCCATAAAGGGTGGTGCGGCGATAGTCCTCACGCCACTCTACTGGTTGCTCATAACACTCCTTATGGCACTCTTCATTGTCGCCTACGTGGCACTGCGCAAGCGCATGATAAACAGCCGCAACGTGGTAGCGCGACGCATGAAGCGCGCAGACAAGGTTGCCGTGCAGCGTCTGCGCATGGCCGAGAAGTCGATGAAGGAGCTTAACAGACACTCCTTCTACGAGGAGATGCTACGCGCAATGTGGGGATACATAAGCGACAAGTTCAACATCCCCGTGTCGAACCTCACCAAGGAGACCATCCGCGAGGAGCTATACCGCCGTGGTGTGTCATCAGCCATAGCAGAGCAGTTCTGCGAGATAATATCACGTTCCGAGGAGGCGCAGTATGCACCATCAACCGATGGCGATATGAACGAGGTATACACCGAGGCGATAGAGGTCATTTCTAAAATTGAAGAGGTAGTAAAACGCTAAATATGAACATCATAGATAGATTGGTTGTCATCATAGCACTCATAACGTGCCTGACAACGACAAACAACGCATATTCGGCAGATGCCACAACAACAGCCGCTGCATGCTGGGATGAGGGCGTAGGGGCGTATGAGGCGCGCGACTATGCCAAGGCTGTGGAGGCCTTCGAGCATATAGTAACCCTCGGCGAGGCATCGGCAGATGTATACTACAACCTTGCAGGCGCATACTTCAAGCTCGGGCAGCAGAACATATCGAGCTCTCTACGCCCCTTTGCTGGGGGCGAGCTCGGCCGTGCCGTGTTAAACTACCACCGTGCACTGCGCCTCGACCCCGCGATGGAGGATGCTCGCTACAACCTCGACCTTGCGGTGGACCACACGAACGACACAGAGGCGGTGCCCGACAGCTTCCTCACACACCTATGGCACTCGTTACGCGACATGACAGGCACTAACGGATGGACCATAGCATCCATAGCGATGCTCGCCATAGCTCTGACACTCACCATAGTATACCTCCTCGGTCAGCGCATAGTGCTCCGCAAGGTGACATTCTTCACCGCCCTGGTGCTATACATAGGCTTCATGCTAACCACAGCACTCGGCATCTCGAGCCACATGGCAACGACAAACGACACACGTGCCGTGGTGATATGCAACGACACGACGCCCGTGCACGCCTCGCCCGACAGTGCCTCGAAGATCATACGTCAGCCCTCGCAGGGTGTAACCATAGAGGTGCTACGCAGCCATGGCGACTGGTCGGAGATACTCTTTGCTGACGGCGAGAAGGGATGGATACGCACATCACAGATAGAGAACATATAACACCACAGCCATGTCGAAACTCCTTGACAACGTATGTAGCGAGCTACAGCGACTACCAGGCATAGGCCGCCGCACGGCACTGCGTCTGGCGATGCACATCCTCAAGATGGAGGAGGTGAGTGTCGACTCACTGGCAAAGAGCATATCGAGCTTCCGCCACGACATACGCTACTGCGCAAGCTGCAACAACCTCTCGGACAACAACCTATGTCCCATATGTAGCGACAGCCGCCGTGACCGCACAACGATATGTATCGTCGAGCAAGTGCAGGACCTGATGTCGATAGAGAACACAGGGCAGTATAGGGGTCTATACCACGTTCTGGGTGGTGTTATATCACCTATGCAGGGCATAGGACCCTCCGACCTGAAGATAGACCTGCTTGCCGACAAGCTCCTCACAGGCGAGATACGCGAGGTGATAATAGCGATATCTACATCTGTCGAGGGCGAGACGACACTCTTCTACTTGCTCAACCGCCTGAAGGCATTCCCCGATGTGAAGGTTACGACCATAGCTCGCGGCATAGGATTTGGAGATGAGCTGGAGTATGTCGACGAGCTGACGATAACGCACGCGCTGATAAACCGCCGCGAGGTGACAACAAATGACGAACTATAACCTCCATAAGGAGGTAGCTGTTCACCACCAAAAAAGGTCGTTTCACCACTAAATAGCGGGTATTGGAGAGATGCTGTAGATGGTTTTGCAAAAAAAATACTACCTTTGTGATATAGGGGTGGTAATACCACCAAAAAGAGAAACTGTAAAAGAGATATAGAGTATGAAAAGATCACTTCACATGATGGTCCTCGCGGCGGTGACACTGCTACTGGGAGGCTGCACAGCGATGATGAACTCATCGTCGTATGGCTCAAGCGATCTATATATAAGCGACAACCGCGAACGTGTTGCCCGCGACCTCATAGCCGAGGCCGAGGCGGCAGCGGAGATTGCAGCACAGGCAGAGAGCTTCGCAGCGCAGAGCAGGGTGGACTACACATCGGTACTCGCCGACGACTACCAGAGTGCCTACGCACGACGCCTCCAGGGCTTCACATCACCAACATACCAACTACCCTCGAGCTACTATAGCCTATCTACAAGCGAGGCTATGTACTACGCCTCGGCATACGACCCTGCCTTCTACAACGTGATGGTGTCGGGCGACCAGGTGTGGGTAGAGCCAAAGTACATAACATCTATGTTTGGCACGTGGGGTGCTACAAACGTGACATATGGTCTCTACAGCGACCCATGGACATATGGCTGGAGCTACTACACAGACCCATTCTACTACTCATGGTGGGGATATCCTCGCTACTCGTGGTACGACTGGAACTGGACAATATGCTACGGTCCATATTGGGGTCCTGGATACTATCCATACTACCCAGGATACTATCCATACTACCCCTACTACCCCGGTTACTACCCCATCTATCCGCCACACCGTCCTGTGCCACCCCCACATCACCGCCCAGGAAGGCCTCATCACCACGATGGCGGTCATGGCAACCTCAACGGTCACCGCGACAACACAGGCTCACGCTACACCTCGCCAACATCGAACCGAAACTTCGGAGCATCGCAGGATAACCGCAGAGGAGGTGCTGTATCGACAGGCATAAATGAGCATAGAACAACGGTGCGCCCAACAAATGGTGGTGGCACAACGCAGCGTGGCACACGTGTTGATGGAGGCACACAGCAGCGCACGAACAATAACTTCCGCAGTAGTGGCAGCACGTCGACACGCCGCAACACCTCCGTGGGTCAGGGTACAACAACACATCATGGCTCTACGGGAGGTCTCCGTGGTGGCTCATCAGGAGGTCATGGTGGCGGCTCACGTGGTGGCACCACATCATCACGACGATAACGAGAATGGGGATGGCAGCACATCGTGTTGCACACCCCCATTTGTCAATATAACAATCAATAACCAAGAGTATGGGTATGAGAAGATTCTATAGCGCAATTGCCACGGCAATGCTCCTAATGTCAACCATAGGCGCCGTGAGCGCGCAGCAGCAGCCATCGTGGAACTTTGGTGGCACGACACTCAACAACGACATCGTAGGCTGGGGTGACCTCTACAACTTGAGTTTCACCTCGCACAACTACGGAACAGCACAATCTATGGCCATGGGTAACGCCTTCACGGCGCTGGGTGCCAACATGGTCTCGGCATCCCTCAACCCTGCGGGTATAGGCATGTATACGCATAGCGACTTGAGCATCACGCCCATCATGCAGTTCACAAAGAGCCCAACAGCAAATAGCGATGCCTACTACAGCTCCGACGTGCCCAAGAGCCAGCAGGTATACTCCGACCATACGGAACGCTTCGGCCTGGGTAGCGCAGGCGTGGTATTCGCAGCATATAGAGGCACAGGCGCTGTGACAAACATCAACGTGGGCCTCGTATACAACCGTATAGCCGACTTCAACCAGAATAGGCTCAACGCCTCGCTGGACAACGAGTCGTATTACTCCATAGCAAACCTCTTTGCGACACTTGGCAACGTGGATGAGCTAAAGACAAACGACGATGGCACAATGCCCTTCGGCAACGACCCATACTATTGGGGTGCTGTGCTCGCATACAAAAATGGCCTGACAAACAAGGATGACGAGGGGTGGTTCATCGATCGTATAGATAAGGATGCAATTATCGACCAATACTCATCTGTGCAGACACGTGGCTCAATAGGTGAGTTTGCCCTAACCGTGGGTTTCAACTTCGTAGACCGCATATATGTGGGTGCGTCGTTGGGCATGCAGAGTCTTAACTACCGCCGCGAAGTATACTACGGCGAGAACTACATATATAGCGACGCCACACGACCTACGGGCGATGAGATGCCCTACCAGCTCGACTACATGAACTACCTGCAGCGCACACAGATGTCTGGCACAGGCATAAACTTTAAGCTCGGCGTCACTGCACGACCTCTCGACTGGCTACGCATAGGTATTGCATACCACACACCAACATACTACAACATAGACTTCGGCTACGATGCCGAGATGTGGTCACGCACAAAGAGTGCGGGCAAGAACCCCGAGGGCTACGACATAGGACCTATGGGCTACATGTACGACGATGCATACTCGGGAGTGTGGGAGGATGCAGGACCATACTCATGGTGCTTCCGTTCGCCATCACGACTCCTCACAGGTATTGCCGTGACCATCGCCAAGCGTGCCATAATATCTGCTGACTACGAACGTAGCTGGTATCAGTCGACACGCCTCACATCTGCCCCCATCAAGAACCTCGACTACAAGACACCTACGACAACATGCTTTAAGGGTAGCAACACCGTGCGAGTGGGTGCCGAGGTCTACATTGCGCCATTCCTCCCCGTGCGCGTAGGTTATATATGGAGTGGCTCGACACTACGTGAGGGGTATGAGGATATGGTTGCCACACATGAGCTGCCAAAGCAGGAGAGCTTCATAACAGCGGGCTTCGGATTGAAGTTCGTCAAAGGCATATACCTCGACTTTGCATACCAGTATGGTCGTCGCACATTCACCGACTACCAGACATTCTATGCCATAGACTACAACAATCCCGACAACGACATCCAGAGCCGCGTATACTCAACAACCACAGACCGCCACATCGCTGTCGTAACACTCGGTCTCAACTTCTAAAGAGCATATATACAAAGGAGGGGTTGTCCAGCGTTGGGCAACCCCTCCTTATATATGTGTACCACTAATGTGCCGCCAACCACGACTCACCATAACTAACCTCCGCAACCAGCGGAACACGCAAGTGGGCAACACTCTCCATAGCCTCCTTGACGATGCGCATGATGGCATCCTGCTCTGTGCGTAAAGCATCGATGACAACCTCATCGTGCACCTGCATGATCATCTTCGACTTGATGCCCTCGGTACGGAAGCGACGTGCTATCTCTATCATCGCAAGCTTCATGATGTCGGCAGCAGAGCCCTGCAACGGCGCATTTATGGCGTTACGTTCTGCGATGCCACGCACAGTACGATTTGAGGAGTTTATATCTCGGAGTATGCGTCGACGACCAAACATAGTCTCTACATATCCCCTATCTGTGGCACCCTGCATGGCACCATCCATATAGCTCTTAACACCCGGGTAACTCTCGAAATAGCTCTCTATGAGACTCTTCGCCTCACGATTAGGGATGTCGAGGCGCTGGGCAAGACCAAATGCTGAGATGCCATATATGATGCCGAAGTTTGCCGTCTTGGCACGACGTCGTTCGTCTGCAGTAACCTCCGTAACACCCTTGCCATAGAGGCGTGCAGCGGTGGCAGCATGTATATCCTCACCACAGTTAAAGGCCTCTATAAGTGCCTCATCACCACTCATGTGCGCCATGAGGCGTAGCTCAATCTGCGAGTAGTCGGCAGAGACGATGATATGCTCATCGTCCGACGCCACAAAGGCTGCACGGATAGGCTTGCCGAGCTCATCGCGGATAGGTATATTCTGCAAGTTAGGATTTGTCGACGACAGACGTCCCGTAGCAGTGATGGCCTGGTTATACGACGTATGTATGCGCCCCGTCTTGCTACTCACAAGGTTGGGCAGCGCCTCGACATATGTGGAGAGCAGCTTCTTAACTCCCCTATACTCCAATATCTTACTTACAATGGGGAAGTCGTGGGCAAAGCCCTGTAGATACTCCTCCTCCGTAGAGAACTGCTTCGTCTTGGTCATCTTGGGCTTCTCGGCGATACGCAACTTCGCAAAGAGCACCTCGCCAAGCTGGCGCGATGAGTTGATGTTGAGCTCTGGCTCGTCGGCAAGCTCGCGCACCTCCGCCTGCAGGCGTTCGAGGAGTGCACGTAGCTCAACACCGTACGCGGCAAGAGCCTCACTGTCAATGCGTACACCCGCAAGCTCCATATCTGCCAAGACATCAATCATAGGCTCCTCGATGGTGTGGTACAGATCCCTCATGCCAAGCTCCTCGAGCTCCCCATACAGCGCATGCTTAAGGCGCAAGGTGACATCTGCATCCTCCGCAGCGTACTCCGCAACACGGTCAACGCCCACCATATCCATAGTGAGTTGCTTGGCACCCTTGCCTATAAGCGTCTCGATAGATATGGGCACATAGTTCAGGTAGCGCGCAGCAAGAAAGTCCATATTGTGGCGCGCCTCGGAGTCTATGAGGTAGTGCAGAAGCATGGTGTCTATCTTACGACCGCGCACCTCGATGCCTATGTTACGAAGCACCATAATGTCGAACTTCATATTCTGGCCCACCTTCGTGATTGCCTCATTCTCAAATAAAGCCCTCAATATCGCAGGGTACTCGGCACTATCACCATTCGTGAAGGGAACATACCACGCCTTGTGCGGCTCGACACTCAACGACACACCCACGATGCTGCACATCTGCGTGTCGAGACCCGTAGTCTCGGTGTCGAAGCAGAACTCATCAAAGGTGGCTATATGGCGGCATACGTCGCGTAGCTCATCAGCACTACGCACCGTGCGGTAGTCGTGTGGCGTGGTGGTGATGCTCTGCATGACTGGCTCATTAACAACAGCAGGCGCCTCGACACACTCCGCCGTAGCACTCTCCACTACACCGCTATCAGCCGCTGGCGCAGCAAAGGCAGCAAAGAGGTCGCCCTGACCCTCGAGACGCGCACGACGCTTCATCTCGGCCTTGGCACGCGACACCTCCTGAAGCTGCGTCTGTGGTGCCTGCGTAGGTGCCGACATAGGTTCCTCAACGGGCGATACATTCTCCAGGTCGCGGAGGAAAGAGCTAAAGTTAAGCTCGGCATATAGCGCCTTGAGGGATGTGTAGTTAGGCTCGCACACCTTGAGTGCTAACTCGTCAAGTGCCACGGGCACGTCGAGGCGTATCTTCGCCAACTCCTTCGACAGCAACAACTTATCGCCCCACGCCTCAAGATTCTTACCCGTCTTACCTCCTATCTTATCTGTGTTGGCAAGGATGCTCTCCACAGCCCCCCACTCCCTCACAAGCTTCGCAGCCCCCTTCTCGCCGATGCCTGGCACACCAGGGATGTTATCCGCAGTATCGCCCCACAACGCAAGCATATCGCACACGAGAGCTGGGTCTGTGAATCCATACTTCGCCTCTATGGCCTCCCTATCTATAATCTCTATGGCATCACCCTTCTGACGGTAGATGACGCAGTTGTCATCAACAAGCTGACAATAGTCCTTATCGGGGGTAACCATGAAGACCCTATAGCCCGCCTCGGCACCACGCTTCGCCAGCGTGCCTATAACATCGTCAGCCTCGAAGCCCTCAACCTCCAAGATGGGGATGCACATAGCCTCAAGAAGTCGCTTAACATAGGGCACCGAGATGATGATATCCTCGGGTGTGGGTGGTCGGTTAGCCTTATACTCGGGGAATATATCGCGGCGGAAGCTGCCACCAGGAGGGTCGAAGGCGACACCCACAAGGTCGGGCTTCTCGCGGCGTAGGATGTCGCGAAGGAACTTGACGAAGCCGAAGACTACAGATGTATTAAGGCCATCACGGTTGCGCATGGGGCGCCCCATGAAGGCGTAGTAGTATCTGAATATCAGCGCATAGGCGTCGATAAGGTAGAGACTCTGCTTTGCCATAGCCCTAAAAGTTATCCGAGGCGTACCACTCGGCATATGATGTTGCCGTCTCGTGCAGACGCAACGAGTGTAGCTCTATATCCTCGGGAAGAGCTCCCAGAAGCCTCTCGGCAAAGTCGGCAAGCATATTCTCGCACGTAGGCTGGTAGTCGGTGAGTATAACCTTCGAGAAGCGGTAGCCCAGATTGTTGGCTACATCCTCGGCAGCAAGCGTGTTACGCATCATGAACGAGTGGTCGAGACGATTCACAATCTGCTCGTTGACAATGCGCTTGAGGATGCCAAAGTCCATCACCATGCCCATCTTCGGAGAGTCGGCATCACTCACAGGCTCGCCCTTGACAGTGACAAAAAGACGGTATGAGTGACCGTGTATCTCGCGGCATAGACCATCGTAGCCCTCGAGCATATGTGCCGCCTCGAAGGTAAACTCCTTGGTTAGTCTAATAACAGACATATATATAATCTTTTAATTGTTAACACTATTACTTCACAAAGATACGCTTTTTTCTCGAAACTATAACCATAGTTTTTTACCATTCATAAACTTCCATTACATTATTTTATACTATATTTGCCACAAGAATAACTTATGTGAAGATATGAGAAGATATATTTTGCTTATTATGGCCATGCTACCCCTCGTGGCACATGCCGAGATACCCGCCATCAACAACCTCTTTAAGAGTGCATCGAAGCAGCGCCATGTGGAGCATACGAGCATCGGTAGTTTCATGCTCGGCATGGCATCTACATTCTCGGAGAAGGAGGTAGGCGAGGTGTTTGAGATGCTCGACAACATAGAGATGATAGAGTGCACGAATGTGGAGTATGCCCCAACACTCCTAAGCCGCACATTGTCGATAGTGGAGAGCCTCGGTGCACAACATTTAGGTAGCAATGATGATGGCACTGACATCAGTGATATATATTGTATCTATAGTGGCGACAATATTACCGAACTCATCATCATTGTCAAGGGCCACAACGGCAATCTGGACATCGTCTGCATGTCGGGCAACATCCCCGAGCACCGCCTCGCCGATATCGCCAAGATTAAGCAATAAGCGCTAAAATACAGAGAGATACCAAAGGGCAAAAAGGGCACAAGAGGCATTTGCTGTTTATGGCGCCAAGGGGCATAAAGCGTCATAAAAGGGCATAAAAGGTAGGGCGTTGCCGCTGACCCTTTCTGACCTTTTACCCTTTCTGACCTTTTATGACCTTTCACCCTTCCCACCCCTCGGTCAAAAAAAGATTTGGCTGAATGGGACCCATCCAGCCAAATGATTGAGAGGTCACAGATGACCCCTTATCACAAGAAATTACTTGAGGACACCAAGCTTCTTACCAACCTTGATAAACGCCTCAACGCAACGATCAAGCTGCTCGGTAGTGTGACCTGCAGATACCTGAACACGGATACGTGCCTGACCCTTTGGTACTACTGGGTAGTAGAAACCTGTAACGAAGACACCCTCCTGCTGAAGCTCGGCAGCGAAGTCCTGTGAGAGCTTTGCATCGTAGAGCATAACAGCGCAGATAGCTGACTCTGTAGGCTTGATGTCGAAGCCTGCAGCGATCATCTTTGTGCGGAAGTGCTCAACATTTGCTACGAGCTGATCGTGAAGTGCATCACTCTCCTCGAGCATCTTGAACATCTCGATAGAGGCACCTACGACTGCGGGTGGCAATGAGTTAGAGAAGAGGTAAGGACGTGAACGCTGACGGAGCATGTCGATGATCTCCTTACGACCTGTTGTGAAGCCACCAACAGCACCACCAAAGGCCTTACCGAGAGTACCTGTGAGGATATCAACCTTACCACGGAGGTCATAGAGCTCTGTGATACCGCGACCTGTCTTACCAAGAACACCTGCAGAGTGGCACTCGTCAACCATAACGAGAGCATCGTACTTCTCTGCGAGCTCGCAAATCTTGTCGAGTGGTGCAGCATTACCGTCCATAGAGAACACACCGTCAGTAACGATGATGCGGAAACGCTGTGCCTGTGCCTGCTTCAAGCACTCCTCGAGCTCGGCCATATCGGCATTAGCATAGCGGTAGCGCTGTGCCTTGCAGAGGCGTACACCGTCGATGATAGAGGCGTGGTTGAGGGCGTCAGAGATGATAGCATCCTCGGCAGTGAACAATGGTTCGAAGACACCACCATTAGCGTCGAAACATGCAGCATAGAGGATAGTATCCTCGGTGCCGAAGTAGTCAGCAATAGCCTTCTCAAGCTCCTTGTGCATATCCTGGCAACCGCAGATGAAACGTACTGACGACATACCGAAGCCACGTTCGTCCATAGCACGCTTTGCTGCGTCGATAAGACGCTGGTTGTCTGAAAGACCCAAATAGTTGTTAGCGCAGAAGTTCAACACTGGGCGGTTTGCCACGTCGATCTCTGCACGCTGAGGTGACTCGATGATGCGCTCGGTCTTGTACAAACCTGCGGCCTTAATCTCGGCCAACTCATTCTGCAAATGCTGCTGAAATTTACCGTACATTGTCTGAATGTTTTAAGTTGTTTGTATGATATTTAGATATTATATCTCCTCTTATGTTCACAATATGTAGCAAAGATATAATTTTTCGGCTGAAAAAACAAGAATAACACACCATATTATTCAAAAAAGAGAACATCGGCATAGCATTGGCTCACATAAGGCACGACGACATGGGAGATGAGGATAAGGATGGAGTAAGTACTTGTACGTATTTATCGCAAAAAATAACAAAAATGGTTGTAAGCATTTAGAAAATAGTTATATTTGCGAACGAGAATTGAGATGTAACTCATTAAAAAGAATATATTTATACGCACAATGTGCATGAGATGTAGGCACAGCGTATATATGACGATTAATGAGGATAGTTAGGAAAGAATAAATAACATATAGTGATGCGACCTTTTGGTGATTTTACTGATGACCAGATGCGTTATGAGAGTGCCGCAATAGCGATACTCCCAGTGCCGTATGATGGCACGAGCACATGGATTAAGGGTGCTGACCGTGGTCCCGAGGCACTCCTCGAGGCGTCGTACAACCTTGAGTTCTACGACATTGAGACAGGTACGGAGGTGTACAAGCGGGGCATAGCAACCCTCGAGCCCGTGACCGAGAGCTCATCGCCCGAGGCGATGGCACAAGAGGTGGAACGTAGGGTCGAGGCGATGCTCAAGGATGGTAAGTTCCCCGTCATCCTCGGCGGCGAGCACTCTGTGTCCATAGGGGCCTTCCGTGCCATGGCACGCCACTACCCCGACATCTCGATACTGCAGCTCGACGCCCACAGCGACATGCGCGACGAGTATGAGGGCTCACCATGTAACCATGCGTGCGTGATGGCGCGCGCAAAGGAGCTAACACCCAACATCACGCAGGTGGGAATACGCAGCTCGGCACGCGAGGAGCAGCACAACATAACACCCGAGCGCACATTCTATGCCCACAGGATAGCGGAGGAGCCAAACTGGCAGGGACGTGTCTCTGCGCAGCTGGGAGAGAGGGTATACATAACCATAGACCTCGACGTCTTCGACCCTGCATACCTACCCTCGACGGGCACACCCGAGCCTGGTGGCTTGAGCTACCGCGAGGTGGTGTCGTTACTACGTCGTGTGATACGCGACCACGAGGTGGTGGGCATAGACATTGTGGAGCTATGTCCCAACCCTGCGGCCAAGGCATCGGACTTCTTGGCGGCGAAGCTCCTATATCAGTTTCTCACAGATCTATATGCATCAAAACAACCATAAAGCGAGTCCGCAGAGTCCTCATCTGTACTCTGCACAGTAATAACCTAATAACCTAAATGTCAAAAGTTTTAATTATCGGTGCC
>JAZLCL010000037.1:0-40919 GCA_045614205.1 Alistipes sp. | reverse complement strand
CTTCAATCAAACGCCAGAATGGAATGTACGTCAAGTACTATCCATCCTGGCTTTTTTCATGTCAGCGCCACATCTGCACCACTCTAACAAAAAATTGGGTGTCACGCTGGTGAGGTGAGTCAAGACAAATAGACAAAGCGAGGTCGGGTATCACAATATTGTCCGCCAGGTCGCAATGTCCCAATGTCCCAATGTCTCACTGTCTCGCTGTCCCAAAAAAATGACTCATTGTCCGCCAGATCGCAATCTCACGCTATTCCTACATTTTGCCCTCCAGACCACCTATAATTTCTTGTTTAAGATAATTTCGTTATCTTTGTCGTCATGAAGTACGACATTGTAATATTCGACCTTGATGGCACGTTGCTAAATACCATTGGTGACCTTGCAGCATCTGTGGACTACGTG
Source organism: Alistipes sp. (assembly GCA_045614205.1). Lineage (GTDB taxonomy): Bacteria > Bacteroidota > Bacteroidia > Bacteroidales > Rikenellaceae > Alistipes. The sequence continues at coordinate 40,511 of JAZLCL010000037.1, read as the reverse complement.
ATGCGTAGCCGCAACCTGCCAGAGCATACTGATGCAGAGTACCGCCAGATGGTTGGTGGTGGCATAAAGCGTCTTGTGGAGAGAGCACTCCCTGATCATCTATCGGCAGATGAGGCGTACGTAGAGGAGTGTGTGGCGCAGTTTCGCCGTTACTACGTAGACAACATCGACAGGTACACCGTGCCCTATGAGGGTATGTGTGACCTCCTGCGACGTCTGCGTAGCGAGGGTGTTGCCGTGGCTGTGGCATCCAACAAGTTTCAGCATGGCACGGACCGTCTTGTGGCGAAGTTCTTTGGCGACATCGACTTTGTGGCCATCGAGGGTAATAGAGAGGGTGCTCCTTTGAAGCCCGACCCCGCCATTGTCGACAACATACTTGCAATGGCGAAGGTAGACCGTAGTAGGGCCATAATGGTTGGCGACTCTGGCATCGACATACGCACTGCCGCAGCGGCGGGCATAGATGCCATAGGTGTGGCCTGGGGCTTCCGCTTTGCTGATGAGCTATATGCTGCGGGTGCCACGACGGTGGTGACAACGGCAGCGGAGCTCGAGGCGCAGCTCTTCGCCGAGGCTCAAGTGCGGCAGTAGCGGCGCACGGCATCTATCGTGATGCGTTCGTCACTCAATATAATTAGGCGTTCTACGACGTTGTGCAGCTCGCGTATATTGCCTGTCCATGGGCGTGTGGTGAGCATCTCCACAGCATCGCTATCAATCCTCTTTGTGTCTATATTATGGCGTGAGCATATCTCCTCAATGAAGTGCTCAACTAGCAGTGCTATATCCTCACGTCTATCGCGTAGCGGTGGTACGTTTATCTCTATGACACTCAAGCGGTGATATAGGTCCTCGCGGAAGTTGCCGAGGCTTATCTCATGGCGTATATCCTTATTCGTGGCAGCCACCACACGCACGTCGACGGCTATATCCTTGTCACCACCCACACGTGTTATCTTACTCTCCTGTAGCGCACGTAGCACCTTTGCCTGTGCCGATAGCGACATGTCGCCAATCTCATCCATGAAAAGTGTGCCACCATCGGCAAGCTCAAACTTGCCCTTACGTTGCTTCACCGCCGAGGTGAACGATCCCTTCTCGTGACCAAAAAGCTCACTCTCGATGAGTTCTGCGGGTATTGCTGCGCAGTTAACCTCAATGAAGGGTGCCTCGGCACGTGAGCTCTTCATGTGTAGCCATCGTGCCACAAGCTCCTTGCCTGTGCCATTCTCGCCAAGCACCAGCACACGTGCATCCGAGGGCGCCACACGACGTATCATGTTACGCACATTCTCTATAGCCTCGGAGTGGCCTATGATATGTTGTGTGGCATAATTCGTGCGTCTAGAACTGTTGCGCACCTGTCGTAGGCGAGGTGTGGCATCGTTTGTGGTGTCGCTGTCGAGGTTGCGCAGGTCACTCAAGAGGCGGTTCATGTCAATAGGTGTAGATATGTAGTCTATGGCGCCATGGCGCATAGCGGTGATGGCAGCATCGATGTCGGGCTTGCGTGCCACAATGATTGTTGGTAGCCCCACATCCTCGAGCTCCATATCGCCATCCACAATGGCAGCATCGTAGTGCCCAGAACGGCATAGCTCCGTGGCCGATGGTATATTATCTATCTCTGTAGTAGCGTAGTTCTCAAACTGCAGACGTTCGCTGAGAGAGTTGAGCATGCTTTTGGACCGTGAAAGAAGCAAAATTTTTGTCATAGTTTGTTTATGTAAATATTTTTTAGTTACCTTTGTAGGGTTAAAGACAACCATAGGAGGTTCATGTGTTGGTGGTATGTAGGGACTTGTCCCATCTCCGTCGGCGCAATGGTGGCGAAGGTGCGGCTTTTATGTGAATGGTACAAATGGTCGCGACATAATGACCCTAAAGTGTTATGATAATGAACCACAATCGTCATACTTCTTATTGCCTCATTAAGACAACAGCATAGTGATGAAAAAAAACTATAACTACACACGCCGTAAGCTCTATCTACCGGAGTATGGTCGCCATATACACGAGATGGTCGACTCGTTGCTCGAGATTGAGGATAGGGCGGAACGTACACGTCAGGCAAAGGCCGTAATCGCGGTTATGGGTAACCTTAACCCCATGCTTCGTGATACCGAGGACTTCAAGCATAAGCTTTGGGATCACCTCTTCATAATGTCGGACTTCAAGCTCGACGTGGACTCTCCGTATCAGCAACCATCACGCCAAGAACTCATGCTTGTGCCACAAAAGTTGCGCTACCCACAGACACGCATAGCCTTCAAGCACTATGGTAAGTATACGCAGCAGTTTGTGCGTGCCATCGCTGCCGAGGCACCAAACCACATAGAGGAGATGGTCAACGTAGCGCGCTACATGCGTTCGAAGAGCTACGAGTTTAACAACGAGCATCCTAACAATGACTCTATCATCCGCGACATACGCATCATGGTGGGTGGTAACGAGGATCTCGACCTTTCGGTATTGACAACCATGCGCAGCGAGTACCGCCAGCACCCCGTGCAGCGTAATGCAAAGCGCAACAATAAGCAGCAGCGCAACAATGGCCGTAATAAGGTGCAGCGTGGCGCAAAAAATCAGCAACGACATAATGCACATAAGCAGTAATACGTTATCTTTGTAGCACTGTAAAACGACGAATTATAAGATGAAGAGATTTATATTCCTAACCCTAATGTTGGCTGCCACACTTTCGGCGTGTGGCACGAAGGAGCAGATGGCGGGTGTGACCATCTCGGGTCGCTTTGTTGGCGCAAATGTAGACTCGGTATACTTGGAACGTATCACCGACGAGGTGATGATGCCAGAACGTGTTGCCGCTGTGGCTTTAGCTGATAATGGCGCCTTTAGCTTTGAGGTGGAGGTCGCTGCCGAGTCATCACCACGCTTCTACCGCCTCGCCTTCCCCGCAGACCGCCGTCCTGTGACACTTGTTGTTGCCCCTGGCGACAACATCACGCTTGAGTCTGCAGGCGATGTATTCCTCAACTATGAGGTTACAGGCTCCAAAGAGTCGGCACTCATACGTCAGTTCAACAGAGACTATTTCGCGGCGTGTGACAGACTGGCACTCATCGCCGAGGGCATAGGCAGTGGAAATGTCTCATATGACGAACGCGAGGCATACCGTGCTGCGCAGGAGGCTATGCAGGCGCAGATGCGCTTCGTGGGCTCAAATCAGAATACTCTTGCTGCCTTCTACGCTATGCGTCACAACATCGCCGAGCAGTATATCCCACAGCTCGACGGCATGGGCATCAACATAGTACACTACCGCGCCGTGCTCGAGGGCATACGTGCTGCATACCCTGACTCTCCATATGTTGCAGTCATAGAACGTGACATTGAGGAGGCAGAGGCCATAGCCGACCTTGTGAGCAGGGTAGAGGTGGCATCGTTCCCCGATATCGAGCTACAGGATATGTACAAGGTGTCGCATAAGTTGTCGGACCTTGCGGGCAAGGTTATAATGCTCTACTTCTGGACATCGGAGAGTGCATTCTGCAACAACATAAACGCAGAGCTTAAGGAACTATATTCAAAGTATCACGACGAGGGCTTCGAGGTATACCATGTAGCAGCCGATGCTAACGAGGCTGTATGGATTGAGGCTGTTCGCCAGCAGGGACACCCTTGGGTATCTGTATTTGCGGGTAACAACCCCGAGGTATTCACGCTGTACAACATAGCGCAGCTACCTATGGCCTATCTCATTGACCGTGAGGGTAACATGTCAATCGGTGCATTCGATATGGAGACTCTCGAAGGTAAGATTCGTCGACTCCTTTAGTCTAGTATGATATATTTCGCCTCCGACATACATCTTGGCTCGGGAAGTCCCGAGGTGGCACGTCGCACAGAACGTGCCTTTTGCCGTTGGTTGGATATGGTGGCGCATGATGCCACGGAGATATATCTCCTTGGCGACATCTTCGACTTCTGGTTTGAGTACCGTAGGGTGGTGCCTCAAGGCTTTGTGCGCACCCTCGGTCGTCTTGCGGCACTTGCTGATAGGGGTGTGCGCATCGTCCTATATACGGGTAACCATGATATGTGGTGCTACGACTACCTCACGCGCGAGTGCTCGATAACCATCGTCAAGACTCCGCAGGTTGTAACCATAGGCGGCCACCGTCTGCACCTGGCACATGGCGACAATATGAACATCTCGGGACAGCCGATGTTGCGCCTCATGAACGGCATCTTCCGTTCGCGTGTGGCACGCTGGCTCTTCCGCTGGCTCATACACCCAGATCTGGCGCTTAAGTTCGGCACATGGTGGAGTGGTAAGTCGCGCAAGTCGCACGGCGGCGAACGTATAACGCCTGATAGACTGGAATACCTCATAGAGTACGCCCGTAGGCATAGGGCTACAGCGCAGGATGTTGAGGCCTATATCTTTGGTCATATGCACCTGACACATAGACACCAGGATGCCGAGGGCCTCGATGTACTCTTTATGTGTGACTGGTCTTCAGATGAGGCATCATATGTAGCTCTCGATAGCGATGGTAATTTAAACATTAAAACATTCGTGATAGATGAAGCAGTATCTTAAACTTCTGGATGACATCTGTCGCTGCGGTGTTGTGCGTGGCGACCGTACAGGTACAGGTACGAAGGGCATCTTCGGTTATCAGATGCGCTTCGATCTAAAAGAGGGATTCCCTCTCCTCACCACAAAACGAATATTCCTCAAGGGTATCATCTATGAGTTATTGTGGTTCTTAAAGGGCGACACTAACATCAAGTATCTTGTTGATAATGGCGTGCATATATGGGATAGCGACGCCTTCCGCTACTACAACGAGCTGTGTGTTAAGCATGGTGTGCTGCCCGTGGATATGGATACATTCCTCGCTGCCGCAGGCATGGAGTCGCCTATAGATGGTTACCGCTTTGGTGACCTTAACAACGTATATGGCTATCAGTGGCGCAGCTGGCCTACACCCAGTGGTGAGCCCATAGACCAGATTAAGCGTGCTATAGATACGATCAAGAAGAATCCCACGTCGCGACGTATCATCGTCTCGGCATGGAATGTGGCAGATGTTGAGGATATGGCGTTGCCACCATGCCACACTATGTTCCAGTTCTTCGTTGCCGAGGGGCGCCTATCGTGCCAGCTATATCAGCGTAGTGGCGATGTGTTCCTCGGTGTACCCTTTAACATCGCGTCGTATGCACTCCTCACGATGATGATTGCCCGTGAGTGCGGTCTCGAGCCAGGTGAGTTTATCCACACCCTGGGCGATGCACATCTCTACCTCAACCACCTCGACCAGGCTGCCGAGCAGTTGAGTCGTGAGCCGCGCGCGCTGCCCACAATGAGACTAAACCCAAATGTGGCGTCTATCTTCGACTATAAGTATGAGGACTTCGAGCTTGAGGGTTACGACCCACACCCAACAATCAAGGCACCACTATCGTTTTAAAACTCGAACTATGGTAAGTATTATTGTTGCCGTCGCACAGAATGGCGTCATTGGAGATAAGAATGCCCTCTTGTGGCATATTAAGGAGGATATGCGCTTCTTCCGCACTACAACATCTGGTCATGCAGTAGTCATGGGTCGTAAGACCTTTGAGTCATTGGGCTCGAAGCCACTCCCCAAGCGCACAAACATTGTCATAACACGTCAGGATATTGACTTCGATGGTGCCCTTACTGCACACTCTTTGAGTGAGGCTATAGAGCTTGCGGGTGACGATAGCGAGATATTTATCATCGGTGGTGCGCAGATATATGCCGAGGCATTGAAGTGCGCAGATAGAATATACCTCACACGTGTCGAACGCGACTACGAGGGTGATACATCATTCCCCAATGTCGACTGGTCTGCGTGGCGTCTTGTCGATGAGCAGCGTCATGAACGTGGCGAGGAGTATGAGGGGGCATTTTCATTCTTAACCTACGATAGAAAATAAGTGATAGGTTGATGTTGCTTTGCTCACCGAGATAACAAATAAGGGCTGTCCTTGTGGAACAGCCCTTTGTGTTTGCCTTTAGGCCTATTATAATGTCTTGAGGTACTCTGCAACATTGTGTGCGATGCGTGCCTCGACGTCGTCGCCCTCGGCACGTACGAACTTCTCGCCTGTGATCTGCTCATAAAGCTCGATATAGCGTTCTGTGATGCCAGCAACAACCTCTGGTGTCATGTCGGGCACCTGCTGACCCTCCTGACCCTGGAAGCCATTCTCCATGAGCCACTCGCGAACGAACTCCTTTGATAGCTGCTTCTGCTTCTCGCCACGTGCAAGACGATCCTCATAGCCCTCCTTGTAGAAGTAACGTGATGAGTCTGGTGTGTGAATCTCATCCATGAGGTATATTGTGCCATTCTTCTTACCGAACTCATACTTTGTGTCGACAAGTATAAGGCCCATCTTGGCAGCTATCTCTGTGCCGCGTGCGAAGATAGCACGTGTGTATGCCTCGAGCTGCTCATACTCCTCACGTGATACGAGCCCCTGTGCAATTATCTGCTCCTTTGAGATATCCTCATCGTGACCCTCGTCAGCCTTTGTTGTTGGGGTGATTATAGGCTCTGGGAACTTCTGGTTCTCTACCATACCGTCAGGCATAGCTACGCCACATATCTCGCGCTTACCAGCCTTATACTCTCTCCATGCGTGTCCCGAGAGGTAACCACGGATGACCATCTCCACCTTATAAGGCTCGCAGCGGTGACCTACAGTGACCATAGGGTCGGGTACAGCAATCTTCCAGTTAGGCAAGATGTCGGTTGTGGCGTCGAGGAACTTCGCAGCAATCTGGTTTAGCACCTGACCCTTGAAGGGGATGCCCTTTGGAAGTACAACGTCGAATGCCGAGATGCGGTCAGATACTACCATCACGAGGTAGTCATCGTTGATGTTGTATACATCGCGTACCTTACCTACGTAGTGACCCTTCTGGCCCTCGAACTGAAAATCATTCTTAACAATAGCGTTCATATTTTGTATTTTAAGGTTTCTCAATGCGCAAATATAGTAAAATTTATCAAATCTACTCTTGTGCGTTTGCTACTTCTTCGTCTTACGCTTTGCACGTAGGCGTGTTATGCCGTCGATGAAGCATAGCGGGTGTGTAGGTGCGCCAGGCAGCCATAGGTCTACATGATACTTATCTATGAATGTGCGGTCCACTGCGGGACTCTCGGCATAGAGACCTCCCGATATAGCCTCCGAGCCACATATTACAAGTATCTTGGGATCGGCGATAGAGTTGTAGCATATGTCGAGTGCCTCGGCCATGTTGGCACTTATGGGGCCTGTGAGCACAAGACCGTCGGAGTGGCGTGGTGAGGCGGTGAAGCCTACGCCATAGCGGCCAAAGTCGAAGTTCACATTGCCTGTGGCGTTTAGCTCCATCTCTACCGAGCAGTCGCCACCTGCCGACACCTCGCGCAGCTGAAGCGCCTTGCCGAAGTACTTGGCAATCTCGGGACGTATTACAGATGTGTCAAACTTGGGTGCCTCCTGGCCTGCGGTGACGATGAGGTCCTCGCGGCGTGTAGCAGCAAGACGGTGCTCGTTGGTGAAGCGTATGTTGCGTGGTGCGCAACGCTGGCACTCGCCACAGAAGAGACACTTACCCATATCGAGTGTTAGTGGTGATGTGGTGATGGCACCTGTGGGACATATCTTCGCAGCGCGTTCTATGTCGCCCTTATCCTCGGTATCTGTTAGGCGTGGGAAACCACGGAACTCCTCGGTTAGGGTTACGCCATCTAAATCGGGTATATATTGCCAGCCGTGGCTGCGCAGTATCTTTACTTTTCCAAATAACATGGTAGTAGTGTTTTAATGGTCTAACGACCTATTACGACTCATATCCTACAGGTCGTGACCGCAGTATGAGAGGTTAAAGCTCTTATTGTTGATTGGGAAGTCCGATATTCCCTCTGAACGTACGGCGATAGCCAGGCCAAGCCAGTTGTGAACGCTGGGGTCCTTAATCTTATACTTGGCAATGTCGCCATTCGCCGCTGTAAGTGCCACATGGCATATCTCACCACGCCAGCCCTCGATAAGCGAGAAGGCCAGAGCCTCACCCTTGAGTGGTGCCTCGTAGTTGGGCGCTGGGATGCTGCCTGATGGCGTGTATGCAGCAAGAGCACTCTCTATGTAGTCTGCACTCTGGAGTATCTCGTCCATGCGTGTTGCAAGGCGCGACATTACATCACCCTCGCCCTTCATCACAGGCTCGTGGTGCATCTTCTCGGCATAGAAGCCCCAGGGGTGTGTAGCGCGGATGTCGCGCATGTGACCACTCGAACGAGCTGCCATGCCGACACCGCCTATGCGTTCCATCTCTGCCTTTGGTACAAGGCCGCACTGCTCGAAACGTGTAAGCAGTGTGTGTGCCTCGCATATATCCTCGCGTACCTCGTTGTAGCGGCGACGTACGTCAGCAATGTTCTTGCGTATCATGGCTACCTTCTCGGCAGTGAGAGGGTGGTTAGTGCCCATTGGGCGTATCAAGCTCTTGCCAAAACGGTTGCCACACCATGCCTGTGAGGTGTTGATGGTTACGGTACGCAGTGCCTCGCAAGCCACCTGGTATAGCTGGAAGCCGATATCTGTGGCGAGGGCACCTGTGTCGGCAAGGTGCATAGCTATACGTTCAAGCTCTATGGCAATCATGCGTTCGAGCTTGAGGTCCTCGGCTATATCGGTATTTGTGAACTTCTCGATAATCTCGGCATATGCTGTGGCGTGACCTACGGCTGTATCACCCGCTATAGACTCGGCGATGAGTGTCTGGCGTAGGCGGTTCTGCGAACGTAGCATCTCCTCCTCCACGCCACGGTGCTGGTAGCCGAGGGCTATCTCGAGGTGTAGCACCTGCTCGCCATCGCATATGAAGCGGAAGGCACCAGGCTCGATGATGCCCGCGTGGATAGGACCTACGTTAACCTCGTGGAGTTCGTCACCCTCGATGGTGTAGAAGGGGTAGCTATCCATTGTCGATGACTTGTCGCGGCGGTTATGTGGGAAGCGCAGCGGCTTGAGCCATGGGTGGTGATCGAAGGGTATGCCATAAAGCTCGTGCATCTCACGTTCGAAGGGGTGGAACTGTGGGTGCAGTGCTGTGAGTGATGCCAAGCCCTCGGCGTAGTAGTCGGGGATGAATGAGGTGATGAGCACCTCACCTGTAGCATCGTCGAGCAGCAGCATATAGAACTTAAGACCATTCTCTATCTCTGTTGCGAAGTAGTGGCCCACATGGTAGCGTGTGTTGCACATGCGGTCACGAAGGTCGGCATATAGCTCCGCATAGTCAACGACAGGGATGTCGCTGATGGCCACTGCCGAGGCTCTATTGTTTGTCGTAAGGTATAGTTTCATGATGTTAGCCTATGTTTACGATGATGTCAATAGCATCCCTAAGGAAGTTGGGCTGCCACATGCCTATTACTATGGCTGCAGCAAGGAGTATCGCTGCCGAGTATGACAGACGAAGGTTCACTGCCGAGAGATGCAAATTATCCTGATTAGGGTTGTAGCCCATACGTAGTGTGCGGTTCCATATAGCGTATATTACAACGCACATTAGTAGGAGCATTGCGAGGAGCAACCACCACCAGCCCTCGGCAACGATCTCCTTGAAAATCATAATCTCGGAGATGAATAGTGGAGAGGGTGGGAAGGCGAGCAGCACGATGGTACCGAGGATCATGCCTATAGCGCCCACACGGTTAAATGACATATAGTTACCGATGCGGTTGATGCTATAGCTGTCATATACATGTCGCATGATGCCCACCTGATAGAACATCGAGCTCTTGACGAGGGTGTGGCAGATGACATGGAATACCGCAGCCCATAGCGCTACACCGCCGATACCCATGCCTATGGCCACGATACCCATATTCTCTACAGTTGAGTATGAAAGGAATCGCTTGTAGTTGTTCGTGCGGCGTAGGAACATAGCACCTACGGCCAACGAGAGGACGCCTATGAGTATCATTGTGTGGCGTGCCCATGCGAACACCTCGCCTGCAGAGGCGTAGAGTGAGTATATGCGGTATATAGATACGAAGCCAGCGTTCACCAGGGCTGTAGATATAAATGCCGAGGCGGGTGCTGGTGCAGCATAGTTGGCATCTACACCCACGGTGTATAGTGGGAATATCTCCATCTTACAGCTGTAGCCCACGACGATGAGTAGGAAGGCAACCTTGAGGTATAGAGGGTTACCATTTGCAATGACATCCTTGAGTGATGCATAGTCCAACGTGCCATGCTCGGCAACGGTAGAGAGCAACAGAATGCCGAGGTATGCCATGGCGATACCTGTTGAACACACGAAGATATACTTCCATGTAGCCTCGAGTGAGTGCTGGAACTCACGGTGGTAGATGATGCCTGCCGAGCATATTGTCGTAGCCTCGAGGAATACCCATGTCATGGCTACGTTATCCGAGTAATATACGCAGGTTATGGCTACGGCAAGGAGCATAAGCAGCGTGTAGTATGCCTTATAAGAACGTGTTGTCACATCCTCAGCCTTGAGGTATGACGACGAGTGCAGTAGCGAGAAGCCGAGCACGGCAGTCATGAGTATGTGGAACACCACAGCCAGGGTGTCGGCACGGAAGATGGAGAGCATCACTACATCAATCTGCTTGAAGCATATGACAAGTGCTATGCCGGCAATCTGCACAAGCATGAAGAGTGCTGCAGCGATGTTGGCGCCACGTTCGCTACGCGCAAAGAGTGGTACTACGGCAAGTAGTAGTGATAGTATTATGTATATAAGCATTTCCATCGCTGTTAGTCTTTAATAGAGGTTAGAGCATCAGTCTCATCGGTGTGTATGTCGTTGTCCATACGGCGGAGGAACATACCGAGGATGAGGATTGAGATAAGGATATCTAGCATGATGGCGAGGTTGATGAGTATTGGGAGCTCAACACCTATGGCCATAGAGAAGAGGAAGACACCATTCTCGATGACAAGGAATCCTATAAGGTGTGCGAAGATACGCTTACGCATGACAATGAGGATAAGACCCGTGAGTAGCGCATATAGTGCTACACCGAAGAATATCATGTCGGTGCGGTTGTCGGCCATGTAGTATGTTATCGTACAGCTGGCGATAAGGGCTGCTATAGACATCACCAAGGCACCAAACTGCGACGCCGCGGAGTGTATGCGGTTGATCTTTGTCTTGTGTATCACGCGCATGAGAATTGCAGGGATCACTATAGCCTTGAATAGTAGTGTCTCGACGATGATGAATATCAACTCCACGGTGTGGAACTCATGGAGACGTGCCATGGCGATGCCAAAGATCAGAAGACCCTGTATGGCAAGGATGGAGGTGTGGTTACGGAAACGGTCAGCTATCGAGAGATAGATAAGCGTTAGAACGTAGAGTATTATAAGTGATAGTATCATGGTAATGAGGACTTATATTTCTATATTCTGTATTAGTAGGAAGCCTGTTAGTAGCACGAGTGCCGACATCGCCACTATGGTGATGATGTATGTCACGTTGCGCGATAGCTTGTTGCGGGCGCGTAGCGACTCTACGATACCTACCGAGAGACCAGCGCCAAGTATGGCCAGTGGCACGGCAACCCACCAGTGGAACGAGAAGGCCACAGCCACAGCATTTGCTGCTATGGTTGCGAAGATGGCATTCTTGAGCCAGCCAGCGATGTGTATGAAGGCCATGTCTACGCCCGAGTAGTCGAGACACATAACCTCGTGTATCATCGTAAGCTCGAGGTGTGTCTTTGGGTCGTCGACAGGCACACGACCCGCCTCGATGAACATGATGATGATAAAGACATATGCCACGAGCAGAAGCACGATGGTGAGGTTCATGTTAAGCTCCTGCGCCGTAGAGAATATCTCGGCGAAGGATGAGTAGCCGCAGAAGAGTGCGAGTGTTGCCATGGCCATCATGAGTGCAGGCTCAACAAGGGCGCCATATAGCGCCTCGCGTGCAGCACCCATGCCCTCGAACGAGCTTCCTGTGTCCATCGCTGCAAGGATGATGGCTACACGGGCAAGGGCCAAGAGATAGGCAACAAGTATTATGTCGCCGTGGAACGAGAATAGTGGCTCGAGGTCGGCAACAGGGATGAAGAGGAAGGCCACGATGGCAGCACCGAGGTAGATGGTTGGTGCTATGCGGAAGAGTGCCGTTGTGGTGGTAGAGTATACCGAGCCCTTTCTCAAGAGTAGACGTGCGTTGTATATGTGCTGGAAGAAGCGTATGCCGCGACGTCCTGCGAGCACCGCACGTGTGCGATTTATGACACCCGTAATCGAGAGTGCCACGACAATCATTAGCAGTGTATTGAGTAGTTTAACTAACATAATAACAGTGGTGTTGGGGTTATAGTATGCCTACAAGTGTTAGTATGAGCACCGCAACGAGGAATACCAACGCGAAGGTTACATAGTTGTTTACACGACCTGTGCGCAGACGCATCACAAACTTGTTTATGCGATGCATCATCTGCACCCACCACTGACCCAGTAGCGAGTCTACCTTATCCTTGTGGCGGATGTTGTACTGATGTGGTGATGGGAATATCTCGCCCTTGTCTACTGCGCGACCATCCACCATATCCTTCATCAGTGGCTTGCCTATGCTCTCGAGACCTTCCGAGAACGACTCACCCGTATACTGCATCTTGGTGTTTACCGCAGTAAAACCGCATCCCCATGTAGGACCCTCTGTAACATTGCTTTTGCCCTGGAGATGTCTCTTGAGAAGGTAGAGTAGTATCACCACGGCGAGCAGTACCCAGCATATAGCACTTATGGTCTGCAGCGTAGGTATGAAGTGCTCAAGGGCGATATAGCTGTCGGCGCCTGTGATGGCTTCGGCAACAAGTGTGATGGGGCGTATCGCAAACTGTGGGAATAGACCGATGAAGAGTATCAACGCCGCGGGTATCGCCATCGCACCTATGCGAAGGTTGTCCACCTCGCTGCTCTCGGCAACGTGCGTTGAACGTGGTGAGCCGAGGAATACTACGCCATAGAGCTTTGTGAAGGCGAGCACCACGATGCCACCGATGAGTGATAACGAGAAGATGCCGGCTACGGAGTAGAGCACCTCGTGGCCGTCGCTTACGCCATTAAACATGCCGATGTAGATCAGTACCTCGGAGATGAAGCCGTTGAGTGGTGGTAGGGCGCATATGGCAACGGTGCCAAGAAGCATGAGTATCGCCGTCACGGGCATATGCTTTGCTATGCCACCCATCTGGTTCATCGCTGTGGTGTGTAGCTTCGAGTAGATGTTACCCGCACTAAAGAAGAGGAGTGTCTTGAATAGCGAGTGGTTTACGGTGTGAAGCAGAGCACCGCAGATGCCACACATACCGATGAGTGAGCTGCCCGCAGCGTGACCTACGGCGGCGATGCCGAGACCTATGAGTATGACACCCACATTCTCGATACTCGAGTATGCAAGCAGACGCTTGATGTCGTTCTGCATGGCAGCAAGTATCACACCCCAGAGGCCTGTTACGATGCCCGATAGTAGCACGATGAGACCTATGGTGTATAGTAGCTCGGTGTTGTGGTCTATGGACTGCAAGAGACGCATGATGCCATATACACCAGTCTTAATCATCACGCCCGACATTATTGCAGATACGTGTGATGGCGCTGCGGGGTGCGCCTCGGGAAGCCATATGTGCATGGGGAATACACCCGCCTTCATGCCGAAGCCGATGAAGAGGATGACAAAGAGTGGCAGCGGGTTTGCAATCTTGAAATATTGCTCTATGGCCTCAAAGTTTGCCGAGCCTGTCACGTTGTATAGGAGTACGAAGCCTACCACGAGGAACATGAAACCTATATGCATCATGACCAGGTAGTTGAGTGCTGCACGACGCACATCCTGACGCTTCGCCTCGAAGAGGATAAGGATGAAGGATGCGATGGTCATTAGCTCCCATGTGAAGAGGAATGAGAAGCCACCACTTGATGTCACCACGAGCATCATCGACACCACAAGAAGCACGAGTGCTGTGTAGTGTAGTGATATGTGTGCTGGGGATAGTGTTTTGAGGTATCCTGCGACATATCCTCGTGAATATAGCACCGTGGCAAGCGATGCTATGGAGATGATTACGAGGAAGAGTGACGAGAGCATATCGACAGAGAAGCATTCTGCACCGAATAGTGGGGTGCTGAACTCCGCAATAGTCACCTCTGTGCCTCGACTAAATACCGTTAGGGCAATGCCTAATGCAGCCATTGCCGCTGCAGCAATAATACCTGTTGCCACCCACACTTTATGCTTCACGGGGGTGATGAAGATGGCAACGATGAGGAGTACTGCTGCAAGTAGAGAGTACAAATACATCATTTATTTAATCTTGAGTTATAGCTTGTTAATGGTTGCTGTGACCACAGTGGCCACCACGGCAGCAGTCTCGGTGCGGAGACGTTCCTTGCCGAGTGTTATCGCCTTAAATCCATTTTCGAGTGCAAAGGTAATCTCTTCTTCCGAAAAATCACCCTCTGGGCCTATTAAAATTAGCGTATTGTGGCCTTTTGTTATCAATGAACCCAGATATTCGCGCTGGCCGAGTGATGAGTTGCAGTGTGCAATGAACTTGTCACCATTGAATGGCATCCTCACAACATCCTTGAACGATGTTAGTGGGTGCAGCGTTGGGTGGTAGGCCTTGAGTGACTGCTTTACGGCCGAGGTGATGACCTTGAGCTCGCGTTCGTGCTTTATCTCACGACGTTCACTATGCTCCGAGACGATGGGTATAACCTCGCTTATGCCCACTTCGGTGGCTTTTTCTAGGAACCACTCGAAACGATCTATATTTTTTGTTGGTGCCACGGCCATGGTAAGACCGTATGATGGTTTCTCGTACTCGGCGGTTGTCTCCACGACCTCTACAACGCAGCGTTTCACGTTGTCATCCACCACTTTACAGCGATGCATGTTACCACGGCCGTCGGTGATATGTAGCTCGTCGCCACACCTCATACGTAGCACACGGATGCAGTGTTTCGACTCCTCTTCCGAAAGAGTGTACTTCGGAAGTGAAATTTCGGGTGCATAAAATAGTTGCATTGCAATAATTTTTTTAACTTTGCAAAGTTAATTAAAAAATATTATAGATGAAACGTCTTTTAACATTATCGTCATTATTGTTTGTTATGACTATGATTATGTCATGTGGTAGCGAGCAGAAGGCTCTCACTGAAAATCCATTGTTGGATGAGTGGACCACAGAATTTGGTGTGCCTCCCTTCGATCAGATTCGCACCGAGCACTACGAGCCCGCCTTTGTGGCTGCCATGGAGCAGCACAATGCAGAGATTGAGGCTATAGTTAATTCCGAGGAGGAGCCTACATTCGAGAATGTCATCGTTGCCTTGGATAATGCCGGCATCAAGCTCTCGGAGATATGCCTCATCTTTGGTATGATATCATCATCTGACCTCGATGCCGAGATGCAGGATGTGCAGCAGCGTATGATGCCACGTGTTGAGGAGCACTTCAACACCATCATGCTCAACGATGCGCTCTTCGCGAAGGTTAAGGTCGTGTACGATAAGCGTGCAACGCTTGGTCTTGACGACGTGCAGATGCGCCTTGTGGAGAAGACATACAACGACTTCGTGCGTTCGGGTGCTTTGCTCGAGGGTGCCGATAAGGAACGCCTCATGCAGATCAATGCCGAGCTTGCCGACCTCTCTATCCGCTTTGGTAACAACCTCCTTGCAGAGAATGGTAGCTTCTGCCTCGAGCTCACCGAGAGTCAGGTAGCTGACCTCCCAGCAGGTGTTCGCACACAGGCGCAGGAGGCTGCTGCAAGCATGGGTAAGACAGGCTATGTCTTCACCCTCGATAAGCCAAGCATGTTGCCATTCCTGACATACTCTACTGACCGTGACCTACGTCGTGAACTCTACAATGGCTACCTCATGCGTTGTAACAACGATAATGAGTTCGACAATAAGCAGCTTGCCGAGGATATGGCACGTCTTCGCGTGGAGAAGGCTCACCTCTTGGGCTACGACTCATACTCGCACTATGTTACTGCTGATCAGATGGCCGGCTCGCCCGAGGCTGTATACTCACTCTTGGATGAGATCTTCGAGCCAGCGTTGGAGTCTGCAAAGCGTGAGCTTGAGGAGATGCAGCGTCTCTTCGAGAGAGATCACCCAGGTGAGACTTTCGAGAAGTCAGACTGGTGGTTCTACGCCGAGAAGGTCCGTAAGCAGAAGTATCAGCTTGACGAGGAGGCTGTGCGCCAGTATCTGTCGTTGGACAATGTTCGTGATGGTATGTTCTACCTTGCAAACCGTCTCTATGGCATCACCTTCCGTCCTATCACTGCGCCACGCTACCATAAGGAGTGTACCGTATACCAGGTTCTCGACCATGACCAGTCACACATCGGTGTGCTCTATATCGACCCATACCCACGTAAGTCGAAGAGTGGTGGTGCATGGTGTGGTAACTTCACCGAGCAGCGCTATGTCGACGGTCAGCGTAAGGCTCCTGTCGTAGGTATCGTATGTAACTTTACACCTCCTGTAGGTGATACTCCATCGCTGCTATCGTTTGATGAGGCGGAGACAATGTTCCACGAGTTCGGTCATGCTCTTCACTTCCTCTTTGCTGATGTGCGCTACCGTGGTCTCACGGAGGTTGAGGGTGACTTTGTAGAGCTCCCATCACAGATCATGGAGAACTGGGCGTTCGAGCCAGAGATCATGCAGAAGTATGCTACACACTACAGCACAGGTGATGTTATTCCTGATAACCTCATCCGCAAGATTCAGAATGCGGCCCTCTTCAATCAGGGCTTCACAACTACGGAGCTTGCTGCTGCGGCACTCATCGATATGGATATCCACTCGTTGACAAGCTACACAGATATGAATATCGTAGACTTCGAGACATATAATCTTGCTACACGTCGTGGTCTCATCCCCGAGATTGCGCCACGCTATCGTTATACTTACTTCGCGCATATCTTCAATGGTGGCTACTCTTCGGGCTACTACTTCTACCTATGGGCAGAGGTGCTCGATAAGGATGCCTTTGCAGCCTTCAAGGAGAGCCGCGATATCTGCGATAGAGAGCTTGCTACAAGCTTCCGCTATAACCTCCTTTCACAGGGTGGTCAGCGCCCAGGTATGGAGATGTACCGCACATTCCGTGGTGCCGATCCCGATAAGAGTGCTATGCTCAAGGCTCGTGGTTTGTGGAGTGAGCCTGTAGAGCAGCCCGAGGAGGCTGTTGTTGAGGAGTTCGTAGTTCCCGCACGTATTCAGCCAGGTACACGCCCTGTTCACGACCTTGCACGCCCTGGTAAGACCGTGCGCCCACAGGTAGACGTGGAGTAGTATGGTAAATGAAAGAAACCAAAATATCTAAATTAAAATCTATGAAAAAAGTACTTTTTGTTATGTCAGCATTGACCTTGGGTCTTGCAAGTTGCGGTCAGTCGACTGATGCCGACGCGATTGCAAACAATCCACTTCTTGTTGAGTGGAATACACCTTATCAGACCCCACCATTCTCACAGATTGAGCTCAAGCACTACGAGCCTGCTTTCGACTATGCTATCGAGCAGAACAGAGCAGATATCGATGCCATCATCAACAACCCAGATGCTCCTACCTTCGAGAATACTATCGTGGCTATGGAGCAGGCCGGTGAGTTGCTCTCACGTGTATCAAACTTGTTCTTCGTGTTGAACAACTGCTGCACATCTGCCGAGATGCAGGCTATCGCACAGAATGTGACACCAAAGCTCACAGAACTTGGCAACGACATCTCGCTTAACCCAGAGCTTTTTGCTCGTGTTAAGGTTGTTTACGAGCAGCGCGAGAGCCTCGACCTCGATGTTGAGGATCGTATGCTTCTTGAGGAGACATATAAGAGTTTTGCGCGTTCAGGTGCGTTGCTCGAGGGTGATGCCCAGGAGCTTTACCGCCAGTACACTACAGAGCTCTCACAGCTAACACTCGTCTTTGGCCAGAATGCTCTTGCTGCAACAAACGCTTTTGCACTCAACATCACTGACCCTGCAAAGGTTGAGGAGCTTCCCGACTTCGTTAAGGAGGGTCTTGCTGCCGAGGCCGAGGCACGTGGTGAGGAGGGTTGGACAGTAACTCTTCAGGCACCAAGCTATGGTCCTTTCATGACATACTCATCACAGCGTGACCTTAAGGAGCAGCTCTACCGTGCATATAACACACGTGGTGTAGGTGGCGAGTTCGACAACATGGAGAACATCCGTAAGATTGCTAACCTTCGTCTTCAGATTGCGCAGTTGCTCGGCTACGAGACATACGCAGACTACGTTTTGGAGGACCGCATGGCCGAGAACCGTATCACTGTTATCAACTTCCTCAACGAGCTTTGCGATGCCACTTTGGAGTACGCACGTAAGGATGTAGCTGCTGTTACAGAGTATGCTCACTCACTCGGTTTCGAGGGCGAGCTTATGCCATGGGATTGGGGTTACTACAACGAGAAGTATAAGGAGGCGAAGTATGCCATCAACGATGAGCAGATCAAGCCTTATTTGCAGCTCGAGAATGCCAAGGAGGCAGTCTTTATGCTTGCTACACGTCTCTATGGCTTGACTTTCACTCCAGTGTCAAACATCGAGATCTACCACCCAGAGGTTACTGTATACGAGGTTAAGGATGCTGACGGTGAGGTTCTCGCTATCCTCTATCTCGACTTCTTCCCACGTGAGTCAAAGCGTCAGGGTGCATGGATGACCGAGTTCCGCGGTGCAAGCATCCGCAATGGTGTTGAGCAGCGTCCTTTGGTGCAGCTCGTTATGAACTTCACAAAGCCTACAGCTAACACTCCATCATTGCTCACATTCGATGAGTTCACTACCTTCCTTCACGAGTTCGGTCATGGTCTCCATGGCATCCTCGCACAGGGTAAGTATGAGTCTATCAACGGCACAAGCGTTAAGCGTGACTTCGTTGAGCTCCCATCACAGATCATGGAGAACTGGGCTACAGAGAAGGAGTACCTCGACCTTTGGGCGAAGCACTACCAGACAGGTGAGCCTATGCCTGCGGAGCTTATCACAAAGCTTGTAGATGCAAAGAACTACCTTGCTGCATACTTCAATGTTCGCCAGCTCTCATTCGGTATGCTTGATATGGCATGGCACACAATCACTACTCCATTCGAGGGTGATGTTATGAGCTTTGAGCTTGCTGCGTTGAAGCCTACACAGGTGTTGCCTATCGTTGATGGTGCTGCTATGGGTTCAGCCTTCACACACATCTTCAGTGGTGGCTACGCTACAGGTTACTATGGTTATAAATGGGCGGAGGTTCTTGCTGCTGATGCCTTCTCATACTTCAAGGAGAAGGGTATCTTCTCACAGGAGGTTGCCGACAAGTTCCGTTATGAGGTTTTGGAGAAGGGTGGCCACGAGCATCCTATGACTCTTTACCAGAACTTCCGTGGTCATAAGCCACAGACAAAGGCCCTCATCGACCAGATGAACCTTGAGTAAGGAGTTGTGGCCTTGCGCCATGCAATAGTTGAGGGGTGGGTGTCGCTTGCGATGCCCACCCTTTCTATGTAAATATAGGTATATATTATGATGTTTTGTTATAAAAAAACTCTTTTTCTTGGATTATAAGAATATTAGTGCTATATTTGTATCATGATATAAACTATTGAATAGTAACTCTATAGCGAACTGTGTAGTAAGGCTATCTCTGTTCTCTGATGATGTTAGCGATACTGTGTATTGCTATTTTGCTGATTGACAGATGGTTGTAGTGGTATGTTTGGTGGGGTTGTAATTTAATGCTATATATGTCGTGTGATGTAGGCAGCATTTTTGCAAGATTATATCGAATTAGAAATTTACACAATAATTATTAATACTATGAAAAAACTTTTTGGTTTATTGGCATTGGTACTCGCTGTGGTATCATGTCAGAATGACTTCGATGGCGCCAATGTCGGCGGCGACGAGGTTGCAGTGACGCTGAATGTTGCTGTTCCAGATGATGCTACTCGTGCTGCTGGTGAAGACAGCGCAAAGAGTGGCCTACAGAACATCAACCTTGAGACTGGTTATGACATTCGCTACATCCTTGAGGTGTACGATGTAAACGGCACTCTTGCTAAACCACGTATCGTTAATCGTGAGGATGTTAGCGCAAGCACATCATTCGATCTTCGCCTTGTTCCTGGTCGCGACTACAGATTCGTAGTATGGGCAGACTTCATCCCACAGAATCAGGTGGGCAATGGTGACTTCCACTACAACACAACTAACATTCAGGCAATCTCACTTATTGAGGACCGTCAGAATGCGAATGATGAGAGCCGTGATGCTTACACATGTGTTCATTTAGTTGAGAAGTTCCAAAGTGGCGCACCTATTAAGATCGAGTTGAAGCGCCCATTCGCGAAGCTTCGCGTCGTTACTACAGATATGAATCATCTTTATAGCGATCTTACATCTGTAACTGTTGCTTATACAACGCCTCTCTACACTACATTCAATGCACTTACAGGTGCGAAGGATGGTCTTCAGTCTGTTGCAAGCACTACAAAGCGTGTAGATTTGACACATCAAGACTTCGTATATAGCGAGCAGGAGTATAAGAATGCTGGTAAGATGACCTTGTTTGCTGACTACTTCTTTGGTGCAAAGGATGATGCTATTCACTTCGAATTGGTTGCAGAGGATGCAACAGAAATGGATATTCCAAAAGTTGTATTCAACACTAACATCCCTGTTCAGCGCAACTACTTGACAACCGTTATGGGTCCTGTCCTCACTGACGCAGCAAATGTAACTGTTGAGATTAAGGATGCTTTCGATGGTACACATAATGTAGATGTTGTGGAGGCAAGTAACGCATCAGATCTTCAGGAGGCTATCGACGTTGCTGCTGCGGATAAGGAGACACATATCGTTCTTGGCGGTGATATCAACCTTAACGACCTTCTTAATGCAGATACCCTCTCAACACGTGCAGAGAACAACTCATATGGTCTGCTTATTCCTGCAGGTAAGAGCATCGTTCTCGACCTTAATGGTTGCACATTAAGTGGTGTCGACACTACCGAGAAGAGCTATGGTCTTATAAAGAATTGTGGTAACCTTACAATCTTGAATGGCCATAAGGAGAAGGATGGTAAGATTACACTTCGTGCTGATCACAATAATGGATGGAACCGCTACTCATCAGTAATATCAAATGAGCCAGGTAGTGTTTTGGTTGTTGAGTCTGGTGTTATTGAGCACCTCGGTGGTACAGATATGTCATATGCTATCGACATTTTGACTAACGGTGGTATCGGTGATGTTAAGGCTACAATCAATGGTGGTACTATTAAGTCAACATATCGTGCTATTCGTCAGTTCTTGAACTCTGATATCAAGATGAACGAGCTAGTTGTAAATGGCGGTGTTATTGAGAGTACATCAGGTAATAAGTCAATCTGGATGCAGGATCCTAGTGCAAAGTCAAATAAGGGTAAGCTCACAGTAACTGGTGGTACTCTAAATAGTGATGTATACCTCACTGTTACGGCAGGTTCTACAGCATGGCCTGTAGAGGTTTCTATCGCAGCTAATGCACTTGCTGAAGGCTCTAACGTAACTACAAATAATGTTCCTGATGGCTACTTCCTTGTTTTGAATGATGGTGTTTATAGCATTGTCAACTATAGATTGTTTGAGGATTTTGTAAACGCTGTAGTTGAGGGTAATGGTACGTTCGATGGTCAGTGTGAGACATTTGTGTTGATGCCTATGTCGGGTGATGCACGCCAGGCTACTAATGTAAGAGTGCCAAATCGTTTGCAGAAGTATAGCAATCCAGAGGTTTACTATGCGCAGTATCAGCGTTTCGCTGAACTTGGAGATATCAATATCAGCAACGTAAATATCAAGTTCGTCCCTGCAACTATTACAGTACAGGATCCATGGAACACTGCTGGTGCCACAACAACTGATGAGAACATCAACGGTGAGTTGCAGTTCATGAACTCTGGCAGTGTTACCCTTACTAACTGTACATTCGAGATGGTAGCAGTAAGCCCTATCAATGCTTCTGTGCTTACTGTGACAGATTGTGAGTTTAACAACCTTAAGGCATACGCTATCAAGGATGTTAAGGCTACTACTGCAACTATAAGCAATAACGAGTTTAACAATTGTAATGGTGGTTTCTGGTTTAATGCTGCGCCTGCAAGCGTTACGGCTAAAGACAATACATTCTCTGTAGGTCGTCGTGGTGCTATTCAGTTCTCTTCAAATGGTGACTACACTAACTCTACTCTTGATATCACAGGCAATAATGTAGAGGGTGCTCTTCTTTGGCAGTTGAATTCAACTCTAACATTTGCTCAGTATGATAGCATTGTAGAGAATAACACATACACAACAGCATGTGTTGATGGCTCTATTATTCCTGCTGCATATGAGTGGACTGATGACACAACTTGCGTTATATATTCAGCCGCAGGTTTGAAGTGGCTTGCAAATGAGGTAAATGTAAACAAGAATGCGTTCAATGGCAAGACCGTTAAGCTTGGTGGCAATGTAGATCTTAAGAATGAACCTTGGACTCCTATCGGTCAGACTGGCGCAACTACATTTAATGGCGTATTCGATGGTCAGAACTATACTATCTCTAACCTCACTGTTGATTCATCAGCTCAGACAGGAAAATACTACTCATCTGGTCTATTTGGTTGGATTGAGACACACACAGAGGGACGCGGTCATATCAAGAACGTAAAGATTGATGGTGCAACAATTACTGGTCACCACAACTGCGGTGCATTGGTTGGTTATATCACAGAGAAATATGCGCGTGTTGATAACTGCCATGTATCAAATGCTACAATTAGCTGTACACATGCTAATGGCGATGCTGATGGAGACAAGGCTGGTGCTTTGATTGGTACCGCAACTAATGCAACAATAGTAACTGATTGTACAGCGACTAACTCTACAGTATCTGCAGGTCGTGATGCAGGTCAGGTTATCGGTGCAGGTAGGGAGGCTAACGTAACAGGTTGCTCAGCAACAAATGTTACAGTATCAGCTAACGGTACTAGTACTGGTGCTAATGTACGTAATGAGGTTATCGGTCGTCTCTTGTAATAGTTGAGATTGATAGTAAACTTTTGCGCCCGGCCAATTGGTCGGGCGCATTTTTTTGTTATTGCGCTTTGAGGGCGCTGCGCTTTGGAGGGCGCTTCGCTTGGGAGGAGATTGCCACGGCTTGTGCCAAGCCTCGCAATGACGAGGTACAAAAAGTTTCTTAAAACCCTTCTGCCCTTTCTGCCCTTTCTGCCCCTTGTGCCTTTGTGCCCCTTGCAACCCATTCTTTCTCGGGTACCAAAGGGCATAAAACGTCATAAAACGTCATAAAAGGTAATGCGTTGTCTCTTTGTCTCGATGTCCAGCTGTCTCTGACCCTTTTGCCCCTTTTCTCTCAACAAAGCAGATGGGTGACTAAACGAATTTGTTTGGTCACCCATCTCTATACATATATTATATTATATATACTACGGTTAGTACATATAGTCGTACTGCGAGTAGCTCTTATCGTACTTAAGGTCGGCCAGAGATGCTGCCTTAACACCGATATTGAATGCCCAGCTTTTATGGTTACCAAATGGTATCCATGTGAACGACATCTGCCAGCAGTGTAGGTCGCGCGTGATAGATACCGAGGTCATAGACATCTTACGCGCCATGAAGTCGTAGCCCGACGTCGCCGTAATCATAGTCTTGGGCGTGAGCTTAACGCTGGCATTAAAGTTTATGGTCTGCTGGATATTCTTCTTATATCCCGTCGTTCCGTTGTTCACATATTGGGCATTATAGCTGATGCTATAGTTGAAGCCGAAGTTCCACGGTATCGAGAAGTCATAATACTGGCCCGCCATCCATTGTCGTCGCATAGCGGGGTTGAGCTGCCCATAGGGGTCGGACCATGAGTTGAAGTACTCGGCGGGCAATGATGTGATGTCGTTGCCGGCAACACGTGACTTATCCTCGCGCGACTTGAAGGTGTAACCGAAGCTCCAGCTTGCCGATTGTATACGGCCTGGAAGACCGCGGCGCCACATAAGCTTGTTGTAGCGCACACCCTCGGGTGATACCTCGTAGGGGTCGAGGGTGAACGATAGGTTGAGGGCTATGTTCTGGTATACCGTAGTACGCAGCTGTATGGGCAGGTTAGATAGGCGCATAGAGTCGGCAAGGAAGTTGTACGAGCCAGTGATAGATATCTGGTCGATAATCTTAATCTTCTTTACCGTATCCTTTGTGCGCACCTTTGCCTCAAGGGACTGCGAGAGACCGAAGGTGAGGGCCAGCTGCTGACCGCTGCTTGGCACACCATAGGCGTTGTCGGTGAATGGCGAGTATACCTTATATTTACCCGTTGTATCGACCTGCACGGTCTCGTAGAAGCCATACATCTGGCGGCTGAAGTCGGGAGCAAAGCTAAAGCCTACGTTAGGCGTTAGTGTGTGGCGCACGGCCTGGAGCTTACGTTCCTTCTTCTTGGCGACATATGTACCATAGATGGTGGTGTTGGCCGATACTGAAGCGTTATAGTTGTATAGTCGCCAGAAGCCATACTCCGGATCGAGAGTCTCGACCTGGTGTGTCTCGTTATTCCACTGCTGGCTAACCTTCTTGAAGTACCAGCGTTCGGTGTAGTTGAACGATGGGCTGATGTTGATGTAGTTGAAGAGTGATAGCGATGTAGAGATAGGTATGGTGTGCTGAATACCATTCTTCATGTTGTTAAGCGTCTCGCGTGTGAAGATCTCATCCTCGGTGGCATTTACAGTGTTTGTCATCTTCATCGAGTAGCTCATCTTAATCTTCTCGTACCAGCGTGTCTTGCCTATTGCCTCGCGGCGCTTGAAGGGGTTGAAGCTCGCCACGTTGAAGGTGATGGTGGGGAGTGTTATCGCCAACGTCTTATTCTTCGAGTTCTGTGACACCGCCATGTTAAGAGCCAAGGAGAATGGTGTTCCCTCCCAGTTCTTCGAGTACGATATCGAAGAGTTGGTCTGTGTGGCAAGGATGTCGCTGACGTTGGTCGCCGAGTAGCGGCTATAGCCACTTGAGGTGAGGTTCACCGAGGCAGAGAACGTAGAGCCAGGGTTTGCCTTGGCATCCTGTGAGTGTGTCCACTGAATCTTATAGTTGTTCTGCTGCACAAAGTCGGGCTCGCCCTTCTCTCCCGCGCGTATCGCCGAGTACTGAAGGTTGAAGTTACCGCGGAACTTATATCGCTTTACGTACTGCGATACGGCAGATACCTCCCATGAGCCGAGGGTGTAGAAGCCACCACGTATGGCAAGGTCCATATGCTCGCCGAGGGTGAAGTAGTAACGGAGGTCGCGGATGAAGAAACCCTTGGCATCCTCACCATATGTAGGCATGAGGATACCCGACTTGGGACCGAGGTGTATAGGAAAGAATGCCTCGGGGATACCGGGGAAGTAGATGGGCACATCCTCCATCACGAGGTATGCATATCCCGTAACAATCTTCTTGCCTGGTATAACCTTTGCCTGTGTCATGGCGAGGTAGAAGTGTGGGTGGTCTGTGCAGTCACATGTGGTGTACATACCATGACCGATGTGGATGCTCTCGTCGGGGTGCATCTTCACGCTGCTACCGATGAGCCATCCGTCACCCTCCTGTGTTGCGATACCCTTGATTTTTGCCTTACGTGAGTCGAGGTTGTAGGTTATCGTATCCATGGTGTAGGGTGTGCCACCATCGCTAAACTCGGGGTGTGTTGTCGTAGGTCTGCCGTCGATGGTGTCCGAGGGGTAGCCGTGGGCAAAAATGTCGCGTGTCTGCATGTCGACACGCATGAAGTCGGCCTTGAGGTTCATGCCCTGGTATGTCACGTCACCACTCTTGTAGCTGTAAATCATCTTATTTCGGGCGTCGAAGACCACAGAGTCGGCGGCCTTACCCTCCACGATGTCGTCGAACATGGGGGCCGAGGCGCGTCTGCGTGTCTGGCTCTCGCCCGTAGTGTCGCGTAGTGGCTGCTGCGTTGTTGCGCTATCGCTGGTCTGGAAGAGACCAAAACTTCCCGCCCCGGCACTCGTAAGACCGAATGTCAGGCACAGAAATACCGCAACAAGTAGTGTTGACAGCAGATATTTTAAGAATACATGTCTCAAAATTCAATAATTTTTTGTAACTTTGCCGACGCAGTCGGCAAAACACCCTAAATGGGGTGTTGTATTGTCGCTGTGCTCATGTTTTGCCATGGTGCAGATAGCGGTTACAACCCGCAAAGATAGTAATAATTTTGCATAAACTTAACTTATTTTATGAGAAATCTCATAATATCACTCTTGGTGTTGCTGTTGCTGCCCATGGTAGCTAACGCCTCCGATGCGCAAAATGTTGCGTCGTCGGCACCTCGAAGAGTGGTAGTCATAGACCCTGGACATGGCGGTCCCCGCCCTGGAAAGGTGCATCGCGACATAGTTGAGAAGGATTATGTTCTCGACGTGTCGAAGGCTGTACGCGAGAAGCTCGGCCGTAAGATGCCCGACCTGAAGGTCTATATGACGCGCAGCTGCGACTCTGCATACCACGAGAAGCAGTCTACGGATAATCGTCGTAGGGCGGAGTTTGCAAATAGCGTGGGTGCGGACCTGTATGTCTCAATTCATGCTAATGCACACCCCAAGAGCACGGTGTCTGGCTGTGAGGTGTGGGTGCTCACCCTCAACGAGAAGCTCATGCAGCAGAACTCTAATAGCGCAACGTCGTATGCCGACGAGGGTGACTTTATTGATGTTAGCGACATTGACCGTAGCTCGCAAGGTTTTATGGTGGCCCTGGCGCGTCAGCTCGAGAATGAGCCCTTCAGTCGCTTCTTTGCCGAGGAGTGCTGTAGGAATATGTCGAGGTATGGTCTTCGTAACCTTGGTGTTAAGGCTGGTACAGTATATACGGTGTTGTACTTCTTCGAGGGTCCGGGTGTCATCGTGGAGCTCGGATATCTGACTAACGAGAGTGACTATAACTACCTAAAGTCAAAGAAGTCGAAGGATGAGATGGCCGAGGCTATAAGCGATGCTATTGTCGCCTACTTCACACGCCTGGATGGCTCGGCATCAGATGTCGCGACCGATGCTGCGGCTACGACTACCACAGAGACTGCTGTGGAGGCTACGCCTGCGGCAGAGCTTACAGAGGGATATGCCATACAGCTTATCTCGAGTCTCTCGGAGGTTGACATCTACGACTATCAGTTTAAGGGCTACAAGGGTCGTGTGCGTCTACTTATGGGCACAGGCCGTTACAAGTATAAGTATTGCTACGGTAGTTATGCCACAGCCGAGGAGGCGCGAGCAGAGCTTGCCGAGGCGCGTAAGACATTCAAGGATGCCTATGTCGTTAGGTTCAAGGATGGCGCCATTGTGCAGTAGCGAGGGTTGAAACAAAATAATAAAAGATAGATTACGATTATGAAAATCAGAAGAGAATTTAAGATTGGTATTTTCGCAGTTATTGTGATTGCCGTATCGTGGTGGGGCATCAAGTGGCTTGGTGGCCAGAATGTGTTGCTCACAAGCAACATCTACTATGTGTACTACGACGATGTGTCGGGCCTTCAGGAGTCGTCACGTGTTAAGCTTCGTGGCGTAGAGGTTGGTAATGTGCGTAGCATTGAGCTCGAGAGAGATAGGGTGCTTGTGGAGATCGCCGTGGAGAGTAAGTATGCCGATATGATCCCTGCTAACTCGCTTGCCGAGATTGGCTCTGCGGGCTTGATGGGTGGTGTTGAGATTAATATCCTACAAGGCGATGCAGAGGATGTCTTGGA
Source organism: Alistipes sp. (assembly GCA_045614205.1). Taxonomy (GTDB): domain Bacteria; phylum Bacteroidota; class Bacteroidia; order Bacteroidales; family Rikenellaceae; genus Alistipes. The sequence goes on along the minus strand of JAZLCL010000037.1, from coordinate 12,632 downwards.
GGCTGGCGCCTTCTTCGAGGGTGCCGTTAAGGCTGATATGATTGGTACATTGGCAGATCAGGGTACAGCACTCATGGAGGGTCTTAACGAGACCGTTGAGGGTGTTAATGCTCTGCTTGCTGACAACAGCGCAAACATCACAGGCCTTGTTGCTAACCTCGAGTCTATGTCTGCATCAGTAGATGCTCTCCTTGCTGCTGTGTCGGGCGATGTTGATGGCATCATGGGTGATGTTAAGACCTTTACCGATACGTTGGCCGAGAATACAGAACGCATAGAGTCTATCATCGATAACCTTGACACGTTCACTGGTGATGTCGCTGCTGCCGACCTCGTATCGCAGCTCAACACTACGGTGACAACACTCAACGGTGTGCTTGGCGCTATCGAGGAGGGTGAGGGTTCTGTCGGTCAGTTGCTCACCGATCCAGCACTCTATACATCACTCAATGAGGCAAGCGATAACCTCGGTGCGTTGCTCGAGGATTTGAAGCTCAACCCTATGCGCTATGTTCATTTCTCGTTGTTCGGCATGTCGGAGGAGAAGGCGGCAGAGAAGGCAGCGAAGAAGGCAGCACGCGCAGAGAAGCGTGCTGCGAAGGCTGCTGCGCGCACTGCGGAGGAGGAGTAGTAAGTTATATGTGGCGTGGGAGGGTACAGTGTACTCTCTCGTGCCACACTCTTTATAAGTTTAAGTATGATATACCCATCTAATTTCGAGCAACGAGTAGGTTTCGACCGTATACGTGAGCAGATCATTGCGGCCTGCTCTATGCAGTCGGCACGTGATGTCATTGCTAACGAGCACTTCTCGCGTTCGCGCCGAGAGGTGGAGCAGCGTCTTGCCCTTGCCGATGAGATGCGGCTTATCATATCTATGGAGCCAGGTGCCGAGATAGGTGAGCAGGACGACCTTCGTTATATCGTCGATAAGATTGGAGTTGAGGGTTCATACCTCCTTGCCGAGGAGTGTGCTACGCTGCTGCGTAGCCTCCGTTCTGCTGCCACCATCGTGGGCTTCATACTGTCACGTCGCGAGCCTCTATATCCTCGCTTGAGGGCTATGTCGCAGGGTGTTGTCATCTTCCCCGAGATGCAGCGCGCCATAGAACGTGTTGTGGATGATAAGGGTGAGGTGCGTTCATCGGCATCGCCAGCTCTCGCTGACATACGTCGTGCGATACACGAGCATGAGGGTCAGGTTACCAAGCGTCTGCAGCAGGTGTTACAGAGGGCGAAGGCTGCGGGCATTGTCGAGGCTGATGCGATGATATCTATACGTGATGGCCATGCTGTGATACCTGTCGTTGCGGCACATAAGCGCAAGCTTGCAGGATTCATACATGATGAGTCGGCTACGGGTCGTACATTCTATATCGAGCCCGTTGAGGTCGTTGAGTTAAATAATGAACTCCGTGAGCTTGAGTATGAGGAGAAACGCGAGGTTGTGCGCATCCTTACAGAGCTTACTACGCTGTTGCGTGGCGATGTGCATGGCATCATGCGTATCGAGGAGTACCTCACGGCAATAGATGTGTTGCGTGCCAAGGCGCGCTGGGCGATAGATAATGATGCTGTTAAGCCCGTTATATCTACCGATGGCCGTATGCTGCTACGCAAGGCGCGTCATCCGCTGTTGCAGCAGACGCTGCGCAGCCAGGGTAAGGATGTTGTGCCGTTGGATATGGAACTCAATGCCGAGCACCGCATACTCGTAATATCGGGTCCTAATGCTGGTGGTAAGTCGGTATGTCTAAAGACAACGGGCATATTGCAGTATATGGTGCAGTGTGGTTTCCTTGTGCCTACGCTTGAGAACTCGGAGTTTCCTATCTTCGACTCGCTGATGATTGACATCGGTGATCAGCAGTCGTTGGAGAACGACCTGTCGACATACTCGTCGCACCTTGTCAACATGAAGGCTATGCTTGCCGAGGCGTCGGAGCATACGCTGATATTAATAGACGAGTTCGGCTCGGGTACAGAGCCCACCATCGGTGGTGCCATCTCGGAGTCTATCCTCGAACGCTTCGTGCAGCGTAAGGCCTATGGTGTTATCACTACCCACTATGCCAACATCAAGTACTTCGCCTCGCGTAATGAGGGCGTAGCAAATGGTGCTATGGCATTTGATGTTAAGAATATAGAGCCGCTGTTTAGCCTTGAGATGGGTAAGCCTGGTAGCTCGTTTGCCATCGAGGTGGCGCGTAAGATTGGCTTGCCAGAGGATATAGTGCGTAGCGCTATGGATAAGGCGGGTGAGGATCATATAAACCTCGAACGTCAGCTGCGCGAGATTGCTCGTGACAAGCGCTATTGGGCCGAGAAGCGTGATAGGATACGCCTTACGGATAGGAAGGTTGAGCAGCTGGAGCAGACATATAGCGACCGTCTGCAGAGCATACGTGATGAGAGAAGGGAGATTCTGGCTAAGGCACGTAAGGAGGCTGAGGCACTCATCGCAGATGCTAATAGGACCATCGAGAATACCATCCGTGCAATCCGTGAGTCGCAGGCCGAGAAGGAGTTTACGCGCATGGCACGTAAGGAGCTTGAGAACTTTGCTGAGGGTGTGGGTGATGATGCACGTGGTAGCGATGCCGACCGCATAGAACGCGAGATGGAACGTCTGGCACGTCGCAGGGAACGTCGTGAGCAGCGTGCCGAGCAGCGCGAGAGGGATGTTGTACCAGCGCAGAAGGCTGTCGAGGTTGTGCCACAGAAGATTGAGGTGGGCAGCAAGGTTAAGCTCGAGGGTCAGGATGTGCCAGGTGTTGTGGAGTCAATCAAGGGTAAGAAGGCGCAGGTTGCCTTCGGACAGATGCATATCATGGTAGACATCTCGCGCCTCAAGGCTGTCTCATCGTCGGAGTATCGTGCGGCAACACGTCCTACAACAGCACGTACGGTCGTGTCGGTGGATATACGCGAGAGGAAGCTCAACTTCCGCGACAACATAGATGTGCGTGGTATGCGTGCTGTGGAGGCGCTGGAGGCTGTTGAAGATCTTGTTGACGACGCCCTTATGGTGGGTGTGTCGGGTGTTACGATCCTTCATGGTAAGGGTACGGGTGCTCTCAAGGAGGAGATACGTCGATACCTACGTACGGTGCCCGATGTGGAGAAGATATCGGATGACCATGCAGACCGTGGTGGCGCGGGCATTACGATTGTGACCTTCAAACGCGACTTATAAAAATAGATATTATGAACTACCTATTGTCAGACATAGCCCGTATTGTGGGAGGTGAGCACCGTGGCTGCGACATGATTATTAGCGCCGTGGCTACCGACTCGCGTAGCGTTGTTGCTACCAATGAGGTTGTATTTGCCGCTATAGATGGTAAGAACCATGATGGCCACAACTACATCCAGCGTATGGTGGCACGTGGTGTTGAGGCCTTCATCGTGGAACGCGACATGGAGTTGCCTACAAAGCGCTGTGGCATGGTCGTCGTAGAGTCGACGCTTGGTGCCCTGCAGGAGCTTGCCGCCTACCACCGCCGTCAGTTTGCTGGCTGCGTTGTTGCCATTACTGGCTCCAATGGTAAGACAATAGTTAAGGAGTGGGCATCACGTTCTATGCCCGAGCAGGTGCACTCTTTTGCCTCGCCCAAGAGCTATAACTCGCAGCTCGGTGTTGCGTTGTCGTTGCTCATGCTCGAGGGTAGTGAGAGGGTAGCCTTCATCGAGGCTGGCGTCTCGGAGCCTGGTGAGATGTCACGCCTTGAGTATATGATACGCCCCGATATAGTTGTTGTCACGAGCATCGGCGATGCTCACTCGGCAAACTTTGTGTCGGAGGCGGCAAAGATTGATGAGAAACTTATCTTGGCGAAGGATGCCAAGACAATAATATATAGTAGCGAGTATCCGTCGCTACGTCGCCGTATAGAGGAGTTGTACGGCCAGCGAGAGCTCATAGATAGCAGCCGTGAGGTTGTTGACGACGTCTTGGAGTTGAGTGATGCTCTGTCTGTCGATGCGCTGCATGTCGCTGCCTTGATGCGTAGGCTGGGCTATGGTGTCGATGGTGCTATCTTCTCTGCGAAGGTTGCCATGCGTCTCGAACTTAAGGAGGGTATAGACAACTCGATGATCATTGACGATAGCTATAACTCCGATATAAACTCTGTCGTTGTGGCTCTTGATGCTCTGCACTTGCAGTCTATGGGTCGCCGTCGTGTGGCTGTAATCTCGGATATACGCCAGAGTGGAATACCCCAGGATAGACTATATGCTCGTGTTGCGGAGGCTGTGCAGAGGGCTGGTGTCGACTACCTTATAGGTGTCGGCCCAATAATCTCGGCATATGCCATGCTCTTCCCTCGCAACTCATCGTTCTATAACTCTACTGACGAGCTTATAGAGAACTTCCACCACGAACGCTGGGCCGACTCGGTTATCCTGCTTAAGGGTAGTCGTGATAGCCGCTTCGAACGCCTCGCACGCCTGTTGGAACGTCGCACGCACACCACAACCCTCGAGGTGGACCTTGCGGCAATGAAGAAGAATCTAAACTACTTCCGTCGTCATCTGCCACAGCACCATCCCATCGTTGCTATGGTCAAGGCGGGTAGCTATGGCACAGGAGATGTGGATGTGGCGCGTATGCTACAGCATGAGGGCGTGCGTTACCTCGCTGTTGCCTATGCTGATGAGGGTGTTACGTTGAGGATGAAGGGCATCACTATGCCTATTGTGGTGCTTAATGCCGACCAGGATAGCTTCGATGTGATGATTGCCCACGACCTCGAGCCAGAGATATATAGCTTCCACTCATTGGATGCCTTCCGCCGTGCTGTGCACCATGCGCACCGCGAAGCATACCCCATACATATAAAGCTCGATACGGGTATGCACCGTCTCGGATTTATGGAGGATGATGTAGACCTGCTGGGTCGTGCCTTACATCTCGACCACTCGCTACGTATAGCCTCTATCTTCTCGCATCTCTCTACTGCCGATATGCCAGCGGAGGATGCCTTCACCGAGGAGCAGATCGAGAGGTTCGACTATATGAGTGCGCAGCTTACCGAGTGGCTCGACTATACGCCATTGCGCCATATCGCCAACTCTGCAGCCATAGTGCGCTTCAAGAGTGCGCACTTCGATATGTGTCGCTTGGGCCTCGGCCTCTATGGCTTCGGCTTTGAACATAATGACGAGCTTATGCCTGTGGCGACCCTCGCAACCCGCATCGTGCAGATAAAGTCGCTTGTGCGTGGTGAGTCGGTGGGCTATGGTCGTGCTGCACGTCTTGAGAGAGATACCGTCATTGCTACAATACCTGTTGGCTATGCCGATGGTCTAGATAGACACCTGGGCTGTGGACGGTGGAATGTAAGAATAGGAGGCGTTGAGGCGCCTATCATTGGTCGTGTGTGTATGGATAGTGCGATGATCGATATCACCGATATTGAGGGTGTAGAGGTAGGCGATAGAGTGACCATCTTCGGCACAGAGAGAGGTAATACGTTGGAGGATATGGCCGAGGTGCTCGACACCATAAGCTACGAGATAATGACATCTATATCACAGCGCGTGAAGCGTATATACACAGAGAGATGATCAAGGGTACGATATATATGATTCCATGCCCCATTGCTGAGGATCGTGCAGTGTGGGATGTACTGCCCGAGTCTAACCGCCAGGTTATGAACTCGCTTGACTACTTTATCGTGGAGAATGTGCGTTCGGCACGCCGCTTTTTGAGTCGTGCGGGTGTGGAACGTAAGATTGAGGAGCTGGAGTTTGTGGAACTTAATGAGCATACCACAAACGATGCAGATGTAGAACGTATGCTCAAGCCTATCCTTGCTGGTCGTTCTGCGGGTGTCATCTCGGAGGCTGGCGTACCAGGTGTTGCCGACCCAGGTGCCGATATCGTTGCATTGGCACATCGCCATGGCATTAGGGTAGTACCCCTTGTTGGCCCTTCGTCAATCCTCATGTCGCTTATGGCATCGGGACTCAACGGCCAGCTATTTGCCTTTGTTGGCTACCTTCCTGTCAAGGAGCAGGAGAGACAGAAGCGTATCAAGGAGTTGGAACGTAGGGTTATGACGGAACGTCAGGCACAGATATTCATCGAGGCACCATACCGCAATGTCAAGCTCTTTGAGGCACTTGTAAAGACCCTTGCTCCGCAGCTACGCCTCACTGTGGCCGTAGATATAACCTCGCCAAACGAGTATATAGCCACGCGCAGTGTTGCCGAGTGGCGTAAGTCGCAGGTGCCAGATATGGCAAAGCGACCCACGATATTCCTTTTAGGCATATAATTTGATTAATATAATAATAGAAAATTAAAAAATATACTATATATGAAGAAGCAAACATATGAAAAAGAGGAGAATATAAAGGATGCCGAGGGTGTCGATACTCTCGGCAAGGAGGCTTCTGCGGAGGCTGCGAATGACAATATGACAGAGGGCGAAGAGTTGTCGTCTGACAATATGTCAGTTGAGCCATCGTTGGAGGAGCAGCTCGCCGCATGGCGTGATAAGTACCTCCGCCTTCAGGCCGAGTTCGATAACTTCCGTAAGCGCACCATCAAGGAGAAGATGGAGCTTGTGGAACGTGGCTGCGAGGGTGCTTGGAAGGCTATCTTACCTATCCTTGATGATATGGAACGTGCTGTTGCGGCATCGCGCAAGAGTGACGATATCGAGGCGTTGCGCCAGGGTGAGGAGCTCGTGATGAAGAAGTTCGAGAGTGTGCTACAGGCCTCAAACATAGTGGCTATAGATTGCGTTGATAAGCCCTTCAACGAGGAGGAGCAGGAGGCTGTTGCGCGCTTTGCCGCTGGCGAGGATAAACGTGGCCTAGTTATCGACTGTGTGCAGCGTGGCTATAAGCTCGGCGAGCATGTTTTGCGTTATGCAAAGGTAGTTGTTGGCGAGTAATACTGGAGTGTCACTATGGCAGAGAAGAGAGATTACTATGAGGTGCTCGGCGTCGAGAAGAATGCCGATGCCGATACAATAAAGAAGGCCTATCGTAAGGCCGCTATCAAGTATCACCCCGATAAGAATCCAGGTGATAAGGAGGCCGAGGAGAAGTTTAAGGAGGCTGCCGAGGCCTACGACGTGTTGTCTAACGAGGAGAAGCGTGCACGCTATGACCGCTTTGGCCATGCAGGCATGAATGGTGGTGCTGCGGGCGGTGGCTACGGAGGCTTCAGCGGCGGAGGTTTCTCTATGGAGGATATCTTCGAGCAGTTTGGCGATATCTTCGGTGGTGCCTTTGGAGGCTTCGGTGGTTTTGGCGGTGGTGGTCGTAGCCGTCCTCGCAGAAACCGTGGCAGCGACATACGTGTCACCGTTAAGCTCACACTTAAGGAGGTGTCGGAGGGTGTTACCAAGAAACTCAAGATTAATAAGACTGTTGCCTGCGAGAAGTGCGGTGGTACAGGAGCAAAGGACTCGTCGGCCTATGCTACATGTACGAAGTGTGGTGGCTCGGGATATGTTATCACCGTGCAGAACTCATTCTTCGGCCGTATGCAGACGCAGAGTGTGTGTCCCGACTGTCAGGGTGCTGGTCGCATAATTAAGGATAAGTGCGATAAGTGTAAAGGCGAGGGCACGGAACGTGGTCAGGAGGTCATCGAGGTTAACATCCCCGCAGGTGTTGCTCACGGCATGGCTCTCACCGTGCGTGGCCGAGGTAATGCGGCACGTCAGGGTGGTGACAATGGCGACCTTATCGTTGTTATCGAGGAGGAACCAAATAAGGAGCTTCGTCGTGATGGTCGTGACCTTGTTCACAACCTCAACATCACAGTCACCACAGCACTCCTTGGTGGCGAGGTTGAGATCCCCACTATTGATGGTCGCGTGCGCATAAAGATTGCCCCAGGCACACATGCTGGTAAGATCCTTCGTCTACGTGGCAAGGGTCTGCCCGATGTTAATGGCTACACTCGTGGCGATATTGTTGTTGTTGTGGATGTAACCTTCCCCGATGAGCTCACCAAGGAGGAACGTAAGCTCGTTGAGCAGCTCGCCGAGCAGCCACACTTCAAGAATGCCGAGAAGGTTGAGAACCAGAACATCCTCGAACGCATGAAATCCTTCTTCCGTGGTTAGTGCCGCGGAGTAATATAAATATAGTAGAGTTATGTCATTCTTTGCACCGCATAAGCGCCACCCGCGTAAGTTCAACTACATACCCCGTTTCTACGACCCTGTTAAGGAGGCTCGTGATGAACGTCGTAAGGAGCTGCATGGCACATCTACGGCCACTGACGATATGCCATATACGCCTGGCCGCTATGTGCGCACACAGCGTGAGGCACGCGATGCTGCACGTGGGGATCATAGTCCCTTTGCTGGTGTTGGCAAACTCTTTGTCATTGCTGTAGTCCTTGTCCTTGCGATGATGCTCTTCTACCCACGTATCATTAGATTTGTGGAGAGAGCCAACGAGGAGAAGATGTCGGGTGCGATGGATGTGCAAATCTCTGCTGCCGAGGCTGACGATATAACCATCACCCTCTACGAGAAGCATGGGGACATTGACTTCAACGAGTTTGAGAGTCTCACGCCCGAGAGCATCCGCGAGATGGAGGAGTGGCAGAACTCGGTAGGTACAATCACGATATATGATGATGATGTCGAGATTGTGGATGGTAAAAAGGTGGAATAGAGATGGCACAGATAAGACTACTCCCCGAGATTGTAGCAAACCAGATTGCTGCAGGTGAGGTGGTTAACGCCCCCTCAAACGTGGTCAAGGAGATGATGGAGAACTCCTTGGATGCGGGGGCGAAGTGTGTGCGTGTAAATTTCCGTAATGGCGGTAAGGATCTGATACAAATCATTGACGATGGCTCGGGTATGTCGGCCGAGGATGCACGCCTGGCCTTCGACCGTCATGCCACCTCCAAGATATCATCTATCGAAGATGTATATCAGCTACATACCTTTGGTTTCCGTGGCGAGGCTCTTGCCTCTATTGCTGCTGTTGCCGAGGTTGAGTTGCGCACGCGCCGTCAGGAGGATGAGGTGGGCACCATGACCTCTATATCGGGTGGTGAGTTCCGTTCGCAGACCCCTGTGTCGTGCTCTGTGGGCTCGCAGTTCATGGTGCGCAACCTATTCTATAATGTGCCCTCGCGCCGCAAGTTTATCGATGGCGACAACTCACGCCTCTCGTCGCAGATAAAGAATGAGTTCCAGCGTGTTGCGTTGTGTAACCACGATGTGGAGTTCGAGTTACGCCAGAACGATGCCTTGCTCTACTCGTTGCGCCCCACTAACCGCGCGGGTCGCATCGTCGACATCGTGGGTAAGCATATCAAGCAGAACCTCTTGGATGTGAGTGTTAGTACATCGGTGGTAAGTATCGAGGGCTTTGTTGGTCGCCCCTCGGCTGCGAAGAGGCGTAACAACGAGCAGTATCTATTTGTCAACGGCCGATATTTCAACTCTATACCTATGCAGCGCACCATTGTGCGTGCCTACGAGAAGCTGATCCCTGATGGCTGTATGCCATCCTACTTCTTGTATCTTACGGTCAACCCCGAGGATGTAGATGTAAACGTACATCCGCAGAAGACAACAGTTAAGTTTGCAAACCACGAGGTTATACTCGAGATTCTGCAGGCTGCAATACGTGAGACGTTGGCAAAAACTGGCGCAGTACCACTTATGGACTTCTCGGTAGAGAATAAGATTGATATTCCCGTCTTTGATGGCGGTAGACGAACATATGCTATGCCTCGCGCAGCCTCAAACACATCATATAACCCCTTCCTTGAGGAGTATATTGACCCTACAGCACCACTCCCCGATGTGCCATTCACGGGCTTCGATGTGCCATTTAATGATGACCTTACTTCGACCAAAAGTGTCATGCCACGTGTCTCGGTTGTTGAGGAACCAGAGGAGGAGTACTCGTTACGTCCCTCGGGCATGGGCAGTGTCATAGAGTTTGTCGATGAGGATAGTGCCGATGAGCAGCAGACCTTCGACTTCATAGAGTCGGGAACTACGCAGAGTGCCACTCTTGAGTTTGGCGAGACGCTTGTTGTGCCAGGTGGCTATGCCATATCTATGTGCTGTGGTCGTGCTGTCGTGGTGTCGTTGCGCCGCGCCAAGGAACGTATTTTGTATGAGGATATAGTGCGCTCCATGAGCCTCGGCACCGTGCCTGTGCAGCGTATGTTCTTCGCCGAGGAGCTTATTCTCTCGTTGGATGAGTATAGCATCATGGAGGAGCATGCCACAGAGTTTGCAGCGCTGGGTTTCGAGGTGGAGTATCGTGGCGAGGGCGCCATAGCCGTATCGGGTCGCCCTGCGGTTATAGATGCTGCGACGCCTATCGACGTGCTTATATATGAGATGTTGCACGGTATTGAGGATGGCGCTATGCCTATAGAACGTGAACGCGAATGCCTCGCGCAGGTTATGGCACGCCGTGGTAGCTCGAGCTATGGCCATGGTGTGCGTAGCAGCGATGCCGAGGAGCTCCTTAAGCGCCTTGCCTCGTGCGATGTGCCAAGCTTCACGCCCTCGGGAGCCCCCATCATGTCGGAGCTAACCGCCGAGGAGTTGGCATCAAAACTTATGAAAAACTAAAATCTAGACTTCTATGTCAACCTATCAGTCACCTATGGCTCAAACGCCTGCTGTTATGAACCTCCTTATCGCCAATGCCATAGCCTACCTTGCTATGATATTGCTTGATAGTGAAATATTAGAAATATATGCCCTCTTTGCGTTATTCCCTGTGGAGAGTCCCTTCTTCGAGTGGTGGCAGCCGGTGACATATATGTTTATGCATGGTGGCTTCACTCACCTCTTCTTCAATATGTTTGCCCTATGGATGTTTGGCCGCGGCCTGGAGGTGGAGATGGGCACGAAGCGCTTCTTGATATACTACTTTGTCTGTGGTGTTGGTGCTGCACTTGTCCAGCTCGCCATGGCAGAGATTGACCTTATGCATCTTGCCGATATGCCTTTCGCCATGCAGCAGTACCTATGTACGCCTACTCTTGGTGCCTCGGGTGCTATCTTCGGACTCCTTTTGGCCTTTGGCATGCTGCATCCCAATGCCGTCATCATGCTTCTCATCCCACCAATACCTATGAAGGCGAAGTGGTTTGTGGTGTTCTATGGCCTCATAGAGTTACTTCTTATCATCTTCTCGGCAAACGATGGCGTGGCACACTTTGCGCACCTCGGAGGTATGTTCTGGGGCTGGTTGCTACTGTTGTGGTGGCGTCACAGAGATAGAAACAGAACATACTATTTATAGTAATTATAGACTAATTAACCCCCAATTTAGAAACCTAAAACATATCTATTATGTCGAAGAATAAGGATACCTATAGCAACGAACCATTTGGCACTCCTCGTAAGCGCACGAAACGCACATTCCTCGGTGCTCTGTTTGTCATCATCCTTCTTGCTGTGACATTGTCACTCTCCGTGGCCCTTGTCATAGCCTACTTGACGCCCTATGTGTCGCCCTCGACCTTTGGCTCACTAACCATCATGGGTATCTTCGCACCGATACTATATGTGTCAGTGCTCATATGTATGCTGCTGTGGCTCGTCACCAAGCGCTGGAAGACAGCCATCGCACTCATAGTCTTGCTGCTGCCAGGTATCTTCCGCATCTCGGACTTCTATAATATAGATATTAAGCGTAGTGTGGAACCGAAGGTGGAGAGACGTTCTGTGTCGCTTATGAGCTACAATGTTCGTGGCTTCTACGACGACGACCGTGTGCGTGTCTTAGATGAGTATGTAGACTACTTCGGCTCTATAGATGCTGTAGATGTTGTCTGCTTCCAGGAGCTTATGCGTGACTCGCGTGGCATAAGCCGTCTCGACTCGGTGATGTTGGCACAGCATAGACACAACTTTAAGAATGATGTTGTAGAGGCAGGTGAGGTTGTGTTGCGCACCTATAGCCGTTATCCTATCATCGCCTCGGGCAGCATCTCGGGTGCTGGTCGTGGCACCTCGCAGTGGGTAGACATCGTGGTTAATAAGGATACTATGCGCATCTTTAACAACCACCTTTACACCATGAGTATCTCGGAGGGTGACAGCGAGGATATCGAGAGTGGCATGATACTCAACGATGGTGACCGTATGCGCAGCATCGTCGACCGCATCGCCAATAACTCCTCTATTCGTGTAGACCACGTAGATACGTTGCGCATGGTCATCGAAAACACCCCTTACGAGCATATCATATGTGGTGACTTCAACGACACTCCTATGTCGTATGTCTACAGCGAGCTTGTTGACAACAGAAAGGATGCCTTTGTTGAGGCTGGTAGTGGCTATGGCTACACCTTCCGCCCTATGTACGGAACATTGCGTATAGACTATATATTACACTCTGAAGGTCTCGATACGAAGAGCTATAGTGTGGACACGGAGATAGCACTCTCGGACCACCTGCCCGTCACCGCACGTGTTAAGTTTAACAAGTAGACGAGATTTTTCTTGGTTGTTTGAAAAATTATATTTACCTTTGCGCGCTATTATTAACTAATTTAACTTTTGTAACAATGCCAAAAATGAAAACAAATGCCGCTGCGAAGAAGCGTTTTTCTTTCACCGGCACAGGTAAGATCAAGCGTAAGCACGCTTATCACAGTCACATCC
>JAZLCL010000036.1:0-12081 GCA_045614205.1 Alistipes sp. | reverse complement strand
CACAGGCTACGCCTTTTGGCGCAATGTGCGTAATCATTTAGCGCACTGCTCACCTTGGGGGCAGGGTTGCGAGGATAGAGTAGATATTATTGCTCGCCCTACGGGCTACGCTTTTATGGTATCCTCGCGAGCTCGTGCTACCCACTTCGCTTCGAATCCGCTTCAGACCTCTCTTAAAGCGCTATTCTTCGGAGTGGCGCCTTGTTGTTGTTGGGTGCATGATGTGTCATTGCGCCATGGTATAATACCAGTGTGTTTATGGGATGTGTGTATTATTGCGAGCACTATACACACATCTCATTAAACACAGGCTACGCCTTTTGGCGCAATGTGTGTAATCATTTAGCGCACTGCTCACCTTGGGGGAAGGGGAGCACAATTAATCTAGTACATCATACACACCTAATAATGTGAACATCGTATCATGCTTCGCATTATACGCCGCAAGCCAAGCATTAAGGTACTCGAGCTGGCATCTTATATATCGGTTGAGGCGCACATCGATCTCGAGGTCGAAGCCGTAGTAGTGGCCATCGGAGATGAGGTATTCGAACTCGGTATCATCGAGGGAGCTAGCAAGAGCCACAAAGATGGTGACATGGCACGCACAACGCCTCTCTATCTTCTTGGCCACATGACGCACCTTATTAAAGACTGCTGGGGTATTGAGCATAATACTATAATTAGACATTCACATCGACATACGGCGCACGGCGCCTTCGAACGTCAAAATTAGCATTAAATTTTGAAAAACACCAAATTATTGCTATATTGTGACATAAAATTATTCACATGGAGAAGATACTCTACATACACGGCTACAACAGCACGCCCAACAGTAACACCTTCAACCTACTACGCAACAACCTCGACAAGAGCAAGTATGAGCTACAGGCCATAGACTACGATGCCGAGGATCCCGAAGGTGCGATAAGGACAATACGCAAGTACGCATTGGACAATAAGATAGATCTTGTCATAGGCTCATCACTGGGTGGCTTCATAACACTCCACCTTTATGGCATGTCGCGCATAGCGATAAACCCATGCTGGGATCCCGCGGTGGAGCTACCAAAGATAGGCTACACGGGACCTACGGAGCCATATGCGAGGTTACTCAAGAAGCTCAAGGAGTCGTCAGACGAGGAGGAGGCGGGCCTATGCTCGGGATGCTTCGCCGAGGATGACGAGCTGCTGGGCACGAAGTATAGAGATATATTCTCGAAGTACTACTTGAGGGTATACGCCATACCTGGTGGTCACAGGGTGTCGGAGGAGGCGGCAGCACTGCTGGCAACGGAGATCATCCCCGACCACGATGCCGAGACCAACGACTTCGTATACAAGCTCATCAACGCCGACAACCTCCCCTGGCTCGACGAGCTATAGATAATAGAAAGATATAGGGTTGTCCGACATGCGGGCAACCCTATATCTTTTAGAAGCTCTATTTATAGCTTTGTCATCCAGAGACCGTGGAGGTTGCAGTACTCGTAGACAGCCACGGGCTTCGTGTCACCAACATATATGACTGCCTCGGGCTTATCCTTAAGATCTACGCGTATGCCACCATCCAGAGTCTCCACGTATATGAACGAGATGTGGTGCTCGTCGAGCATGGGGTGTGCAACACTGCCAACCTCAACCTTGATGCGCTTATCGTCGAGCCATGTAACAACAGGAACATGCTTCTCTGTTGCTGCATCTACCGTGTTGGGTACAAGCTCCGTCATAGGCTTACCACAGCACACCACAGGGACCTTCGAGTCCACAACCTTCGTAATTACGTTACCACATGTATTGCATTTATAAAATTTCGTTGTCATAGTCATTCAGTTTTATTGGTTTTATTCTGGTGCAAAGATAGAGCAAATATTTTAATTGTCAAATCGTTTGTTTTTATGGTTATATTAGCAAAACTTATACCATACCCCACTACCACGATAGAGACCTCCGCAGATACCGTGCCACAGACCGTGGCATATGGCTTGCTAGACCAAGTACGGTATTCGCAGTAATGGCACTCTTCATGGTCGTGGGCTACAACAACACCGCCTACTACCCCTCTACTGCCGACCTCGCATCGTCGCTAACAAGCGAGGAGCTCGAGAGAGGCGAGAAGTACTAACATTAGATAGACAACAAAAGAGAGAGAGTGCCCTTTCGGACACTCTCTCTATATATTTAATGAAGTTGTAAGGTTGAATAAAAAGATGTAGTTTTAGGCTTGCGAAGCCCGAGAAAGCGGAGTTTACTAATCGTAAATGAGCATTCCCGGGGCAAGCCAATTTGTTGAGAGAATAGTGCAGATACTTTCACTCGGCGAATTTCGAGGCGATGGGCTGTACTTTGGCGTACTGCCCATTGATGAGATAATTCGTTAGCGGAAGTAGATGCGCTGTTATATCAACAAAGAACGACAAAATACACTTCTATATATTATGAAGCTGTATAACAAGAGCTAATTTTAGGCATCCGAAATTCGAGAAACCGCAGTTTACTTGACGTAAATGAGGATTTCGAGAATGAGGATAACGCCAAAGGAGCCTTGTTATACAGCTTCACTAACCTTACTTTCCGTTATAGGAATTCATCGTGCGGTCAGCGCCTATCGACACAAACGACAGAATAGCATCGCCAAAGAGCTTAAGGCGTTCTGGCATCAGCTTATTCTCCTCGTCGGTGAAGTTACCCAAGACATAGTCTACCTGGTGTCCGCGGGGGAAGTCGCCACCAACGCCGAAGCGTATACGAGAGTACTGGTTGTCGCCAAGCATCTCGGTGATGTTCTTAAGACCGTTGTGGCCACCATCGCTACCATTCTTACGCATACGGAAGGTACCGAAGGGGAGGGCTATGTCGTCGGATATGATGATGAGGTTCTCGCGAGGTATGCGTTCCTGGTCCATCCAGTATCTCACGGCCTTGCCCGAGAGGTTCATGTATGTGGATGGCTTGAGCAGCAGTACCGTGCGACCACGGTGCTTGAGGGTCGCCATAGCGCCATAACGCACCGTCGTAAAAGAGATATTGGATGCCTCGGCCAAGGCATCCAACACTCTGAATCCTATGTTGTGGCGGGTAGCGGCGTACTCTGCGCCGATGTTGCCCAACCCAACAACAAGATATTTCATTCGCTATTCGGATTATTCCGACAACTACTACTTCGCAGCGCGTGAAGCACGTGTTACGCGAACGGCGCAAACAGCAGTTGTTGCAGGAGTTACGAATGTGAGGTTCTCGCGCTGGAGGTCACCAACGAAGATTGTCTGACCTACCTGCAAAGGAGTAACGTCAACAACGATCTCATCTGGAATGAACTCTACGAGAGCCTTAACAGTGAGCTTACGAGCTGAAAGCTGGAGCTTACCACCGATCTTAACACCCTCTGCGTTACCTGTAAGACGTACAGGAACATTTACTGCTACTGGCTTACCCTCCTGAACACGGTAGAAGTCTACGTGGAGGATCTGCTCACGTACTGGATGGTACTGAACCTCGCGCATAACTGCTGTCTCAATCTTACCATCGATGTTGAGCTCAACGATGTATGAGTTAGGAGTGTAGATGAGCTGACCGAGCTCCTTTGCGTCGATAGTGAATGTTACCTCCTCGCCACCACCGTAAACGATGCAAGGTACCTGACCCTCGCGACGTGCAGCCTTTGCGTACTTCTTACCGTAGTTGTTACGTGCAGTACCGTTAATCTGAATTGTCTTCATCTTTTTTGTGTAATTATAATTTAACTTCAGCACCACTCAATTGCGCCCATACGCCCCGCTAACAGCCTCTAAACCACCACCTTGAACCTCTCACAACAGCGTCACCGCCACTCCTTGAACGACTCTTTGGACAGCCTTAAGGCCCTCGTGCGACATATCTCGCAACCCCATAAGTGCCTGCTTGGGGCGACAAAGATAGATAAAAAAATCTTTATACCAAATAGTTAGGGGTAATTTTTGCATCACGCGCAGTGCACACACCCCACACTCTACGATATGGCGAAGTCGCGCAGAGCATCATTAAGTGACGTCTTCTTATCTGTTGACTCCTTGCGGTGGCCGATGATAAGGGCGCACTGAACACCATACTCGCCAGCGGGGAAGCGCTTGGTGTAGGTGCCAGAGACAACGACAGAACGTGGTGGAACATAGCCCTTATACTCCACGGGCTCGCTGCCGGTGACGTCGATGATGTGTGTAGAGCCTGTGATGACGGTATTTGAGCCGAGGACAGCCTCGCGGCATACGTGGGCACCCTCAACGACGATGCTGCGTGAGCCGATGAAGCAGTTATCCTCGATGATGACAGGAGAGGCCTGCACAGGCTCGAGGACACCACCGATGCCCACACCACCACTCAAGTGCACATTCTTGCCTATCTGTGCGCATGAGCCCACGGTGGCCCACGTGTCGACCATGGTGCCACTATCGACATATGCACCGATGTTGACATATGATGGCATGAGGATGGCACCAGGGGCTATATAGGCACCATAGCGGGCAACAGCATGGGGCACAACCCTCACGCCGAGCTCCTCATAGCCACGCTTGAGCTCCATCTTGTCGTACCACTCTAGCTCACCAGCATGCATAGTGCGCATGGTCTGTATGGGGAAGTACATGATGATGGCCTTCTTAACCCACTCATTTACCTGCCACTCACTCCTCTCCAAGTCGAGAGGCTCGGCACAGCGTAACTTACCCTTATCCACAGCCTCAACAACACGACGGATGGCGGCCTTAACCTCCTCCTTCTGCAGCAGCGCACGGTCCTCCCATGCCTGCTCAACTATCTCTTTCTCAACACTAAACATAACTATATTGCTTTAAATTACTCTATTTTGTGGCACACATATCATCTATTGTGCGCAACAGCGCCTCAACATCGTAGCCACACTCCTGGTATAGCTCCGCGGGGCGGCCATGCTCCACAAAGCAGTCGTCGATGCCGAGGTTGCGCATCATGGGGCTATAGCCGCGGCGAGACATATATGCCGCAACAGCCTCGCCAACACCGCCACGTATGACACCATCCTCAATCGTTATGACCCTACGATAGCGGCTACCTATGTCGTCGAGCATAGCCTCGTCCATAGGCTTCGCATAGCGCATATCGTATACCGCAACGCTGTGAGAGCTACGCGCAGCAGCAGCAACAGCGACATTAGCCATGGGGCCCACAGCGATGATGGCAACATCACTACCATCGGCGAGCTGCTCACCACGGCCCACCTCAAGGGCCTCGAAGGCGACATCGCGCCATGCAACACCCTCGCCGACACCTCGTGGGTAGCGGATAACTGAAGGACTATCCATAAGCGATGCTGTGTACATCATCTGACGGAGCATGAGCTCGTTGCGGGGTGCCGCGATGGTCATGTTGGGCACACAGCCGAAGTAGGCGAGGTCGAAGGCTCCATGATGTGTCGCGCCATCCTCACCGACGATGCCCGCACGGTCGAGGCATAGCACCACAGGCAGACGCTGGAGTGCCACATCGTGGATAACATTGTCGTAGGCACGCTGCATAAACGACGAGTATATGTTGCAGAAGGGGCGGCTGCCACCCGCAGCAAGACCCGCAGAGAAGGTCACAGCGTGACCCTCGGCGATGCCCACATCGAAGCACCTCTCGGGTATCTCGCGCATGACGATGTTCATCGAGCAGCCCGAAGGCATGGCGGGCGTGATGCCCACGATGCGCTGGTCGTGGCGCGCAAGGTCGAGGAGTGTCTGGCCGAAGACATCCTGGTATCTATCTGCCGCATAGCTCGTCTTGACACGTTCTCCTGTGGCCACATCGAAGCGACCAGGGGCGTGCCACACAGCTGGATCAGCCTCGGCAGGAGCATAACCCTTGCCCTTCGTGGTCTTTATGTGTAGGAGCTTCGGGCCACCGATACCCTTCAGGCCCGAGAGTGTGCGTATAAGCTCGTCGATATTGTGTCCATCCACAGGGCCGAAGTAGCGGAAGTTGAGACTCTCGAAGAGGTTGCTATTCTGCAGCAGGCCCTGCTTGATGGCATTGCCCGTCTTACGGATGAGTCTATGGAGTGGTGGTATCACAGCAAAGCCCTTCCACAGCCTGCGCTTCAGGGTGTTATACCAGCGCGATGTAGACATACGCACAAGGTATCTGTCGAGAGCTCCCGCAGGCTTGTCGATAGACATCTCGTTGTCGTTGAGCACAACGAGGATGTCGGTCTTGGGCGAGGCTCCAGCATTGTTGAGACCCTCGAAGGCGAGACCTCCGGTGAGTGCTCCGTCGCCAATGACGGCCACAACATGCTGTTGCTTGCCACTCATCTCCAGCGCCTTGGCAATGCCGAAGGCTGCCGAGATGCTCACCGACGAATGACCCGCACCAAACGAGTCGTACTCACTCTCGGCCATACGCGGAAAGCCACTTATGCCCTCACGGGTGCGGTTGTGGAGGAAGGCATCACGACGTTCTGTGATAATCTTATGAGCATATGCCTGATGTCCCACATCCCACACTATGCGATCCTCGGGCGTGGCATATACGTAGTGCAGAGCTATGGTGAGCTCAACGGTGCCGAGACTCGAGCCGAGATGTCCGGGGTTTGAGGCACAACACTCCACGATATATTGGCGTAGCTCCGCAGCATAGGAGGCGAGCTCCTCCTTGCCAAGAGCACGCAAATCAGTTGGCGTGCCTACCCTATTCAAATACTTATACTCTATATTGCTCATTATCAGCTGTTAATCTTTTTTTCGTAGCACCAACATATGTGTGCATAATTATCAATTTACAAAGATAGTGATTTTTTTGTGTTCCACAGCCACGCGAGGCACAAAAACCATACTCCACAACCCGAAAATTAAAAAGTATGCATAAAACATTGTATATTCAGCCAAAAATTACTATCTTCGCAAATCAAAATCATTATAATGCTATGGAGCAAAATACAACAACAGCAGCAAAATATAAGAGAATACTCCTCAAGCTCAGCGGCGAGTCGTTGCAGGGCAAGCAGTGTTATGGTCACGACGTGGAGGTGCTAAACTCATACGCCCAGCAGATTAAGGATATACATGCCCGTGGCGTGGAGATAGGCATAGTCATCGGCGGCGGCAACATCTTCCGCGGCATACAGGGCGCAGGTCGTGGCTTCGACCGCGTGAAGGGCGACCAGATGGGCATGCTCGCAACGGTGATCAACTCCCTCGCTTTGCAGTCGGCACTCGAGTCTATAGGCGTGAAGTGCAAGGTGCTAACATCAATATGCATGGAGCCTATCGGCGAGTTCTACTCGAAGGCAAAGGCACTGGAGTATCTACAGGCTGGATATGTGGTGATCATAGGCGGTGGTACATCAAACCCATACTTCTCAACAGACACCGCATCGGCACTCCGTGGCATAGAGATTGAAGCTGACGTAATGTTCAAGGGCACACGCGTCGACGGCATATACACTGCCGACCCCGAGAAGGACCCTACAGCAACAAAGTACGACGTTATAACCTTCGACGAGGTACTCGCAAAGCGTCTTAAGGTGATGGACCAGACAGCCTTCACACTCTGTCGCGAGAATGGCCTCGGCCTGATAGTCTTCGACATGGACACCCCAGGTAACCTCCTCAAGGTGATCAACGGCGAGCCTATAGGCACAATAGTAAAGGAGTAACACTTAACAACATATATTATGGCTATACGAAAGAATCATAAGAAGAGAGGCTCGGCACTATCACTCACGCTGATGCTCATAGCACTCATCGGCCTTGTAGTGGCGATAGTACTATGGCCCGTGGAGGCGAAGGCCTCGACACCTGCCGCAACAACAGCACAGGACGACCTTGTGACAACAACTCTCATACACCGTGGCGATGAGGCGCCCAACTTCAGCGTCGAGATGCTCGATGGCACGACAGTGCAGCTCACAGACCTACGTGGCAAGCCCGTGTTGCTCATCTTCTGGGCTACATGGTGTCCTCCATGCCGTAGCGAGTTGGCACACCTCCAGGAGGGTGTCATAGATGTATATGGCGATAGCATCACCGTCTTGCCTATATCGCGCGGCGAGAAGCGCGACGTGGTGGAGGGCTACATCTCGAGGATGGGATATACCTTTGCTGTGGGCCTCGATAGCGACCAGAACATATACCGCATGTATGCAACGAACTATGTGCCACGCTGCTTCGTAATAGACAGCGAGGGTAAGGTGCTATACGCAGGTGTGGGCTACGACGAGGAGATAGCCAAGGAGGTGGATGCCGCAATAAAGGAGGCATTGTAACAGAACGCAATTAAACAAAAAGATAAGAGTATGGATACCAAGACTATTTTGAATGAAACAACCGACCGCATGCAGCGCGCACTCGACCACCTTGTCGAAGAGTTGCTCAACATCCGTGCGGGTAAGGCATCAGTGAACGTACTAAACGGCGTATTCGTGGACTACTACGGCTCGCAGACTCCCGTATCGGGCGTTGCCAGCGTGACAGTGCCAGATGCCAAGACAGTGCTTATCCAGCCTTGGGATAAGAATATGATTCGCCCTATCGAGAAGGCTATCATCGACTCTAACATCGGACTCACTCCATCGAACAATGGCGAGCACATCCGCCTATCTATACCACCACTCACAGAGGATCGCCGTAAGGAGATTGTGAAGAAGGTTAAGGGCGAGGGCGAGACAGCACGCATAAGCCTACGTAACGCACGCCGTGATGCTGTGGAGGCATTCAAGAAGGCACAGAAGGAGGGCATGTCGGAGGACGAGCAGAAGGATGGCGAAGCACAGGTACAGAAGCTCCTCGAGAAGTTCACAAAGCTCCTCGACGTAGAGCTCGAGAAGAAGGAGAAAGAGGTGATGACAGTGTAATGATACGCATCACAGAGATAAATACCCACATCATGGGGTTGCCTATCATCGGGCAACTCCTTTTTTTATCCTGCCCAAGAGGTGATTTTCTTGGAGATATTGGCACATATTTAGAAATTTTTTCATACCTTTGAACGATATTCCACAGTTGTGGTGGTATAGTTAATGAGAATAGAGTAGAGAAATAAAATAGGTTAGACATGAACAGCAAGTATCAACTACCAAAGGATGGCGGTCTTATCAAGGATAATGCGCCAAAGGATATCGTTCATCGTTATGAGCGCATGCCGACACGTGTATTCGAGAACGAGTATAACGGCGTGCAGTATGTTGCCGACATAATATGTCGCCTTGTGCGTCAGCATGGCGAGAATGCCTCGGCACGCGACATATATGAGGAGCTGCCTCCATTTGTGCTCGGCCTAACAACAGGCAACACACCCATGGGCCTATACCGTGAGCTCGTGAAGAGACACAAGGAGGGCGAGATATCGTTCAGCAATGTCGCCGTATACACCCTCGACGAGTTCTACCCCATACGTCGCACAGAGCAGCAGAGTCGTAACTTCAGAATACACGACGAGTTCCTGAAGCATATAGACATAAAGCCCGAGAATGTGCATATACCTGATGGCACAATACCCGAGGCGGAGATATCGGAGTACTGCGCGAACTACGACAAGTCGATACGCAAGATAGACCTTATGATCATAGGCTTCGGCGAGAATGGTCAGGTGGGCTTCAACGAGCAGGGCTCGTATGCCAAGTCGCACACACGCCTCGTGGAGCTGTCACACAACTCGCGCAAGGTGCAGTCGAGTCAGTTCTTCGGACTGGAGAACACACCCAAGATGGCCATAACAATGGGCCTTGGTACGATAATGCGCGCCGACCGCATAATACTCATGGCATGGGGCGAGGATAAGGCAGAGGTGGTGCAGCACATTGTCGAGGGCGACATAACAGACAGAGTGCCCGCAAGCCACCTACAGGAGCACCACAACATAGAGCTCATCATAGATGAGAATGCCGCAGAGAAGCTCACACGCGAGCAGACACCATGGCTCGTGGGACCATGTAACTGGACACCAAAGTTTGTGCGAAAGGCTGTGGTATGGCTATGTGGCATAGTGAACAAGCCTATCCTAAAGCTCACATACAAAGACTACATAGAGAACTCTCTCGGCGAGCTACTGGAGAAGTGCGGAACATACGACAAGATAAACATACGTGTCTTCAACGACCTGCAGCACACCATCACCGGCTGGCCCGGTGGTAAGCCCAATGCCGACGACTCGACACGTCCCGCACCATCACTGCCATACCCCAAGCGAGCACTCATCTTCTCGCCACACCCCGATGACGACGTGATATCTATGGGTGGCACGTTCATACGTCTGGTGGAGCAGGGTCACGATGTGCACGTGGCATACCAGACATCGGGAAATGTGGCGGTGCATGACGACGTGGTACTACAGAATGTAGACACAGCGCGCGAGCTCGGACTGGGTAACACCTACGACGAGGTGTGCGCACTCATAGCATCCAAGAAGCGCGGTAAGCCCGAGCCACGTAAGCTCCTCGACATCAAGGGTGGCATACGTCGTGCCGAGGCACGTGCCGCAGTGCGATCATTCGGCCTCAACCCCGACTCTAACGCACACTTCCTAAACCTCCCATTCTACGAGACAGGAGGCATAAAGAAGGGTGCTCTCTCGGAGAAGGATATAGAGATCATCGTCAAGTTGTTGCGCGAGATACGCCCACACCAGATATATGCCGCAGGCGACCTTGCCGACCCACATGGCACACACAGAACATGCATGGAGGCGATACTCGAGGCTCTCGAGGTGACACGCGACGACGACTGGAGAGAGGAGTGCCACCTATGGCTATATCGTGGCGCATGGATGGAGTGGAACCTCGGCCTTGTGGACATGGCAGTGCCCCTATCGCCCGACGAGATGCTCAAGAAGCGTCACGCCATATACCGCCACCTCTCGCAGAAGGATATTGTGCCATTCCCTGGTAGCGACACCCGCGAGTTCTGGCAGCGCGCCGAGGAACGTACACAGAACACCGCAAAGCTATACGACAAGCTCGGCATGGCAGAGTACCAGGCAATAGAGGTATTCGTGAAGATGTTCTAACCCTCGGTAGGGTCTGCGGAGGCATGAAAGGTCATAAAAGGGCAGAAAGGGTAATATAGCAATAAATAACTAATAAACAGATAGATATGAGAGTAATAATCAAGGACACCACACCTGAGGTGGCGGCATGGGCAGCACGACATATCGTAGATGCCATAAATGCCAAGGCAGCAAAGACCGACAAGCCCTTCGTATTGGGTCTGCCAACAGGCTCGACACCCCTCGAAACATACCGCGAGCTTATACGCCTACACAACGCTGGCGAGGTGTCGTTCAAGAATGTAGTGACATTCAACATGGATGAGTACATAGGCCTCGAGGAGAGTCATCCCGAGAGCTACCACTCGTTCATGTGGAATAACTTCTTCTCGCACATAGACATAGAGCCAGCGAATGTGCACATCCTAAACGGCAACGCCACAGACCTTATGGCCGAGTGCGAGGCGTATGAGGCAGCAATAGTTGCAGCAGGAGGCATAGACCTCTTCATGGGTGGCGTAGGCGAGGATGGACATATAGCCTTCAACGAACCATTCTCATCGCTTCAGTCACGCACACGCATCAAGACCCTCACCCCCGACACCATTGCCGTGAACTCACGATTCTTCGGTGGCGACATCTCGAAGGTACCAACACAGGCTCTAACGGTGGGTGTTGCGACAATCCTCGATGCCCACGAGGTGCTCATCCTCGCAACAGGTGCAAAGAAGGCACGTGCCTTGCGTCACGCTATTGAGGGTGGCTACAACCACCAGTGGACACTATCGGCACTCCAGACACACCCCCACGGCATTATCGTCTGCGACGACCGTGCTGCCGAGGAGCTTCGCGTATCTACATACCGCTACTTCAAGGCGTTGGAGAAGTAGCACGCACTCCTATAAACATTTAAGGGGCTGACATTGCCAGCCCCAATAACTCAAGAGAGTGAATAAAAAGATGTAGTTTTAGGCTTGCGAAGCCCGAAAAACCGCAGTTTACTTGGCGTAAATGAGGATTCCCGAGGCAAGCCAATTTGTTGAGAGAATAGTGCAGATACTTTGCTCGGCGAATTTCGAGGCGATGGGCTGTACTTTGGCGTAC
>JAZLCL010000035.1:0-4391 GCA_045614205.1 Alistipes sp. | reverse complement strand
CGGCGTAGTGTTTGTTCTAGAGCCATGCTTGCTGCTATCGAGAAGTCTATGTCGCGTGTCTGCCATTGTGCTGTGGCATAGATCTTTGCACTGCGGCGTGTGAGCGAGTAATCGTAGCCATAGCGCTCACCCTCAGTGACCCTGTGGTTGGGGTTGCAGAGGTTGTTTTCGGTGAGGTGTGAGTAGGTGGCATCATCCTCGAGGTAGTAGTCCTTGTCGATGATGTGTGTTGCGCCAAGAAGGTCATCCATAACCCTGAACTTGCGCTCGGTGTCGTTGCATAGCTCCACGCCATACTGCACCGTAGCACCATTGAGGCGGGTGTCAAAGCCTAGGTTGATGGTTGCGTGTGCTATGTGTGCGCGGCGTGATGCCACAGCATAGCGGGCGTGGCCATCCTGCTGTATGGCATTGGTTAGGTAGAGACGCTCCCAATCTATCTGTGTGTAGCGTAGATCATTGCTGCGCCATGTCTCCTCCACCGCGATA
The DNA here is from genome assembly GCA_045614205.1 of Alistipes sp. Classification (GTDB taxonomy): domain Bacteria; phylum Bacteroidota; class Bacteroidia; order Bacteroidales; family Rikenellaceae; genus Alistipes. Next base: position 3,902 of record JAZLCL010000035.1, on the reverse strand, counting down.
CGGTCGCTGTCGGAGGTGAAGTAGGAGGGCATATATTTGTAGTTGTCGGGCGCGGGTGTCGGGGCGTTGAACCATGTTAGAGAGGATGTGCCGCGTAGGTCGTAGTAGATGTTTGCGGTTAGGATCATGTCTGTTGTTGCGGTCACTCTGCGTCGCCACATGGCCACCGCCTCGGGGCGTAGTGTTGTTGCCACGCGTGAGTTGCGCACGCGTCCATCCTGCATACCCCACGCGGGGTTGTAGAGTCGATTTTGTGTGAGTGTAAATGCCTCCTCTGTAGATGCTTGGCGTAGTCCTCGCTCGGACATGGGAAGGATTATGGCTATATCGAGGTTGTCATTACGCCCTGTGTATGATGCTCCAAATGAGAGGTCGAGGGCGTTGGTATAGACCCCATCGACATAGAGGTCGCGGCCCGTGCGTAGTCGTGCACTACTCAGTAGTTGCCATCCCTCTTTGAGTGCTATGCCATGGCTATTGATGGAGTATGCGCCGCTGTAGTTAGCACCGATAAGGTAGTTGCGTCCCGCGAGGTCCACGCGCAGTGATTGGTGGTCGTAGAGGCGTGACTCCTCGCCCGAGAGTATGGTTGTTGTCTCGCCTAGTGCGCACGAAAGCGTTGCTGTGCCCATGCCATAGGTTGTCGAAGACTTGAATCCAAGCGATTTAAGCATGCGTGTGGTGGCGTAGTCAATCCCCATGAACGCCAGCGTATTGCGGGCTTCGGAGTAGCGGAAACCGCGATAGGTGTTTGATGCGTAGCTGAGCGCGTAGCGGCTATTGGGGGTGTAGTAGTGGGGACTCTCATGCTCATCCTCAGTGCTGAAGCCGCCCCATAGCGATATATCATCCTCTTCCTCCTCGGTGTAGAACTTGAAGTCGCGGTAGTCGAGCCCCTCGCTAACCTCTACCTCTTGGGCGTAAGTCTCGTGCCACGCAAGGAGCGTAGCGAGCAACGTTATGCCTATGTATTGCAGCGTAGAGCGCATATCATGACTTGAGATAGTTACACACAAAGGTAGTTAAATTTCCTGTTTTCGCCTAATAAAATAGCAAAAAAGGGTCACCCTACAGGGTAACCCTCTCTTGTTGATTGTGAGTTCGCTATTAATGCTCGTGCTCCTCGTCGTGATCAAGGACAACACCATACTCGTTGTGGTTGGTGAGCAACTTACCGTCATGCTCGCCAGTGAGTGTGCGCAGGAAGGCTACGATAGACTTGGTCTCATCATTGGTAAGTTCAACATCGCACTGGTAGAGAGCCATGTCGCGTACTGCCTCATCCATAGTTGCGCGTGTGCCATCATGGTAGTAGGGCCATGTGAGCTCCACGTTACGCAAGCCAGGCACCTTGAAACGGTGGCGGTCACGCTCCTCCTTAGTCTCCTTGTAGCGACCATTATCCTCCTCGGTGAGTTCCATGCCGCGTGCATCGAAGTAGTGGCGGCGGAGGCCCATAAGCTCGTATGACAAGCCTCCGAGGTTGGGGCCTACGTGACAGGTTGCACAGTTGTACTCCTTGAAGAGTTCGTAGCCCTCGAGCTCCTTCTTGGTGATGGCGTTGTTGTCGCCAAGCAACCACTTGTCGAAGCGTGAGTTAGGCGTTGTGAGCGTGCGCTCGAACTCCTCGATGGCGTTTGTGATTGTCGCCTCGGTGATACCCTCGGGGTAGAGCTTCGCAAACTGAGCCACATATGCCTCATCAGCCTTTAGCTTGCCGATGATTTCGTCGAAGGATGTAGATGCCATCTCCACGGGGTTGAGTGGGGGGCCTGCAGCCTGATCAGCAAGGGTCTTGGCGCGACCATCCCAGAACTGCACGAAGTTGTAGACAGCATTATATACTGTGGGGGCATTCACACCACCAAGGCGATCCTCCACGCCATGTGAGTACTGATGGTTGTCAACCCCGCCAGTGTTGAGACCGTGGCACGATGCACATGAGATGGTGTTGTCCACAGAGAGGCGTGTGTCGTGGAAGAGGGCGAATCCTAGCTGTGCCTTCTCCTGGTCGATGTCTGTGGGTGGTACGATGGGGCGCACGGGCTCACCTGCACGCTTGCCCGCAAGACCATCGTTGTAGAATGCAGTGCGGTAGGTTGTTGCCCAGTCGGTGATGATGTCGCTCTTAGCATCGGTCATCTGGCTGCCCCAGTGCATGAGGTAGTACTTTGCTTCGGGCATACTCTTGTCGTTAGCCACCTTTTCAACCTTGGCAACATCTACGGGGTTGGGCATCTCGCCAGCTGCGAGAGCCTCCATGAGGGGTGTGATGTCGAAGGCGCGGTAACCCTCCTTGATGTCCTCCTGGACGAGTTTGCCAGCAACGGGCATATCGGCATAGAAGGGGAGCTCGGGGTTGGCGGTGTGGCAGTCGATACAGCCGCCCTGCTCCAAGATTGTCGCAACGCGTGCCTCGGGAGCAAGGTCCTCAGCAGGTGGGCGGATAGATACTCGATATACGACAAACAACACCACAACGATGGCGAGTGCCGCAATGAGAAGTAGCTGTTTTTTCTTTAAGTTTTTCATAGGCCTATTTGTTTGGTTATTCTTGTAGTCAGAGGGTTACTGGTTGTATGTGTGTACGCTCTCTGTGGCTGTGGGGAGGTAGTTGACGCCCCACCAGCACATCTGTAGTGCGAGGAATGCTGTTATAATGACTATGTAGTAGGTGCGCTTCTGCCATGTTGAGGTATATGTCGATGGGCGCAGTGCTAGGTGTATGGCGACAAGGTAGAGACCCCATGTTACTGCCGCCCACGCCTCCTTGGCATCCCAACTCCAATATGCCCCCCACGCATCCTTTGCCCATATTGCTCCCGAGAGCATGCCGATGGTCACGAAGGCGACACCTCCGTAGAGCAGTCGCTCGATGGCGTTGTCTAGCTTGTCGCTCCTGCTGATTAGAGCGCCTATGGCAAGTATCGTGGCGCATCCCAGCAGTGCGTATGAGAACATATATACCGAGACGTGTGGCACAAACCACACGCTCTGCAGCGCGGGCATAAGCGTTTGGTCGTGAATCTCGGGCTTGAGGATGTTGATGACCATGAACACCGTAGCCAGGAGTGTCGAGAAGGAGAGTATCCAGCGAAACTGCCAACGCACATAGGTGAAGAGACCCGCCATGAGCAGGAATAGTGAGTACCATAGGCGTGTCTCACCCATGGTGCGAAGCGGTGGGCGCTCGAGGGTCATCCATAGCGAGGCTATGAAGAGCATGAACAGCGCAATCGCAGTTGCACTACACGCAATGGCGATGTTGCTGCGCTCGTGGTTGCGAAGCGCAGTGACTGCCGAGGTGAGCGATAGTGCGAAGACTGCGGCTGCTACCCAAGGGAATATGTTCCATCCTAACTCCATCCTACTCTATCTGTTTGTTTGCCGCGTGGCGTGGGCCACGGATGAAGAGCATCACAGCGCCCGCAAGCAGCATGACGATGCCCGCAAGCGATAGCCACTGCCATGGCTCGCGCACAATCTCCACGATGCAGTAGGGTGCGCCATTGTCGGGCGACTGACCTATGCTCACAAGGTATATCTTCTCGCCTAACGTTCTGTTATATGGGTGGTTGACGCGCAGTGCGACCTCTTTGTTGTCAATGACTACGGTTGCCTCGAAGTGCGTGGGCATCCCCATATTGTTATACTCCGCCTCGCACTGGTTGAGTTGCAGCGCATAGTCGAGATTTGTCATCGTGCCATCGAGGTGATAGGCGTGTGTGATAGGCTTTTGCTCGACGAGTCGTGTACGTAGTTGCTCTCTGTCGGGTGCTCCCCAAAAGCCTGCTCCGAGGGCTACAATAAGACCTACATGCAACAGTGTAAAGCGCCAGCGTATACCCTTGGGGGTGCGCCAGCCGCGCATGGTGATTAGTAGCAGGTGGGTGAGGGTGAAG
>JAZLCL010000034.1:0-18160 GCA_045614205.1 Alistipes sp. | reverse complement strand
GCGAGCCTGCTCTAATGCCTGAGCCAAGACCTCATACGAAAGTCCGTCAACCTTGATATCCATCTGAGTAGCGGTGATACCGTCACGGGTACCTGTTACCTTGAAGTCCATATCGCCCAAGTGGTCCTCATCGCCCAAGATGTCCGACAATACTGCCCAACGACCTGTCTCCGAGTCAGAGATAAGACCCATGGCGATACCTGACACTGGCTTGCGGAGCTTAACACCCGCGTCCATAAGTGCAAGTGTACCAGCACATACTGTAGCCATAGACGATGAGCCGTTAGACTCCAAGATATCTGATACTACACGTACTGCGTATGGGTTCTCCTCGCCAAGTGGCACCATAGGCTTCAACGCACGCCATGCGAGGTGACCGTGACCAATCTCGCGACGGCTCAAACCACGTGCTGGACGTGCCTCGCCAGTAGAGAATGGAGGGAAGTTGTAGTGCAATACGAACTGCTCGCTGCCCTGTACCAACACCTCATCCTTCTGCTTCTCGTCGAGCTTTGTACCGAGAGTTACAGTTGTGAGTGACTGTGTCTCACCACGTGTGAAGATAGCCGAACCGTGTGCACATGGCAAGTAGTCGATCTCGCACCATATAGGACGAATCTCATCTGTGCGGCGACCATCAAGACGCTTACCCTCATCGAGGATCATGTTACGCATAGCCTTCTTCTGAACATCGTCGTGGAAGTACTTGTGGATGAGTGGAGCCTTCTCCTCGAGCTCCTCCTCTGTATAGCGAGCTGCGAACTCTGCCTCCAAAGCGTCGAAGGCATCCTGACGTTCGTGCTTCATAGTACCGCTTGTAGCGATAGCATATGCCTTGTCGTAGAGCTCTGCGATGATTGTCTGACGAAGCTCCTCATCGTTAGTCTCGTGGCAGTAAGTACGCTTAACATCCTTACCGAGCTCCTTCATAAGCTCAATCTGCACAGCACAGTGCTTCTTGATCTCCTCGTGAGCAAACATGATGGCACCGAGCATAACCTCCTCCGACACCTCATTCATCTCACCCTCAACCATGAGGATGTTGTCGATAGTACCACCAACCATGATATCGAGGTCTGCATCCTTCATAGCCTCGAAGCCTGGGTTGATGACATACTCGCCACCGATACGCGCTACGCGCACCTCCGAAATAGGACCACCGAATGGGATGTCAGATACGGCAAGTGCTGCAGAGGCAGCAAGACCAGCCAACGCATCAGGCTGGATATCCTTCTCTGCCGAGATAAGATTTACGGTTACGAAGACCTCGGCATGATAGTCTGCGGGGAAAAGTGGACGCAAAGCACGGTCGATAAGACGTGCAACGAGAATCTCTGCGTCACCAGCCTTACCCTCACGCTTCATGAAACCACCAGGGAAACGGCCACATGAGGCATACTTCTCCTTATACTCCACCTGCAATGGCATGAAGTCAGTACCCTCCTTGGCATCCTTTGCAGCAACAACAGTAGCCAAAAGCATTGTGTTGCCCATACGTACAACCACCGAACCGTCAGCCTGCTTTGCGAGCTTACCGGTCTCGATCATAATCTCGCGACCATCGGCAAGAGTGATTGTCTTCTGTACAGCATTGTACAACTTGTTAACTTCCATAAAAATTCTAAAAACCTCTAAAAAATTGTCGTCAAATATATCAATCCAAAATGTTGATTTCACTGCAAATGAAGGCAACGCCGAAGTGTTGCCTTCATTTTTTGCACACTCTTACTTACGGAGATTGAGTGTCTTAACGATCGCACGATAGCGCTCGATATCAACCTCCTTCAAGTACATGAGCAACTTGCGACGCTTACCTACGAGGCGCAACAACGAACGCTGTGTGCCGTAGTCGTGACGATTGCTCTTCATGTGCTCGGTAAGGTGGTTGATACGGTAGGTGAATAACGCGATCTGGCTCTCGGGTGAGCCTGTGTCGGTTGTAGACTTGCCGTACTGGCCAAACAACTCCTGCTTCTTTTCAGGTGTCAAATACATAAAGTTTAATGTTTTATGGTGCGCCCCCTTCTCATCTCCCGAGGAGTACGCCCCTGGTTCCACTCCACGACAGATTATCCTTACCTGATAATCCTGCCGGAGCGTGCGGCAAAGATACGCTTTTTTTTTGACACGACAAACCCTTTTTCATAGAAAAAGATAAAAAAGATGATATTTAGAACAACAAGCATACCGCAGCCACCATAACCGCCACAGCAAAAACGCCGCACAAAGACTATATTAACAATGAAAAAGATAATGTTTTAGTTTAGTATTTTATTCTTAATTTCAACTTTTTTAACCTCAATAACTAGCCATACCACCCCACTCTACAGCGATATTCATAAAGTACAACTGTATGTCATTCCACTTATTTTCTCCGAATACTCATTTTTTATGGTAAAGATGGTAGAAAATTGTGATTTTTTACTACCTTTGCTCTTTAGATTAACATTTGTTACAATGTCGAAGGTGCTTACTAGAAATCTATTCATCTCAACACTCCTCATGGCGGCAGTCCTAACTGTGGGATGTGCGTCACCAAAACGCTACATGACCATTGAGGGCACAGCACTCGGAACATTCGTGCAAGTGAAATGCAACACCTCTACCCCCGAGAGTGATATCAGCCAGATGATAGCCCAAGTGGACAGCGAAGCAAAGGCCTCGATGTCGATATTCAGCGCCGACTCACGCATTGCGCGCCTGAACAGCAACGACACTGACAGCCTCGACAGCCACCTCGTGTTCAACATTGAGCTTGCGGAACGCTTCACACGATTGAGTGATGGCGCGTACGACATAACGATAAAGCCACTAACAGATGCGTGGGGCTTCGGACGTGAGGATGCCGAGAGTAACCCCAACATCGACTCGATACTCACCTTTGTGGGCTACGACAAGATTGCCATCGACGGCATGCGTCTTGTGAAGCAGGACCCACGAGTGCAGATAGACCTCAACTCGATAGCCAAGGGCTATGTAGTGGACATGGTGGCAACACGCCTCGAGAAGCTAGGTATCGAGGACTACATGGTGAACATTGGTGGTGAGATACGCTGTCGTGGCCTCAACAGCCGTGGCGACGTGTGGTCGATAGGCATCGAGACACCATTTGATGGCAACATGTCGATGGACTCCTTCGAGAAGATAATATCGGTTAAGGATGCTGCCGTAGCGACATCGGGCAACTACCGCCGCTTCTACCTCACGGAGGATGGTCGCAAGGTGGCACACACCCTCGACCCACGCACAGGCTACAGCGCCGTGAGTGACCTCCTGTCGGCGACCATCATAGCACCTACATGTGCCGAGGCAGATGCCGCAGCAACGATGTTCATGTCGATAGGCTCCGAGGGTAATGCCGTAGCACTCGCCCAGGAGTGTGAGAGGGAGTATGGCTGGCACTACTACTTCATCTTCGCTGGTGAGGATGGCTACAAGGTGGCATGCTCCGAGATATTTGAATAGAGGAATGAAGGCGTTACTACTATACAACATCAAGGCGGGCAAAGGACGTATAGCACGTCGCATAGCTCGCATCGTGGCGATATTCGAGGAGCACGGCATAGCACTACAGCCACGCAAGATATCCTTCTCAGAGAACCCATTTGAGGGCGCCGAGGATACGGAGTTGGCTGTTGTATGTGGTGGCGACGGCACGATAAACTATGTGGTTAACAGCATGTTCGCAAAGGGCATAGCACCGACATTAGGAGTAATACCCACAGGCACGGCGAATGACTTTGCGGCAGCAATAGGCATGAAGCGCCGAATGATGGCCGCAGCACGCCAGATAGCCACAGGCACAGAACGCAGGGTGGACTGTGGCGAGGTGAATGGCAGCTACTTCGTCAACGTGTTGAGCTTTGGAGTGCTGACAACAACATCGCAGCACACACCCGACATAGAGAAGCACCTTGTGGGAAAGTTAGCCTACATACGTGTTGGCGCGCGAGACATCTTCACGATGCACCGCATACCGCTTTTCGCACGCATAAATGGCGAGGAGCACAGCATGGATGCCGCGATGTTTCTTGCCTTCAACGGCAGGAGTGCTGGGCAGTTTAAGTTGGCTCCCGAGGCCAAGGTCGATGATGGCATGCTCGACATCGTCATACTCGACTACAACAACCCTGCCACGACGATATGGAACATGATGCGCTACCTCATGGGCCACAAGCCAGAGGCGGTGCACTACCTGCGAAGTGCGGAGATAACACTCCACACCGAGCTACACGAGCCTACAGACGTAGACGGACAACCAGGGCCCACATTCCCCCTGTCGATACGCTGTCTGCACAACGCCCTAAAGGTGCGATGCTAAAGAGGGAGTGGGCACTGTTACAACTGGATAGGTAGCCAGAAGTATAGAACCGAGAGATTAAGAGATTAAGAGATTAAGAGAGATAGAAATTGAGAGTATAAAGAGTATAACAAGAAAGGAGTGGAAAGAGAGATATGAAGCAGGATGGTATAAAGAGAGCATCTATTGATAAGCTCAAGTCACGATTCGAGACATCATACTACTCGGAGGACATGGTCATAACACCGCTTGTGATGTTCCGCGAGCTTGACGACCTAACGGCACTGATACAGGGTGTGTCGATAGGTGTCACCGTAAGCGGCACAGCAAAGATAAAGATCAACGGCAAGCTACACGAGCTACGCCCAAACACGCTGTTCATATTCAACGAGAACACAGTAATTGAGCAGGTGAAGGCCTCGATACGTTCTTCGGGATACATGGTGACATACTCGCGTCAGTATCTCAACAGCATACACGTAGATACACAAGACCTGATATCTATATATCATGGATTCCTCGACGAGCCATGCGTACAGGTGGCACCCGAAGAGGCGGCATACATACACGACATATCGAAGCTCATGCGTTCGGTGCTATGCGACTATGCCCCAACAGCAAACCGCGAGAAGATCATTAGTTCACTCTTCGCTGCGATGTTCCACTACGTGATGGGCATACTTCAGAAGCATACCCTACCGGGCAATGTGGCGGTGAGCAACCGTACAGACGAGCTCTTCAACCTCTTCCTCGACCTTCTGCGCGAGCACTGCAGCACAGAACGTAGCGTGGAGTTCTACGCACAGAAGATGGGCATTACACCCAAGTACCTGTCGCTGATTCTCAAGAAGAAGAGTGGCCGCAACGCCTCGAAGCTCATCGACGAGGCTGTGGTATACGAGGCAAAGCGCCTTCTCAAGTACTCGGGATTGAGCATCCGCGAGATAGCTATAAAGCTTAACTTCGCATCGCAGTCGTTCTTTGGTAAGTATTTCAAGCAGCGCGTGGGCGTGTCACCATCACGCTACAAGATATGGGATGGCAGAACAGAGGATGTAATTGCACACGAAGACCCATTTGGCAGTACCGAGATGTTATAAAAACAAAGAAGAAACAACATAATAATTTTATCTAAACTAACAATTTATGAAAAATCTTTTCAAGTTTGTAGTGCTTTCAATTGCACTAATGCTTCCTTTAGCAGCATCAGCACAGGATGCTGCGAAGACTACAGGCTCTGTAGTGAATGAGAATGAGGGTGCGCCTGTTGAGTGGGCTATCAGCGCCGAGGAGCTGGAGGACGGCAATTTCGCCGTAACCCTCGAGGCTACTATCGCTGAAGGCTTCCACGGCTATCCTATGACAGACTTCTCGGCGCCTTACTTCGAGTTCGACAACGCCGAGGTTGTTGGCGACATCGTTGAGACACTTACTCCCGAGGAGCATGGCATCGACGAGCTCACTGGTGAGCCTTCACTTATCTACTACAACAAGGCTATCTATGTTCACACCATCAAGGCATCTGCTGGCAAGGAGATTACTGGTTACATCAGCGCAACAATCTGCACAAACGACACTAACCAGTGCACTTCAAACCCTGCAACATTCTCAATCGTTATGCCAGGTGAGGCTGTAGTCAGTGAGGCTACAACCGAGAACACTACAGGTGCAGCTGTTCCACTTGATTGGAGCTCAATCATCACTGCCATCCTTTGGGGTTTTGCAGCGTTGCTGACACCTTGCGTATTCCCTATGGTGCCTATGACAGTGTCATTCTTCGTTAAGGGTTCACAGTCGCCAGCACAGGGTCGTTTCCGCGCCATGATGTACGGCTTCTTCATCGTTGCCCTCTACGTGTTGCCTATCGCCATCCTCGTGCTTCTCTCTAACGCCTTCGGCACAAACGTGGCTGGTGACATTTTCAACGCCATCGGCACACACTGGATTCCTAACCTTATCTTCTTCATCATCTTCATGGTCTTCGCAGCATCATTCTTCGGTGCATTCGAGATCACTATGCCTTCGAAGCTCGTTAACAAGAGTGACGCAGGTGCTGATAAGGGTGGTTTGATCGGTATCTTCTTCATGGCACTCACACTCGTACTCGTGTCATTCTCTTGTACAGGTCCTATCGTAGGTTCAGTTATCATCAGCTCTACAAGCGGCGGTGTGTGGATGCCAATTATCACTATGGCAGCCTTTGCAATTGCATTTGCTCTTCCATTTACTGTATTGGCTTGGTTCCCATCATTGCTTAAGAACATGCCAAAGAGTGGTGGTTGGTTGAACTCTGTGAAGGTTGTCCTCGGTTTCATCGAGGTGGCCCTCGGTTTGAAGTTCCTCATGACAGCAGACCAGACAATGCACTGGGGCTTGCTCGACCGTGAGGTATACCTCGCCATCTGGATCGTTACATTCTCACTCTTGGGTCTCTACCTTCTTGGTAAGCTCCGCTTCGCACACGACGACGAGGTTAAGCACGTATCTGTATTCCGTCTTACCCTTGCCATCGCAGTATTCTCATTCGTAGTATACCTCATCCCTGGTATGTTCGGTGCACCACTCAACGGCATCTCTGGTTACATTCCACCTATGAGCTCACAGGACTACCAGATCAATGGTCGTGTTGAGAACGTAAACGCTAACCGCAAGTACGCTGACTTCCTCCACTTGCCACACCAGCTCGAGGGTTACTTCGACTTCGATGAGGCTGTCGAGGCTGCAAAGAAGCAGAACAAGCCTATCTTCATCGACGTTACAGGCCACGCATGTAACAACTGCCGTGAGATGGAGACAAAGGTTTGGAGCAACGACCGCGTATTGCCTATCTTGCGTGACGACTTCGTTGTCTGCGCACTCTATGTCGACGATAACACCAAGGTTGAGGGTGGCCGTCTCGGTTCATTGAACTCAAAGTTCGCACAGGACCGTTGGGCAGTAAACGCACAGCCTGCATATATCCTCCTCACTCCTGATGGTGAGACAGTGCTCGCAGGTCCTCGTGGCTACAACACTGACATCGACGCCTTCGTTGAGTTCCTCAACGGCGCAAAGGCTGCGATGTAATCGTCACAGCATATCATAACACAGAAGGGATGACTAAAAAGTAAATTAGTCATCCCTTCTTATGTTGGGAGGTTGTATCATAGCCCTGTTTAAATTGACCTTTCCGACCTTTTTTCGTTCTCGGGTACCAAGGGTCATAAAACGTCATAAAAGGTCATAAAAGGTAAGGTGTTGTCTCTGTCTCTAACCTTTCTGACCCTTTTGCCCTTTCTGCCTCGATAAAGAAATTGCCACCGATGGGTAGTACTTGACGTACGTCCCATTGGTGGCGTTTGATTGAAGCGTCGCAGATGCGCTACTATCACAAGAAATTAGTTTTTGCCGAGCACAATCTTCTCAATCTCATCTATCTGCCCCTTAAACTGCTTGTCTGTGTCAATCATGTCGGCAACAGCCTTACAGCTATGGAGTACGGTGGCATGGTTACGACCACCTATAGATGAACCTATGACTGTCAGTGGTGCCTTGGTATGCTGCTTTGCAAGATACATAGCAACCTGGCGCGCCTGTGCAACATCGCGTGTTCGCTTTGCCGAGTTAAAGGTATCAAGCTCGATGTTATAGTAGTCGCATACAGTCTTGACAATATGGTCTATAGTAATCTCGCGCTGCGTGAGCTTGACATATACCTTGAGGATATCCTTCGCCAGCGAGATTGTTATCTTGCGACCGAGGAATGAGGCATTGGCGATGAGGGATGATAGGGCACCCTCAATCTCGCGCACATTCGCCGAGATGTTTTCGGCAAGGTATGCGACAACCTCCTCGGGGATATTAGCACCATGGCGCTGTGCCTTGGCACGGATGATCTTGACCTTTGTTTCGTAGTCGGGAACACTCAAGTATGCCGACAGACCCCACTTGAAACGTGTTAGCAGACGCTGCTCGATATCCTTAAGCTCCACGGGGGGCTTATCGGATGTGAGGATTAGCTGCTTACCAGCAAGCTGCAGGTGGTTGAAGATGTTGAAGAAGGCATTCTGTGTACCGGTCTTACCTGTGAGCTCCTGGATGTCGTCGATGATGAGCACGTCGACCATCTGATAGAAGTGTATGAAGTCGGTAATTTCGCCATTCTTATATGCCGTCTGGAACTGCGCCTGGAACTTGTTCATCGAGACGTAGAGCACCTGAAGCTCGGGGTGGCGCTGACGCACCTCCTGACCTATGGCCTGCACGATATGAGTCTTACCGAGACCCGAGTCGCCATAGATGTATAGTGGGTTGAAGGCGTTGTTGCCAGGTGTCACTGCCACGGCCATACCCGCAGAACGCGCAAGGCGGTTGCACTCACCCTCGATATGGTTGTCGAAGGTGTAGTTTGGGTTGAGCTGTGGGTCGTACATTATACGACGGAGGCCTGGAATTACAAAAGGATTTTTTATATTTGCAGTGTCGGTAGGCGCTGTAAAGTGAGGCACTGCCGAGCTGCTTGTATCAACGGCGGGTTGTGAACGTCGTGGCACAGCATAATGTATCTGTGTTTCAGCACCATATAGTTCTGACACTATAGGCTTTAGGTGCTGCAAGTAGCGACGTTCTATGCTAACCATGAAACTCTCGTTGGGCACACGTAGCTGGAGGTTCGCGCCATCGAAGCCTATAGGGCGGATGGGCTGGAACCACTTGACAAACTCCTCTTCGGTGATTGTCAGGCGAAGTCTATCGAGGCAGTCTTGCCACACCTCGGTATATCTCTCCATTAGCGCCATTGCGTAGTTTTTTTGGTTGTTAATAACGTTTTGTTTAAGGCGACAATCCCCACGAAACAGGTTTAATACTCTGTCTCAATAAGTTAGATAATCGCGTTCTATTTTTGCTAATACTCCCTCGATTTCCTTGCGTTAATAAGGGCGTTTCGACACTGCAAAGATGTGGATAATTTTATTAAAATATTCCCAAAAAAGAGTTGCATAATTCGTTTTTTTTAATATGGCTTTAACGGTCGAATTTTTGCTGTAAATTTTAACCGCTTGATACTTTTATATATTAGTATTTTTTGCTATATTTGCATAATAGAATTTTTCTGTTACGACGTTACAAACTATAAAAATAACTGATGACTATGGTAAACGATTTGGACAAGCAGGTGGTTGCTAAAGCACAGGCATGGCTCGATGGCAACTACGACGAGGCTACAAAGCAGGAGGTAAGACTCCTTATGCAGAACAACCCTAATGAGTTGGTTGAGAGTTTCTACAAGGACCTCGAATTCGGTACCGGAGGTCTTCGCGGCATCATGGGCGTAGGTACTAACCGTATGAATATCTACACTGTAGGCGCCGCAACACAGGGCTTGGCTAACTACCTAAAGCAAAACTTTGCTGGTGAGCAGATTAAGGTGGCCATATCGCACGACAGCCGTAACAACTCGCGCATGTTCGCAGAACGTGTAGCAGACATCTTCGCGTCTAACGGCTTTACCGTATACCTCTTTGATGCTCTACGCCCAACACCAGAGCTATCGTTCGCCATCCGCGAGCTAGGATGCCAGTCGGGCGTTATGGTTACAGCATCGCACAACCCAAAGGAGTATAACGGATACAAGGCATACTGGAACGACGGCTCACAGGTAACATCACCACACGATGTAAACATCATCGACGAGGTGCAGAAGGTGACAATGGAGCAGGTGCTCACAGGCCTCAACCCCGAGAATATTCACATCCTCGGTGAGGAGTTCGACAAGAAGTATCTTGCAGCTATTAAGGAGCTATCACTCTCACCAGAGTCTGTTGCCAAGTATAACGACATGAAGATTGTATACACACCTCTTCACGGTGCTGGCGTAAAGCTTGTGCCTATGTCACTTCGCAACTACGGCTTCAACAACATCATCTGCGTAGATGAGCAGATGGTGCTCGACGGTAACTTCCCAACCGTGGCATCACCAAACCCCGAGGAGCGCAAGACTATGGCTATGGCCATCGAACGCGCCGAGAAGGAGGGTGCCGACTTCGCTATGGCCACAGACCCCGATGCTGACCGTCTTGGCGTGGCACTACGCACAGCGAAGGGCGACTACGTGTTGCTCAACGGTAACCAGACACTCGTGCTTCTGATGTGCTACCAGCTCACACGCTGGGCAGAGTTGGGTAAGATTACAGGTAAGGAGTTTGTCGTTAAGACAATCGTTACCTCGATGATGCCTGACGCTGTTGCCGAGCACTTCGGCGTTAAGTGCTACAACTGCCTCACAGGCTTCAAGTATATCGCCAAGATCATCCGCGAGCAGGAGGGCAAGACAAAGTATATCGGCGGTGGCGAGGAGTCATTCGGCTACCTCCCAGGCGACTTCGTACGCGATAAGGATGGTGTTGCTGCCATCACTCTCGTTGCCGAGGCTGCAGCATGGGCGCGCGACACTATGGGCATCACTCTCTACGAGTGGTTGCAGCAGCTGTACGTCAAGTATGGCTTCTTCCGCGAGGGTCTAGTGAACGTGGTACGCAAGGGTAAGGATGGCGCTGCCGAGATTCAGCAGATGATGGTCGACTACCGCGCTAATCCTCCAAAGTCTATCCTTGGCTCACCTGTGGTAAAGATTTTGGACTACAAGACTCTTGAGGAGCTCAACGTGGCTACTGGCGAGCGCAAGCCTATAGAGGGCATCGACGAAAAGAGCAACGTGCTACAGTGGCTCACAGAGGATGGCACAAAGGTGTCAGTGCGTCCTTCGGGCACAGAGCCAAAGATCAAGTTCTACTTCGGCGTTAAGGCGGCGTTGGAGAGTGTCGACAAGTTCGACGAGGTACTCGCAGCCCTCGATAAGAAGATTGAGGACATCACGGCAGAGCTCAACCTATAGTCAGGCTCTCATACCTTATATATAATAGGCTGTCCCACGGGGCAGCCTATTATTGTTTATACGTAGAGGTAGAAGGATAGATAAAATAAGGACTACTATAGATTACTAAACTTCCCTAAACAAATATAGCCTATCTACGAGGATAGGCTATATTCATATCAATAACACGTCTAGTGAACGAAGTGCTCCAGAGACTTCATGATGTTACGCGAGTGAAGAATCATAGTCTTGGTCTCGGTAAGGATATTGAAGAAGAGCATATTTGCAGATGATGAGCCACCCGTGTCGCGGAGACGACGTAGCTGGTTCTGCATAACCTCGTCTATGAGGTCGAACATCTCGTCACGCTTGGTGAGTACCCTATCCATGCTCTCGAAAGATCGTGTACGCAGCATATCGTTGATATCGCCGAAGATATCCTCCACACGGTCGTTAATGCGCTTCAGGTCGTATATCTGCTCCTTCGATAGACCAGTGTGGTTGTTGTCAACATGCTTATAACATGGGCGTGTGATATGCAACAACGCCTTACTTGTCTCGGAGATGTAGTCGACAACCTGAACATAGTAGTGTCCCGTGCTAACGTCGCTATCCTCAAGGTTGCGAAGCATAGGCAGCAACTCATACTTCTGCTCACGTGTGCTGTGGTAGAACTCCTCCGCCTCACGCACCATGTCACGAAGCACCTTACGGTTCTCCTTGAACACCGCAACGATGGTACGGTCATATATCATCGTCACCTTCTCCATAGATGAACATACATGCTCGGTATACATGATGAGTGCCTCCTCTGGGTTCAACTTGAGAGCATCACCAATCTTTGCCACAGCAGATACCTCCTCGGTCTTCTCCTCCTTCTTGGTTGAGATGTTACTCTTGATGATGAGACCCAAGCATAGTACAGTGATGGCGATGATGGCTATTGAGCCGCCATAGACGAGTGCCATGGTCACAGCAAGGGCGATGATGAAACCACCGAGGGCTGTGATAAACCATCCCATGACGACGGTTGTAACACCCGTGATGCGGTATACGGCACTCTCTCTACCCCATGCTCTGTCGGCAAGCGATGTACCCATAGATACCATGAATACTACATATGTTGTTGATAGTGGCAACTTGAGCTGCGTACCTATAGATATAAGTATTGCAGCAGCTGTAAGGTTCACCGTAGCACGAATAAGGTCGTAGTTAACATCGCCACGTTCCTCGGCAGGGAGCTGCTCGAAGCGACTATTTATAAACTCCTTAACACGTTTTGGCGTGATTACTGCAAGTGCATCATTAAGAGCACGTGCACCACGCACAATGCCACGCGCCGCGACGGTAGCATCGTTGTTTGTTGGCACAGTCTCACTCTGCGACGACAGCTTACGTTCTGTCTCGATGACACGCATAGCCTTCTTCGATGTGAAGATGGTGATTACCATCACAAGACCCGCAGCACACATAATCCAAAAGTTCGCCTGCGTAGGCTCGGCAAGAGCAGCCATAGATGTAGGAGCCTCCTCGGCAGCCTGCGCAATGACGTATGAGTCGTAGCCAGCATATGGCACACCGATGAAGTTCACAAGGTCATTACCCGCAAAGGCGAGGGCCAATGAGAAGGTACCCGCGAGGATAGATACACGAAGGATGTTTACCTTCATGCGCTGCAACACCCATAGGAACGCCGAGCTACCCGCCCAGAGGATGAGCAGCGAAAGACCCGTGTTGTCATTTACATAATCCTTGAGAACATCAGGGATAAGCGTCGTACTCTTAAGACCCTTGAACACAGTGAAGTATATGATACCAGCGAGGGTTATACCACACCACAAAGCGCCAAAGCGGTTGAAGAGTTTATTGTAGCGGAATGAGAATACTACACGCGATATGTACATCAGCAAATGACCCGTGATAAAGGCGAGGAACACCGACAATAGGATACCCGACACTATGGCAAGGGCATTTCCAGAGTTGATATACTCACCGAGGCTATGGTCTGTGTTACCACCCCATATGTTGTACAACGCGAGAGCCATTGCCGAGCCGAGCAGACCGAAGACCAAAGATACGGTTGTTGATGTAGGCAGACCCAACGAGTTGTAGATATCCAGAAGGATGATGTTGGAGAGCATCATACCGAGGAAGAGAATCATTATCTCTTGGTATGAGAACATCTCGGGATAGAAGACACCACTACGTGCCACATCCATCATACCACTCGATGTCATGACACCAACCATCACACCCGCACCAGCGACACCAAATATAACATTCTTACGAGCAACCTTCGAGCCGAAGGCCGAGTTTAGGAAGTTTACTGCATCGTTCGAAACACCAACGATGATACCCATGACGGCAAGAAGAGCCAGGGTTATTACGATAAATAAATCCATAAAAATATAGTTTCTCCGACAAAGATAAGATTTAATTGTTACAAAATTGTTACAAAACCATGAAGTCGATGTAACATCTGTAACAAAGATTTAAGCATACAAACCCATTTTTCATCATTAAAAAGTTGAAAAACATGCATTTTTTTTATATATTTGTGCGTTTAGAAAAAATAGAGATTTTTTTACTACGATGAACAAATATAGGATACTTGTTGTCGACGACGAGGAGTCGCTGTGCGAGATTCTCAAGTTTAACCTCGAGAAGGAGGGCTATGATGTGATAACGGTGCAGAGTGCCGAGGAGGCATTGGCCCTCGACCTCGGAGGCATAGACCTCGCCATCCTCGACGTCATGATGGGTGAGTTGAGTGGCTTCGGCCTGGCACGCATACTACGCAAGCGCCCCGAGACTGCGACACTACCCATAATCTTCTGCTCGGCACTCGACAGCGAGGCCGACAAGATCAAGGGTCTTGACATAGGTGCCGACGACTACATATCGAAACCCTTCTCCGTTGCCGAAGTCATGGCACGTGTACGCAGCCTGCTACGCCGCACACAACGTAAGGTGGAGACCGAGGCGGAGAGTGATGACAATATAATAAAGTACGAAGGTCTTGTTGTCAACACACTGAATAAGAGATGCTTCGTTGACGGCGAGGAGGTAGCACTAACACGCAAGGAGTTCGACATCCTCGTGTTGCTACTAACGCACCGCGGAACGATACTCTCGCGCGAGCAGATAATGAAGCATGTGTGGAGTGATGATGTTGTGGTGCTCGACAGAACGATAGACGTAAACATTACCCGCATGCGCAAGAAGCTGGGACATTATGGTAATCAAATAATAACAAGAACAGGATATGGCTATGGATTCGAAGGCTAAAACATTAAGCTACCGCGGTGGCATGTATCTGCTACTGACACTCCTTATCGTCACCCTATTAGGTGGATTCATCATCTATCGTTACTCGCTGGTGAGTCATTTCAAGAATGTCGTACACTTCGACGAGGGCATCTTCTACGCCATCATCGGTGTTGCCACGGCCACAATGATAATAGCACTGCTCCTCGCTGTGCGCCTACACCGTAACCTACGAAGCCTCGAACGTGCTGCTCAAGCGATGGAGAATGGTGCCGACATAGAGTCTATGCCCACCTTTGCCAACGACGAGCTCGGCGACCTATCACACCACATCATAGACCTCTATGGTCGTCTTCGTGACGCCTCAAACGAGGTGCAGCGTGAGCACGACAAGGCACTGCACGAGCAGCAGGAGAAGCTACGCATCAAGCGCCAGCTCACCAACAACATAAACCACGAGATTAAGACCCCCGTGGCAGCCATCCAGGGATACCTCGAGACGATGATAACATCGAAAGATATGACAGCAGAGGAACGCGAGGTGTTTATCGCCAAGTGCTACACACACTGCCAGCGCCTGACACAACTCCTCCACGACGTCTCTACTATCACCCGCATGGAGGATGGCAGCAGCCGCATAGAACGCGAGAGTGTCGACCTGCGTGCCATCATCGACGAGATAGCCTCGGAGGTGGCCATGCTGCCCGACGACAAGCGCATGAGAGTTAACGTGAGCATGCCAGCATCACTGCCCGTGACAGGTAACTCAACACTGCTCATGTCGATGATTAAGAACCTAACAGACAACGCTATAGCATACTCTGGCGGTCGTGATATCTTCATCAAGCTCGTCAACGAGAGCAACGATATGTACACCCTCACCTTTGCCGACAATGGCATCGGCGTGGATGAGGACCACATAAACCACATCTTCGAACGCTTCTATCGTATTGACAAGGGTCGTTCGCGCAAGCTCGGTGGCACAGGCCTCGGCCTCTCTATCGTTAAGAATGCCGTGCTCTTCCATGGTGGCGATATCTCGGTTAAGAACCGAGAGAAGGCCAGCGGTCTTGAGTTTACCTTCACACTACCCAAGGCACAGCATCCACAGCAGGCATAGAGCAGCCTATCAGAGAGACAGAGAGACAACGCGAGATAAAAGGGCATAAAGCGTCATAAAAGGGAATAAAAGGGGCTGACTAAAAAGTAACATAGCCAGCCCCCCCCATAACCAAAGAGAGTGACCTTTTATGCCCTTTTACTGTGACCTTTTCGAAAATTAATTTCCCGTTAGAAGAGGTAGGGTCTCTTTTTTTCTTTGAATTTATTTTGCAGTTTGGATTTTATTTCATACTTTTGTAGTAAGTATTGACATTCTCCAACAGAATATATGAGCAAAAACGTAACATACACTAACATTCGCGCCATAGTGCGCCGCGAGGGGGGGGGAATTTAACCTCATCCTTAAGTAGTTACGTACACTTATCACAATCACATAACATACATAATATAGTATTTAGCCCACTGCCGCAAGAGATTGGGCCGAGAGTCGTTGTTGCATAACGTTGTTGTGCTTCATCGGCTCTATTTTTTTACGATTTGACTAAAAACAATTTTTTACACCTAAATTAATATTACACTATGAAAAAACTTTTGTTTTTCGCGGCTATGATGCTTGGATTGGCATCATGTCAGACAGAGCCAGAGGGTCTCGACGTTATCGTCGGTGGCGAGGTTGACACTGTTGTCACCGTCACTATTCCCGAGGCCGAGACTCGTGCTAACAGCACGGAGGGCGCATTCGTGAATGTCGTATCAAGCGACGATTACACTATTCGTTACATCTTTGCTGTATACTATGGCGAGACTTGCAACCGCCAGGTTAAGTACAGCGACAATCAGTCTGTAGCGTTTGACGTTCGCCTTGTTCCAGATCGCGACTATCAGTTTGTTGTTTGGGCTGACGTTGTAGCGCAGGATAGTAAGGTTGATGGCGTTTACGCTAATGAGGATGGTCTCCACTACAACACTTTAGATCTTAAGGCTATCACACTTAAGAATGACACATGGGTTGCTATGGATGAGACACGTGACGCATTTACTGGCACTCTTCTTGTTAATGACTTCAACGGCTCACATGGCATCACCGTAAACCTTACACGTCCATTTGCCAAGTTGCGCGTTATGACAACAGATATGGCGGAGCTCGCAAAGCTTGATCTTACTCCAAAAACAGCTGTTGTAAACTATCACACTAAGCACTATAGCTCTTTCAACGCATTCACAGGTCAGCCATTTGACAAGAATGTTACTAGTAAGAGTCACACTATCGCAGATGTTGCTGCTTATGGTGAGTCGAGCACACTCTTCGTTGACTACTTCTTCGCTACTGTTGCGCAGGAGGCAGTTCAGTTTGATATAACAGTATACGATCAGCATGGTGTTGCTGATGTTAACAGAATTAAGTACAACAACTTCAACACTGACATTCCTGTTAAGCGTAACTTCTTGACTACTATCAAGGGTAACGTTCTTACTGATGGCAACAACATCAAGGTTGAGGTTGAGAATGGTGGTAAGTTCGATGGCGAAGAGAACGTAGATGTTGTGGAGGTAAGTAACGCATCAGATCTTCAGGAAGCTATCAACGATGCTGATGCGGGTCACGAGACACATATCGTTCTTGGTGGCGACGTCAACCTTGACGATCTTTTGAGCGCAGGCATCCTCTCAACACGTGCTGCTGAGCCTACTTACGGTTTGCTTATCAAAGCTGGTCGTGAGGTAGTGCTCGATCTCAATGGTTTTATTATCAGCCAGACCAAGGAGCAGACTGGAGCATACCAAATGATTCAGAATATGGGTACTCTTACAATCAAGGATGGCTCTGCAGCGAAAACTGGTAAGCTCGTTTACGGCGATACTGGTAATGGTGGTAACTATGTATCAAACACTATTCAGAATAGTGGCGTTCTAACAATCGAGAGTGGTACTATCGAGAACAATAGCGGTAGCGATGTTGCTTCAAACGGATATCCTCATCCTATCGATAACTCTGGTACTTTGACTATCAATGGTGGTACATTCACAAATGCTGCTAACTATAGCTCAATGCGTATTTGGTGTACAACTGACGATGATACTATTGTTACTATCAACGGTGGTACATTCAATGGCTCTATCGACTTCCAGACTCCAAGCGCAGCTGCAAACAAGGGTACTTTGACTATCAAGGGTGGTACATTCAATGCAGATACATACACTAATACTGCTGTTCGTCTCCTTGGCTTCGGTGCCGATGTAGATGAGATGAATGGTTACATCGAGGGCGGTGTGTTCAATGGCGCTATTGCATTGAAAAACTGGTCTGGTGGCGAGCTCAACTCAAAGGTATTCGATATCACTGGCGGTACATTCACTACAGCAGCTAAGGAGGCTACAAACGAGGCTCTTCTTAACAGCGACTATGAGTTTGTAGATAATGGTGATGACACATGGACAGTATCTCATAAGAACTACGCATGGAATGAGGAGAAGACAGTATGCACTATCTACACAGCTGCAGGTTTGCAGTGGGTTTCTGAGAACGTAAACACAATGGAGTTCTATGTAAGCGGTTCTGCCAACATCTTTGATAATGTGACTGTTTACTTGGCTAACGACATCGACTTGGGCGGTGCTGAGTGGAGACCAATTGGCGACTACGCATTCAGCCGCACATCATTCAACGGCGTATTTGA
>JAZLCL010000033.1:0-15918 GCA_045614205.1 Alistipes sp. | reverse complement strand
AGCCTACGATACTGCTCGAGCAGAAGATTGAGGGACAGATACAGCTACTCGCAGAGAAGGGTTGCAAATATGTAAACCTTCGTGTGAGCCCCTATGTCGCAGCATACCTACGCAAGGGTATCTGGTCTCTACGAATGCGTTGGATTTTTAAGTACAA
Organism: Alistipes sp.; assembly: GCA_045614205.1. GTDB lineage: Bacteria > Bacteroidota > Bacteroidia > Bacteroidales > Rikenellaceae > Alistipes. The sequence continues at coordinate 15,761 of JAZLCL010000033.1, read as the reverse complement.
GCTACGCATCAAGCTCACCACTGACCACAGCGTCGGAATGATTGATGTTAGCTACCTCGATAAAAAGGGGGAGTCGCTTCTGATTAACAACTAAACCTGTCGAAACGAAGCGATATGGATTATTTGAAGCGTCTCATCAGTAAGTCCAAGCGTGCTGATGAGCTATACAAAAGTTTGGATACAAAGGCTTCTACCGTCCATCTATCACAGATGGTCGGTGGGGCCTTTTCGCTTTATGCGGCAACAATAACAGAGAAACTTGGTGGCATACATGTATTCCTCATGGAGGATAAGGATAGGGCCGCATACCTGGCCAACGACCTCTACGAACTACTTGAAGAGGAGCATGTTGCATTCTTCGCATCGGGATATAAGCGTTCTGCGGCATATGGTGCCGAGGATGCACAAGGCCTCGTGCGACGCACAGCAACACTCAATGCCATAACCAACTACCGCGGTGGATATCTTGCCATATGCACCTACCCCGAGGCTCTTGCCGAGAGTGTTGCGGACCGCACACGACTCGACAGCGACTCGAAGCATATAGCCGTAGGTGACAGTCTTGAGCAGAGCACACTTGTGGAGTGGCTTGCCGACCATAACTTCGAACGTGTAGACTTTGTCTACGAGCCAGGCCAATACTCTGTGCGTGGTGGCATCGTCGACGTCTTCTCATACGTGGAGTCGAAACCCTACCGTATCGACTTCTTTGGCAGCGAGGTAGATTCCATACGCCGCTTCGACATCTCGAGTCAGCTATCAGCAGAACGTCCCAACGAGGTGGACATCATACCCAACATGATGCGTTCGTCGAACGAGGCACGAGTATCGCTTGCGCAGTTCATCGGCGAGGCTACATGGTGGCTCGACGATGGCGACTATGCGCTACGCAAGATTGCCGACATACGCAAGAAGGTGCTTGAGCAGGCAGAGAGCACGGATGATGTAGCGATGCTGGGAGCAAGGGTGACATCACGTCAGGTGCTACTACAGGATTGGGCCACATCACGCCTCGTGCTGCTCAAGGACAACATACGTGAGAGGCGTGCCACGACGACCATAGCCTTCGACACGGCACCACAACCCGCCTTCAACCGCAACTTCGCGATGCTGGCCGACGACATACGCTGGAACAAGGAACGAGGATATGAGACCTTCATACTCTCGCACAACAAGGCACAGATAGAACGTCTCACGAACATCTTCCACCAGACGGGGCGTCAGGGAGTAACCTTCCATGCCACAGACCTTGTGTTGCATGAGGGCTTCATAGACAACACCCTCAAGGTGTGCATATACACTGATCATCAGATTTTTGACCGCTACCAGCGTTACCACATACGTGGCGAGATAAAACGTGATGAGCAGATGACCGTTGCCGAGCTTAACGCCCTCAAGGTTGGCGACTATGTCGTGCATATAGACCACGGTGTAGGTCGCTTTGGCGGTCTTGTTAAGCTCAACGAGAATGGTCGCATCAAGGAGGCTATAAAGCTCATATACAAAGATAACGACATTCTCTTTGTGAATGTCCACGCCCTGCACCGCATATCGCGCTATAAGAGTGGCGAGGCGGAGCCACCAAAGATATACAAACTCGGAAATGGTGCTTGGCAGAAGCTAAAGGCAACAACCAAGAAGGCTGTAAAGGATATATCGCGAGAGCTCATAGCCCTCTATGCCAAGCGTAAGGCGTCACAGGGCTTCGCCTTCTCGGCAGATGGATACCTCAACCAGGAGCTCGAGGCATCGTTCAAGTGGGAGGATACACCCGACCAGCAGAGTGCCATCGCCGCAGTAAAAAAAGATATGGAGTCGAGCCAGCCGATGGATAGACTCGTATGTGGCGACGTGGGCTTTGGTAAGACAGAGGTGGCTATACGTGCGGCCTTCAAGGCGGCATGCGACGGCAAACAGACAGCCGTGCTTGTGCCTACGACGATCCTTGCACTGCAGCACTACCGTTCCTTCTCGGAACGTCTACGTGACCTACCCGTCACTGTGGAGTATATAAACCGCACGAAGTCGACAAAGGAGGCACGACGTATAGCCGAGGATTTGAAGAGTGGCAAGATAGACATCCTCATCGGCACACATAAGATGCTCTCGAAGCAGATAGAGTTCCACGACCTCGGTCTGCTAATCATCGACGAGGAGCAGAAATTTGGCGTGGCAGCGAAGGAGAAGCTCACACAGCTGGCAGTATCTGTTGATACACTAACACTTACGGCAACGCCTATACCTCGCACACTACAGTTCTCGCTTATGGGCTCGCGCGACCTGTCGGTGATATCTACCCCACCACCCAACCGCCAGCCTATAGTCACCGAGTCGCACACCTTCAACGAGGATGTCATCCGTGATGCTATTGAGGAGGAGTTGTCGCGAGGTGGTCAGGTATACTTCGTGCATAACCGTGTTGATGACCTTATGACCATGCAGGGTCTCATCACACGCCTATGCCCCAAGGCACGTGTGGGCGTGGGTCATGGTCGCATGCCCGCAGACCAGCTCGAGAAGCTTATCATGGACTTCATATATGGCGAGTTCGACGTGCTGCTGGCAACGACAATCATAGAGAACGGCATAGACATAGGCAATGCCAACACCATCATTATCAACGATGCACACCGCTTTGGTTTGAGTGACCTGCACCAGCTGCGTGGTCGTGTGGGCAGATCGAACAAGAAGGGTTTCTGCTACCTGCTATCGCCCCCCGATGAACTCATAGGTGGCGACGCACGTCGTCGTCTGCGCGCCATAGAGGAGTTCTCGGACCTCGGCTCGGGCTTCAACATCGCTATGCAGGACCTCGACATACGTGGTGCGGGCAACCTCCTGGGTGCCGAGCAGAGTGGCTTCATCGCCGACATAGGCATCGAGACATACCAGAAGATTCTAAACCAGGCCATCTCGGAGCTTCGTGCCGAGGGTCTCGACACGTCGGGCTTGACACAGGCCGAGAACGACGCATTGAGGGAGGTTACATTTGTTGACGACGCAACCATCGACATCGATGTTGACGCCTCAATACCCGATAGTTACGTTCGTTCGCAGTCCGAGAAGCTACGTCTATACCGCGAGATAGATGCTATGCGCAGCGACGATCAATATGCCGCCTTTGCAGCACGCCTCGAAGACCGCTTCGGCGAGCTACCCGAGCCTGTGCGTGTGCTCATCGACGTTGTCAAGCTACGCCGCGAGGCTATAAACCTCGGCATAGAGCATGTAAAGGTGAAGAATGGACTTATGATTGTGCGCTTTGTGGGCGACAACAACTCACCATTCTTCAAGACTGACACCTTCCTCGACATGCTACGCATGGTTGTTGCACAGCCCGACCGCTTTGTCGTCAAGCAGTACAATAATCGTCTGTCGATGACCGTTAGGAAGATATATAGTGTTGCCGAGGGTGTGGAGATGCTCCGCACATTGGCATCAGCATCGAAAATAAAGAGTTGATATTTAGAATGATAAAGCTTATAATAGACATCGGCAACACACGTGTTAAGGCTGCCGTTGTCCACAACGGCGACATACTACACAGCCAGGTGTACGATAGCATCACCGAGGACGATGTGCGCTGCATCGTCGGTCGCTACCCTGCCACCGCAGCCATAGTAAGCTCTACACGTGGCAACAGCGATGCCATATGCGAGATGCTACGTCCCTATATAGCACGTGTTATAAGCTTTAGTCCCGCAACGACACCCATACCTCTTGGCAACGACTACCACACGCCTCAAACGCTTGGTGCTGACCGCCTTGCTGCGGCTGTGGGATGTACTGCGCTATACCCCGAGCACGACATCATGATTGTGGACTTCGGAACGGCCATAACCATCGACTATGTCATCGACGGCAGGTATCGTGGAGGTAACATATCGCCGGGTGTGACAACACGCTTCCGTGCCCTTGCCGACTACACCGCAAGACTGCCACTATGCACCGCCACAGAGGAGGTATTGCCTTACGGCAGGACAACAACAGAGGCCATAGAGCAGGGCGTAATGCGAGGTGTTGAGAACGAAATAAGGGGCTATGTGGAGGCTTTTTGTGATGAAAAGCGAAAAAAATGTGTAATTTTCACCGGAGGTGACGCAAAATATTTTGTAAAGAGAATTAAAAATGCGATATTTGCAGACTGTGAGCCGGTAATTTACGGTCTCGCCACAATTTTGGAGTACGATGCAGAAAAGTTATAGAGATATTTGCGGTCTTGTAATTGCCATCCTCATGGTGGCATTCCTACCTTGCATAGCAACGGCACAGACAAGCAGCGTCAGCGCATACTCGCCATACTCGATGTATGGACCAGGTGAGCTTCTCACTCCTGGCACCGCGCAGATGCGTGCCATGGGCGGCGTGGGTATAGCACTCCGTTCTATGGGTCAGGTAAACCTTATGAACCCCGCTTCAGCAAGCATAGCACCACGCAAGAGCTTCCTCTTCGACTTCGGCTTCGACGGAACACACTTCCGCAACAGCCAGCCAAAGTATGACGCCACAGGAGCTATATCGAAGCGGGCAAAGACGGTGTACAACACCATAAACATCCACAACATCGCCCTTGCATTCCCCATAGCCAAGGGTCTCGGTATGTCGTTTGGTCTCTCGCCATACAGCAGCGTAGGCTACAAGATGAAGCTACCCGACTACGACTATAACAACACCGCAGACATCGGTCGTGTGATGTACGGTTACCTCGGCGATGGCGACATCACGGAGGTCAAACTATCGATAGGCTGGGAGCCATGGCGCAACTTCTCTATCGGCGTGGCAGCGAAGTACTACTGGGGACACATAGAGCGCAACTACACAACAGAGGTTGTTAATGTGATCACTGGTGCAGGAACATACTCCTCAACAATAGGCGTTGACCAATACAACGTGAGCAACTTCAAGTTCCAGGCAGGCTTGCAGTGGAACATAATACTCACGGAGACACACCTCTTCACCGTGGGTGCCACATACGACCTCGGAGGTAAGCTAAACCCCAAGCGCCAGAGCTACGTATACACCGACAACATCATCCACAGCATCAACAGCGTGCCTGTGCGTGACCGCATCGAGGCCCTCGAGTTACGTGTGCCACACCAGGTGGGCGTAGGTCTATTCTACCGCGATAGAAGCATAGCGTGGGGTGCCGACTACAACTTTGCGGCGTGGGGCGACAACAATAAGTCATTCGACGAGAATGGCGGCAGTTCGATACCTGTGAACTACACAAACACCCACACAATAAAGGTGGGCTTTGAGATAACACCACACGCAAACGATGTGCGCAGCTACTTCAACCGTATATCGTACCGCCTCGGTGCTCGTGTGGGCAACTACTACCAGACATTTGCTGGCGAACGTATCAACCAGCTCGCTGTGACAGCAGGTTTCGGACTACCAGTGAAGATATGGGGTGCCTCGTCGATAAACATCGGCTTTGAATACGGTCGCATGGCAGCACCCAAGGCTGTGGAGTTTGGAGGACAGACCATCGGTCTAATAACACAAAACTACTACAAGGTGTCTGTAGGCTTCTCACTATTCTCGGCCGACACATCAGACTATTGGTTCGTACGCCAGAAGTACGATTAATAGCCCAACAATAGGGAGATAGTGACATTGATACGCAGAAAATTACAGAAACAAAATAACTAAAATTTCGATTTATGAAAAGTGTAAAAATTCTTTTGGCTGCCGTTGCTATGCTCGTTGGCTACACTGCCACAGCACAGGACTTCAGCGACGACAGAGTCTACGGCAAGTGGGGTGCCACAGTAGAGGAACGTCAGGCTAACATCAGCGCAAGTAACTACCTCAAGGAGGCTCTCGACGCCAAGGACTTCAAGGCCGCTACAGAGTACTTCCAGCAGTTGCTCAACAACTGTCCTGCTGCATCACAGCAGACATTCGCACGTGGTGTGACCCTCTACAAGAACAAGGCACAGCGTGCGCGTAGCGTCGAGGAGAAGCGTATGTATGTTGACTCTATCCTCTACATCTACGACCAGCGTGTCATCTACTTCGGTGACCACAACAAGAACGGTAAGGACTACATCCTTGATATGAAGGCTCGCGATATGCTCCGCCTCTGCACTACCGACCGTCCATTGCTCCGCCAGGGCTTGAAGGATGCCGTAGATGCTGCCATCGAGACAGGTCGTATCAACCTCGATATCGTTGCCTCATACTACAAGTTCCTCTGCGAGGACTACGAGTATGATGATAGCGTGACTAGCGACATGGTGCTTGCCGAGTACGAACGTCTCTCACCACTCTTCGCAGAGGCATCTGCAGAGGATGAGCAGTACAGAGATCAGTTCGAGACAAGCTTCGGTACTAGTGGCGCTGCTAGCTGCGAGAACCTCGAGGCTCTCTTCAGCCAGAAGCTCGCTGCTGATCCAGACAACGAGGCTCTCTTGGCACAGGCTGTAGCTCTCATGTCACGTGCACAGTGTACTAGCGACTTCTTCTTCGCATCTACAGAGAAGTACTACACTGTGAAGCCATCATCAGAGACAGCGTTGTTCCTTGCACAGGGCTTCAAGAACCGTGGTGACAACGAGAAGGCTCTTAAGTACTTGCGTGAGGCATTGGCTGTAGAGACTGACCCAGCAAAGAAGGAGCCACTCTACACACAGATTGCCCTCATCGAGATCTCTGGCCACAACTACACTGCTGCGGCAGACGCTGCACGTGAGCTCCGTGGCATCAACCCAGACAACGGTTACTCATACTTCATCCTCGCACAGTGCTACGCATCTACACCATGTACAGATGATAAGATCGGTGGTGCTTCAGTATACTGGGCAGCATACGACGCTATGGCACAGGCTGCAAACCTCCTCAAGGATGAGCCAGAGGTACAGCGCGCAGCACAGCAGATGATGAACGCATACCGCGCAGCATTCCCACCACAGGAGTCATGCTTCTTCGCAGAGCTCACATCGGGTGACCGCTACACTATCTTGTGTGGTTTCGCTGCAGGTATCTCAACAACTGTACGTTACCGTTAATAAATTGTAGGATTCGGGTATATGCACCTTAATCTCACACGATATTGCATGTTAGCACTCTCCATCTTGGGGAGTGCTACATTGCTATTCTCGTGCGACAGCAAGCCCGAGGCTACACTCTACGACTACGAGACACTACTCACCGAGTCGAGTGAGAACCGCACCATAACGATGATGGAGAATGGTAAGCGTTCCTACACCTTCACCACACCGCTTATGGAGGGTTACAGCATGGCATCGAACCCATACCAGGAGTTTCGACGTGGCATATGCATGACAACATATACCGATACACTATCGTTGGTGGATGCCACAATCACAGCAAACTACGCCATATACTACGAACGTCAGAAGCTGTGGGAGGCAAAGGGTAATGTCGTCATAATCAAGAATAACCGCAAGGAGGGTGACACGACAGTCACAGGCCTGACGGAGATATATACACAGCAGCTCTTCTGGAATGCCACCACCCAGAAGATATACTCGAACGTAGACACCAAGGTGCTGCAGCCCGATGGCTGGCACTTCGGCGTAGGCTTCGACGCTGACGAGAACCTAAAAAACATCCATTTCCGAAAGTATAGCTCCGAGATGGAGTTCGACATGAGCCAACCAGAGCCTACCCCAGACCAGGAGGGCACAGATGATAATAGTGGAGACAAGAGCACAGCATCAAAAGTCGACAATAGCCCAAGGGCAAAGGGTGGCAGAGAGTCAAGCACAGGACGTCCCACAGGTCGTGGTAACACGTCGCGCGAAAACTTCTCGGCATCGACTGTAACGATGTCGCGCCCCGACGAGCAGAGACCCGCACAACGCCCTGCGGTGACACCTCCGTCGTTAGGTAACACTCCAACAAGACCACAACAGCAGGTAACAACACCCCAGCGTGAGACTGGCCGCGTAGTACAGATTGAGTCGGCAGCAGGCACAGGGTTGGTGGTTGATGGTCCACAGGACTAAACAGACGAAGAGGTGCATGCCTCTTCGCATCATTAGATACATAACAATATGGGAGAGATAACAATAACTATGGTCACCACCATTGCTCTGATGCTGCTATTCTCGGCATTCTTCTCGGGCATGGAGATAGCCTTCCTCGGACGAAACCGTCTGAAGGAGGAGATCGACCGTAAGCAGAGTCCCATGTTTAACCATATCGCCGAGATATTCTCACGCAGTGCGGGTAACTATATCACGACAATACTCGTAGGTAACAACATAGCGCTTGTCGTATACTCCATGTTCATGGCCAAGATGCTCCTTGAGGGCTTCGGCATAGAGAACACGCTGATGCAGACGATAATATCTACCATCGTGATACTCTTCATCGGCGAGTATATACCTAAATCTATAGTACGTCGTAACCCCAACTTCTACTACTCACTGTTCTCTCCTGTAATATACCTCTTCTATATTATATTATACCCTCTGACACGCTTCACCACACTCATATCTTACGGACTGATACGCCTTACAGGCACACGTGTTGAGAGCCGCGAGGAGCCTACGGAGTTCAACCGTGACGACCTGGCATCGCTTGTCGAGGCGGAGAATATGGCGGTAGATAGCGAGGATGAGGAGGATATACGCCTCTTCCAGAATGCTCTCGACTTTGCGGATTTGCGTGTTCGTGATTGCATGGTGCAGCGCGTTGACGTGGAGGCTGTAGACCTCGAAAGCACAACTATAGAGGAGCTTACACAGCGATTCGTAGAGACGCACTACTCGCGTATCTTCGTATGGCACGACACCATAGATAACATCATAGGCTATGTAAACTCGAAGAGCCTATTCGAGCAGCCTAAATCGATATCCGACATCCTTATTAAGACGTTGTATGTTGCCGAGACCATGCCTCTGCAGTCTATGCTCGAGACCTTCACCAAGCGTCGTGCGAGCATCGCCGTAGTGATAGATGAGTATGGTGGCACAGCAGGTATTATATCGCTTGAGGATGTTCTGGAGCAGATATTTGGTGAGATTGAGGATGAGCACGACACACAGGAGCTCATAGAGAAGCAGACAGGCGAGGATGAGTGGGTATTCTCCTCACGCCTGGAGGTTGAGTACCTCAACGAGCACTATATGCTTGGCATACCCGAGAGTGACGAGTATGACACGCTTGCCGGATATATCATCGCTGAACATGGTGGCATTCCACATGAGGGTGAGCATATAGACACCGAGCTCTTCAGCATCACCATCATGCACCGTGAGGGTTCGCGCCTCGACCTTGTAGGCATAAAGAGGATCAAGTAGAGTCCCACTTTGACCTATTTTGCAGAGACAATGGGCCATGAACTCGGAGATGTTGAAGCACAAATATATGCATCTGCACTTGCATGACGCAAATTTTATGCACTATTATTATGGTGTTTAATAAAAAATTACTACCTTTGGTGGCTAAAACGAATTTAACGATAAAACAATAAATTTTATGGCATCACTAAACACATTAAGAACCAAGTACGGCATTGTCCTTTCAGTGGTAATTGCCCTCGTACTTGTAGCGTTCATCCTCGGTGACCAGCTCTCAAACCAGGGTCGTGGTAGCAACATGCCCGAGGATAAGGCCGTTATTAACATCAACGGCGAGGATATCATGGCTTCGGAGTACTATCAGTATCAGGAGATGTTCCGTGATAGCGAGATTCCAGCCGACAGCAAGGCTGACTTGGCTTATGAGGTAGCTCTCTTCAACAACTTCACAAGCGAGGCTCTCGAGGCTGTAGGTTTGGGCGTTAGCGAGGAGGATATCAAGAGCTATGCTCGCGTATTTGCAGAGAGATTGACTCCTATGTACCAGATGTACGGCTACCCAGCCGAGGCTATTCAGCAGCAGATTCAGCAGCGCTGGATTGCAGGTCTTCCTACTATCGACATCGTTATCGGTCAGGAGAAGTTCGCAGCAGCATACACTGCAGCAGCTTTCGTAAACCGTCTCGAGGTTGAGCAGGCACTCCGTGAGGATAATATCACATTCGATGGCCGCTACATGATAGTTCCTTACACTGCTATGCCAGAGGTAACCGTTACTGCAGAGGAGATCGACGCTTACTACGAGCAGAACAAGAAGGCTAATCCATACTTCGGCACTCGTACACTTCGCTACGTAAGCTTCCCTATCGAGGCTACAGAGGCTGACCGTGCACAGGTTGAGGAGGCTATAATGGCTGTTAACAACACTATCGCAGAGGCTAACGGCGACGCTGACGCTATCAAGCGCGCTGTATACTCTATCGGTGGTCGTGTAGAGAACTACAGACTACTTTCAGCTCTCGACAGCAATGTTGCAGAGGCAGTTAAGGCTGGTAAGAACTACGGTCCAGTATTGGAGGACAACACATGGAAGGCAAGCTACATCATCTCTGATGTTACTGCTCCTGCTACATACGACTTCGAGGTTGTGACTGTTGCTAACTTCGTTGAGGCGAAGGAGCTTCTCGAGGCTCTCCAGGCTAACGATGGCGACTTCACAAAGCTCGACAACGCTGTTGACGTAGCTACTGGCAGCCGCGCAATGGTTAACATGAGCAAGGCTGATGCTGACTACTTCATCGGCAAAAAGGTTGGCGATATCTTCACTTACACATACGACAACAAGCCTGCTGTTGTTAAGATCACAGCACTTGGTGAAAAGGATCGTTTCGTAGTTACTGCTGACATCGCAAAGACAATCGTTGCAAGCGAGATCACACGTAACAACATAGTGAAGAGTGTTGAGCAGTTCATCGCTGATGCTGGTGACAACATCGAGGCGTTCAACAGCGCTGCTGATGCTGCACAGTACCAGATCCTTGAGACTACAGCTAACCGCAACGACTACACTGCTATGCAGGGTATGACACGTGGCGTACGTGGCATCCCTAGCTCACGTGAGTTGGCTATCTGGGCATACGACGCACAGGTTGGTGACAAGAAGAGCATCCATGGCGAGAATGTCATCTACGTTGCTATGATTTCAGCTGTTAACACGGAGGAGTTCGAGCCAAAGAACACATTCATGATTGAGAACACTATCAAGCGTGACAAGCAGTATGAGGCTATCGCAGCACAGATGACTATGGGCGCAGAGATCGAGGGCGCACAGACAGGTTCATTCACTGGCGTTAAGTTCACTGACAACAACGTAGACAACCGCTATGATTCAGCTCTTGTTGGTGCTATCACTATGAGCCGCGAGACAGGTGTTGAGACACGTGTTAAGGGTCGCAATGGTGCTTATGTATTCGTTGTTGACGCTATCAACGGTACTCTCGACCCAGCAACCTTCGAGACAGAGCGCACACCGGAGATGACACAGCGCGAGACTGCAATGAGTTCTGTAGGTGTTGAGGCTCTCAACGCAAAGGCTACAGTTAAGGATTTCCGTGGCGAAGGTGAGATCTAATCACTCGCAACGAGATATAGAGCAGAGGGTGTTCGGCATATGCTGGACACCCTTTACTATTTGTGTCGAGGAAAAAGAATTGATAGACTGCATATCTCTTTATTGGCATATTTTTCTTAACTTTACCACAATATTTGTAACAACAAGGATTATGGCACAGATTAAATGTATTGGAGTTCTCACCTCGGGAGGTGATGCTCCAGGCATGAACGCAGCAGTGAGAGCCGTAACACGTGCAGCGATATACTACGGATATGAGGTTATTGGCATCAAGCGCGGCTACTACGGCTTGGTATACAACGAGATGGAGAGGTTCACGACAAAGTCGGTGAGCAACATCATACAGCAGGGTGGCACAATACTCAAGACGGCACGCTGCAAGGAGTTTACAACGGCCGAGGGTAGACAGAAGGCCTATGAGAATATGAAGAGTGCGGGCATAGATGCTCTCGTAGTCATCGGTGGTGACGGCTCATTGAGGGGGGCACGCACCTTCCCCGAGGAGTTTGTTGTGCCCATCGTGGGTCTGCCAGGCACCATAGACAACGACCTTGGAGGCACGGATAGAACCATAGGCTACGACACAGCCCTTAACACCATTGTCGAGGCTGTGGACAAGATACGCGACACGGCAACAAGCCACGAACGCCTCTTCCTCGTGGAGGTAATGGGACACATGGCGGGCTACCTCGCCCTTAATGGCGCTATAGCCTCGGGCGCCGAGGCCGCAATTATACCAGAGAAGGAGACAGAGATAGACCAGCTTGCAGACCTCGTAAGTCGTGGTTTCCGCAAGAGTAAGAACTCGGCAATAGTGCTCGTTGCGGAGAACCCCGAGACGGGAGGTGCCATGGGTCTAGCACAGCGCATCAAGGAGGAGTTCCCCGAGTATGATGCACGTGTGACAATACTGGGACACCTACAGCGTGGTGGCTCACCTACAGCTGCCGACCGCATACTCGCATCAAAGATGGGAGCACAGGCCATAATAGCACTTATGGAGGGTCAGCGCAATGTTATGATAGGCACAAAGAATGGCGAGCTCGTATATATACCATTCTCGAAGGCCACAACACACAAGCAGAAGCTCGACATACAGGACATGGAGCTCGTAAAGATGCTCTCAATATAGGACAAAGAGAAAACCCAATAAGATGATGAAACGAATTATAGGCATAGGAAATGCACTCACAGATATGCTCGTTAACCTCCCTAACGATGAGGTGTTGAGCACCTATGAACTTGCCAAAGGCTCTATGAGTCTTGTGGATAGCCAGCTGCAGACCGACATATCGAAGGCTGTAGCAGGATGTCCATACGCACTATCATTGGGAGGCTCGGCAGGTAACGCCATACGTGCCATGGCACGCCTCGGCACAGAGGTTGGCTTCATAGGCAAGGTGGGCAACGACACTACGGGTGACTTCTACGAGCAGGCACTACGCAATATCGGTGTGACACCCTATATCCTACGTTCGAAGCACCGTTCGGGAAAGTGCGTGGCGCTTGTATCACCAGATGGCGAACGTACGTTTATCACGCACCTGGGTGCTGCGGCACACCTACATCCCGAGGATATAGATGGTGTAATATTCGATGACTACGACTGTCTATATATCGAGGGTTACCTCGTTCAGGATCACGACCTTATACGCACAGCCATGGAGAAGGCGAAGGCTCGAGGTCTGAAGATTGCCATCGACCTGGCATCGTTCAACATCGTGCAAGAGAACCTCGAGTTCCTCCGCGACCTTGTGGAACGATATGTAGATATATTGTTTGCTAATGAGGAGGAGGCACGTGCCTTCAGTGGCGAGACAGAGGCGCTTAATGCCTTGCAGTATATTAGTCGCATGTGTGATCTCACGGTTGTGAAGATTGGCATTAAGGGTGCACTCATCAAGCGTGGCGATGAGGTTGTGCACGTAGGCATCATGGCGGCAGCAAAGCGTGTGGACACTACGGGTGCTGGCGACTTCTACGCCGCAGGCTTCCTCGCAGCCCTCTGCGAGGGTCTCGACCTACGCCAGTGTGGCACGGTGGGTGCCATAACCGCAGGTAAGGTCATCGAGGTTGTGGGTACCACATTCGACGAGGAGGCGTGGCGCGAGATATTCACACTCTACGACAGGGTGCGCAATGAGAGATACCTATTCTAAAGTGACAAAAGAGGTTGCCCACAACAACATGGACAACCTCTTTTACCTACTATGTGACGCCTACTCTGCGAGTGTCTCACGCACACGGTCAACAACATCGCTACCCTCCTCGATGACAATATCGTAGACCTGACCACTCTTTCTCTTGGCATTCTCCCAATCATCGCTACCTCTCTCCTTAACAACATCGATGACCTCGCCTACCTCCTGCTCTGCCTGGTGGTATAACTCGCCACCCTTCTCCATGACTACAGCAGCACCCTCGGAGATAATCTCACCACCGATGGTTGCAGTCTCGCGTGCACTGTCGAGGAAACGATCCATCTTTGATGGCCCGTCGGCCTCAATATCTTCAGGAGCCACTACTACATCAACAGACTCTGTTGCCTCAATAGCATCACTATTAGGCTCATCTGCATTCTGCACATTGCCACACGCCACAAATAGTGGAAGCATGGCTACAAACATCATAAATCTCTTCATAGCATGCATTGTTTTATTATTAAACTACTTCGTCTTACTTATTTTTAGGTGATGGGTGTGAATGCTTCATCTTGTGATTCTTGTAGTGTGCCGACTTTTCAGCAGTTATAGCATCTACGGGTAATGTATCGATAAGTGGCTGCTCAAGCTCCACTGCCTCCATCTGGGCGGCCTCAACATCCTTTTCTGCCTTACCCTCACCTGCGCAGCCTACAAAAAGGGACAGCGCAGCAATAAACAATATCTTCTTCATACGATCAATAATTTTACTCTATCTTCTACCTCTTGTTGGTCGCTTCGCAGGTCTCGAAGCACCAGGCCTCTCGCCACCGCGGCGTGTGGGCTGCGCAGGACGTCGACCCGATGATGTGCGTGGCACAGCTGTGGGGAGTTCTCCACCGAAGAAATAGCTCTTCTGCTTGCGCTTATCATCCTGTGAACGTGCCACATATAGACTCTCACCCGTGTATGGATTCTTACCCATATAGAACATTACAGACGACAGCGTCATTGGCGTAGGCGTGAGATCCTGCACCTGCTCGAGGGTGAAGTTAAGACGACCAAGAACCTTGTCGGCGAGGGACTGCATATCACGTTCGGTGCATCCTGGGTGCGAAGATATGAAGTAGGGGATAAGCTGATACTTAAGCTCCTCACGACGACATATCTGCTGGAAGCGACGGTTCATATCCTCAAAGAGACTGAACGATGGCTTACGCATGAGATTCAACACCCTATCCTCGGTATGCTCTGGAGCAACCTTAAGGCGACCAGAGGTGTGATGCTTAACGACAGTCTCGAAGTATGGCGAGTCGTCGAAGAGGTCGTAGCGGATGCCACTGCCGATGAATGCCTTCTTTATGCCCTTAATCTCACGAATCTTACGATATAGGTCGAGCAGCGGCTTATGGTCGTTATTCATATTGGGGCATAGCTTCGGATGAAGGCACGAGGGACGCTTACACCTCTTGCACAACTCCTCATTCTTACCACTCATGCGGTACATATTTGCCGAGGGAGCACCAATATCAGAGATATAACCCTTGAAGTCGGGCATCTGCGTAAGGCGCTTGACCTCCTCAAGGATAGACCTCTCGGAACGCGAGTGTATGAACTTACCCTGGTGTGCCGAGATGGTACAGAAGGAGCAGCCACCGAAGCATCCGCGGTGGATGTTCACCGAGTGCTTAATCATCTCCCAGGCAGGGATGTCACCCTTACCCTTATATCGTGGGTGGGGAGCACGTTCGTATGGCAAGTCAAAGGAGTGGTCTAACTCCTCGGTGGTGAGGCGTTCGTGAGGTGGTGTGATGACGACATACCTGTCGCCCACACGTTCCACAAGCGTGGTGTTACACTCCATCATGTTGCTCAACACCTCAATCTCGGTAAAGTTACGACCAAACTTATCCTTATCAGCAACACACTCCTCATAGCTCTCGAGCACTATGGTCTTGCCATTATATAGGCGTGTCACATACTCCGCATCAGCCATGAAGCCCACCTGTCGTAGACCACGTAGTAGCTTCATGTTGAAGCCGTTGCGCATAGCCTTTGCCACCTCACGAATAGGCTTATCGCCCATGCCGTAGATGAGCAGGTCGGCACCACTCGTCTCAAGGATTGAACGCTGCAACTTATCCGACCAATAGTCGTAGTGTGTAAGACGGCGCAGCGACGCCTCGATGCCACCAACGACAACAGGCGTATGTG
>JAZLCL010000032.1:0-33856 GCA_045614205.1 Alistipes sp. | reverse complement strand
CTTCAAAGCGCCGCCATACTTGTTGATTGTATCTACCTCGTCCTGTGGCACTGATGATGAGCCGTGGAGAACGATAGGGAAGCCTGGGAGCTGCTCCTCGATGGCTGCCAACACGTCGAAGGCGAGGGGTGGTGGCACGAGACGACCTGTCTGTGGGTCGAGAGTACACTGCTCGGGAGTGAACTTGAAGGCACCGTGAGATGTACCGATAGATATAGCGAGTGAGTCGCAACCAGTCTTTGTAACGAAGTCGACAACCTCCTCGGGCTTTGTGTAGTGGCTCTCCTCTGCAGATACCTCATCCTCGACACCTGCCAACACGCCGAGCTCACCCTCAACAGTAACGTCGAACTGGTGTGCATACTCCACAACGCGCTTTGTGAGGGCTACATTCTCGTCATAGGGGAGGTGTGAGCCGTCGATCATAACTGATGAGAAGCCCATGTCTATGCAGCTCTTGCAAGTCTCGAAGCTGTCGCCGTGGTCGAGGTGAAGCACGATCTGTGGCTTCTCCCAGCCGAGCTCCTTGGCATACTCCACAGCGCCCTCTGCCATATAGCGCAGAAGTGTCTGGTTAGCATACTGACGAGCACCCTTTGACACCTGGAGGATAACAGGAGACTTTGTCTCTGCTGCCGCCATAACGATAGCCTGCAACTGCTCCATGTTGTTGAAGTTGAAAGCGGGGATAGCGTAACCTCCATCTACAGCCTTCTTGAACATCTCGCGAGTATTCACGAGACCCAAATCCTTGTAATTAATCATATTACAGAATGTATTTAGTTATTAGAAAATTGTTAACTACTCTTGTGTAGGCTTTTACTGCACAAATATACAAATTTTTCAACTCAAATAATAAAAAAATTAAAAAAATGTAGCGTATATATATATTTGTTATACCATAATACCTCTTCTGGACCATGTGTGCCACAAAAATTATTATGTACGGCACAAAAAATGAGCCTTTTTACTCTTGACATACCATCCGAAATATTGTATCTTTGTATCAATAGTATGGACTGCACTATGGTGTGAACTGTAGGGCACAATATAGAGGTATATATGAGACATCTTACAACTATCCTTGTTGCCATGGTGGCGACTATAGCGTGTGCTACAGCACAAAACATACCTACGCTACACGATGAGGCTGTTGAGGCTTCGAAGATGTATATGCGTGGTAATGCCTACCAGCGCGATATGCTCCTATATGTCGATATGTTGGGCGACACGCACCCCTACTATGCCGATGCTCGTCACCGTCGCATCCTCGATTCCAACATCAAGAGGTGGTACAGGGAGTGTGGCAAGATTGAGGATGTCATGACCTTCAGGCTGCTGCTGCAGTCTATAGCCTCGCCGCTGCACGACGGACATACCGTCATTGCCTACTGGAACGACTTTGGCAACATATACCCCTTTGGCATCTCGATAAGGGGTAACGACAAGGCTGTGGTGTCGTTCGTAGATGTGGGCCATGCTGACCACCTGGGCAAGGGTGTTGTGAGGATGAACGGGCTCACCATAGAGGCCTTTTTGGATATGGCACGCCCCATGATGAGTGCCGACAACGACGTCAGCTACCAGAATAGTGTCGGTCAGCTGATATCATTCCCCGACTTCTGGCGACTGCTGGGCTATGGCGAGAGCCTCGAGGTGGAGCTTGAGGATGGTGTGGTGTTGAGGTTTGAGGGTGTTGCGCGCACGCAGCTCAACGTCGCCTCGTTGCAGCAGATGACAGGCAGACGCACATCGAAGCGCCCCGTGTTGTTCGACTACGACATCGACGAGGAGGCGGGCATATGCTACATGCAGTTCAACCAGTTTGCCGACCGCATAACACATCCGCAGTATAGCACACTACCACGCTTCGACTACTTTGTGCGCGACATGATGGCCGACATTGCGGAGAAGGGTGTGGAGACGCTTGTTGTGGATATGCAGTATAATGGTGGTGGTAACAGCGCACTTGGCAGCGTGCTACTGTCGTGGCTCAAGCCTATTAACGACATCAAGAATGTGGATGCCTATGTGCGTACCTCGGAGCTGTTGTACACCTTCTACCCCCAATATCGCCAATTCAGTGTCGATGGTGCGCCGCTGGAGATGGGCGAGGTATATAGCCTCATGGGCTTCGACCATAACAGGGACTACAAGGTGGACTACACCACACAGCAGGACACAACACGTCATGTGTTGAACATTGATGAGGATAGGCTCTTTAGGGGTAATGTAGTATTTGTTGAGGGCAGGGAGTCGTTCAGCAGTGCCTCGTTGACCCTCACCCTTGTTCGTGACAATAACATAGGTATCATCGTGGGCGAGAAGTCGGCAGGTAGGCCCTGCCACTATGGCGATGTGTTATATGCGCTTCTACCGAACACCTCAACGACAGCTCTTGTGAGCCATAAGTACTTCATACGCCCCAACCGTGATCTGGAGGCTGAGGAGTATATAGTGCCTGATGTTGAGATATCTCTGAATGACCCACATAGCGATCTGCTGTGGGAGTGGATAGTGCAGAACTATAGTCGATAGACCTTTTTGCTGGTTATATCTTCGTCGAGTATCGCCTCCAGTACTGCGTAGCGCATCATGTTGGCCAGGTACTCTATCTTGCCGTCGTAGGTGTATAGCGTCTGCAATATGTCGTAGTGCACCCTATCTCTACCCTTGAGCACCTCCTCAAGAAGCGAGATGAGGTAGTCGTTGTATGTTCCGTCTATGTGTAGCGCACCATTTATTGTCAGCCTCTCGAGCAGCGTCTCATCTATGGCTATCGCTGCAAGGAGTGTCGATATTAGTGCCATGGCGTAGTCGTCGACATGCCTATTTGGGAGGAATATTGCACGCAGAGGGTTGTTGTAGGCCTCTGTGCCGTTGCCATGTATCCTCTCGTTACCCTCAATCTTATCTATGAGGTGTATGTATCCGTCAGCCTCAACTATTATGTTCGAGGCTGTGATGTCGCCATGCAGCACTCCATTGTCGAGCATGTAGGATGCTGTGGCGTCGAAGTTACGACTCAATATCTTGAAGTTACACTCTGGGTTGTAGATATACCTATCGAGGCTCTGGCCGGGGTGCCACTTTAGCACCACCACATCCACAAGGTATGAGTTTGCGAATATGTCGTATACATATAGAGCCTCACGATATACGCAGTTAGGGTATACCTCTTCGAGTTCCTTCACGTCGCGGTAGTAGCACTTAATGACGTTGTCACCCTCGGTGCCCTCTATGTGGCACCGAGCAGTGACAGCGCTATTGCCCACCACAATACTCTTCTTATCTACCGTAGCTTTTCCTATGCCATACAGCTGTATGGTGGGCTGTCGTAGCACATTTGTTATATATGATACGCATGTTGCAGCCATGGCATCGCAGGTGTTAGTCTATGCGCTTTAGGAGCTCAACGAGGAGTTTCCAGAACTTATCTACTGTAGATATCTCGAGGCGTTCGTCGGGTGAGTGTACGCCGCGGAGTGTAGGACCGAACGACACCATCTCGAGGTGTGGGTACTTCTCGAGGAAGAGACCGCACTCGAGGCCTGCGTGTATTGCGCGCACCTTTGGCTCTGTTGCGAATAGGTCGCGGTAGCACTTCACGGTCTCTGTGAGGAGCTTCGACTCGGGGTTAGGAGCCCATCCTGGGTAGCCATCCGAGTGCTCCACGTCGAAGCCACCGAGGTAGAAGACAGCCTCTATTGTCTGTGATGCATATAGCTTTGCGCTCTCTACAGATGAACGCTGCGATGTTGTTATCACCACCTCCTGGTCGTCGGTGTTGAACTTCACGGATGCAAGGTTCGACGATGTCTCTACGAGGCCTGGCATGGCGAATGACATCGCCAACACGCCGTTAGGCAGGCCGATGATGGTGAGTAGCAGATAGCACAAGTCGTCATTTATCATCACCTTCTCTGGGCGGTCGGCATCGCTTACTGCGAAGCGCATGCGAGGCTCTGTGTGCTTGAACTCCTCCATCATCATCTGGCCGAACTCGAGGTATCTCTCCTCGAAGTCCTCCTTCTCTGCTGCGGGCACACCAACAATGGCATATGCCTCACGAGGTATCGCGTTGCGTAGGTTACCGCCGTCGAACTCCGCCAGTGCAATTTGGAACTTGTCGAGGGCATTGTATAGGAAGCGTGCGAGGAGCTTGTTAGAGTTAGCACGACCCTTGTCGATGTCGTCACCAGAGTGGCCACCGAGCAGGTCACCAATCTCGAGGCGCACGAAGGCGTAGTCTTCGGGTATATCCTCTGTCTCGTAGTCGAGGCGTGCCACGGTGTCTATGCCACCAGCGCAGCCGATGAATATCTCGCCCTCATCCTCCGAGTCGAGGTTTATGAGGTACTTACCTGTGAGCATACCCTCACCCAGGCCGAAGGCGCCTGTGAGGCCAGTCTCCTCATCCACGGTGAAGAGTGCCTCAATTGCTGGGTGCTCGAGGCTCTCGTCGAGGAGCACAGCGAGGGCTGCTGCCATACCTATGCCACAGTCGGCACCGAGTGTTGTGCCCTTTGCCTTCACCCACTCGCCATCTATCCATGTCTCGATAGGGTCGTTCTCGAAGTCGAACTCCACGTTAGAGTTCTTCTCGCATACCATATCCATGTGTGACTGTAGGATCACTGCTGGGCGACCCTCGTAGCCCTTTGTTGCGGGCTTGCGCATCACCACATTACCTGTCTGGTCTGTCTGATACTCTATGTTATGCTTCTTGGCAAACTCCACGAGCCATGCTATGATCTTCTCCTCCTTCTTCGAGGGGCGTGGCACACGTGTGATGTCGTCAAACTGCTCCCAAATGAACTTGGGCTCTAAATCACGAATTGTCATAATAGTTTAAGTTTTAAGTAGTTGTTATGTCGTTATCTCTTTTTGTCGTTGTTCTCTCTCTCGAATAGTCTCACACCCTTGAGCAGTGGGTTGCGCCTCTCCATGATCAGCATCTCTGCTATGAGCAGCAGTATTGCTGCGCCGAGGAACCACTGGTACTGCTCGTCGTACTCCTCGAAGCGCTGGTGTGCCAGCGTTGTTGCCTCCATCTCGTTGAGGCGTGTCATTATCTCGTCGAGGCCGAAGGCGTCGTTGCGCGAACGTGTGTATATGCCACCTGTTGCCTCGGCAATGCCCTGAAGGAGTGGCTCGCCGAGCTTGGTGATGACCATGTTACCCTCCTCATCCTCAACGTGCTGGCCACCAATCTTGAGTGGCGTACCCTCGGGTGTGCCTATGCCTATGGCGCATATCGTCACTCCCAAGTCGCGGGCACGCTGTGTCACGCTGTCTCCAATCTCGTCGTGTGCCTCGCCGTCGGTGATGAGTATTATCACACGGCTGTTGGTGTTGTGTGTGCTCTCGGTGAAGGATAGCATTGCCACCTCGAGGGCCTCACCTATGTCTGTTCCCTGTGCTGCTATGAGGTCGGGCGATAGGCGCTTTGTCATCGCCTCGGCCATCTTGTAGTCACCCGTTATGGGCAGCAGCACCTCGGCCTCGTCGGCGAAGGCGACAATGCCCACTCTATCCTCCTTCATCCTCTCCACGAGGCGTGTTATGGCGTAGCGTGTGCGTTCCATGCGGCTGGGTGTCACATCCTCGGCGAGCATCGAGTTCGAGACATCCACCACGAGCATTATCTCGCGGCCTTGACTCTCTACGCTGGATAGCTTGGCACCCGTCTGTGGGCGTGCGAGGGCCATGGCGAGGAGACCTACTGCACACGCAAGGAGTGTTATCTTTATCCATGGGCGCACCGTCGACTGCTCGGGCATGAGGCCACGAAGTGTCCTCTCGTTACCGAATCTACGCAGCTTACGACGGCCATAGAGCCTCATGCACCAGTATACGAGGGGTATTGCGGGTGTTGCTATGAGTAGTAGCAGCCACTCGGGGCGTGCAAATTCAAATATGTTACTCTCTACCATTCTCTCTACATCTGAAGGGTTATTGTGGCAGCTTGTTGAGCACTATGCGTTCTACGAAGAACTCGGCACCCAGGAGCAGTAGTCCGAGCACGAGCCACCATATGTATAGCTCCTCGTAGAGGGTGTAGGCTGTCACCTGCACCTCACTCTTCTCCAGCTGGTCTATCTGGTCGTATATGGCCTTTAGTGCCTCGTTGTTTGTGGCACGGAAGTACTCGCCGTCAGTCTTGCGTGCTATGTTGCGTAGCAGTTCCTCGTCGATCTCCACATCTGCCCACACGTATGTCTGGTTGCCGAACATATCTACTGCTGGCATCTGCGCCTTGTCTATGCTACCCACGCCTATGGTGTATACCTTGATGCCGAGGTCGTGGGCTATCTCTGCGGCCATGAGTGGCGATATCTGTCCGCGGTTGTTCACGCCATCTGTTAGTAGTATCACCACCTTCGACTTCGAGCTACTCTCGCGTAGACGGTTTACTGCTGTTGCCAGGCCGTTGCCTATGGCTGTGCCATCATCTATTATGCCGCTGCGCAGACGTGTGAGCATCGTGGCCACGGATGCCTGGTCGGATGTCAGTGGACACTGTGTGAATGCCTCGCCGGCGAATGCCACCACCGATATCCTGTCACCCATGCGGTTTGCTGTGAACTCTGCTGCCAGCTGCTTTGCTGCTGTCAGACGGTCGGGTTGGAAGTCGCGTGCGAGCATCGAGCCGGAGATGTCCATCGCCAAGACTATGTCTATACCATCTGTTGTCGTCTCACTCTCGTGGCTCACCTCCACGGGGCGTGCCAGGGCTACGATGAGTGCTGCGAGAGCTGCGAGGCGTAGCACTATGGGCATATGGCGCAGCCAGTAGCGCAGTGTGCGTGGTGGGCGCTGTGTGCCGAGGGTAGATAGGCGTAGTGTTGCTCGGCGACGACCTACAAGGATGTAGTATATCGCCAATAGGGGTATCACTATGCCTACGAGTAGCATGTATGGATTTAGAAACTGCATCTTCCTTTGTCGTTTACCAATTCTTCTTTCCAGGTATCACCACGGCGCGTTGCGCATCCTTCAGCTTATCCTGTGTCTTATCCTCCTCGGCCTGTATGGCGTCGAGCATACGTTGCTTGTCGCTGCTCAACTCCTCGGGGCGTGCGCCAGCCTCATTCTCACCCTCGTTGCCGTCGTTAGGCTCCTCGGGCTGCTCACCCTCACCCTGATCCTCTGTCTGGTCTCCATTCTGTTGATTCTGCTGGTTATCCTGCTGATCTTGTGATTGGTCACCATCCTGCTGGTTGTCTTGAGGGTTATTCTGATCCTGGTTCTGCTGCTGGTCTTGGTTTTGCTGGTCTTGGTTGTCGTTCTGCTGCTGTTGCTGCTGCTGACTACGCTTCTGGTCCACTATGCGTTTTGTGAGTATGTAGTTGTGCTTCACCTCGGCATCTGCGGGGTTTAGCAGCAACGCCTCACGGAAGGCATTTAGTGCTGCCTCATACTTTGCCTCGCTGAAGAGGCTCTCGCCAAGGTTGCGTAGCACCTCGCCTCGCTGCGACACTGTTAGCAGGGTGTCGGCAGCAATCCTCTCGAAGTGTCTAAATCCTACCTCGGCCGTAAGTGTCGAGTCTTGGGTGTTGCTACGTCGCAGGTGGTGGTAGCCATTCGCGCGGTTGTATAGCGCCTCGTAGCATGTAGAGTCATGCTCGAGGGCCTCGTTATAGCGGTTGTAGCTCGAACGGTAGTTGCGCCTTGCGAAGTCGTCGTTGCCCTCTCTCACGAGGCGACGTTCGGGGTGGTGCTGTGCTGCCACCTCCGTCATGCCCATGCCGAGCATGACTATAAGTGCCACAACTATGCCTATGCCTCTATATATACTCTTTCTCATCACTCCTCAATCTTTGTCTCAAAGGTTATCTCGCGCTTTGCGTCGTTGTGCTGTGCTGCGGAGTCCTTGGTGTTCTCCACAAAGTAGTATGCGCGAGTGTAGTTCTCCTCGTTCTCCTCGGCCTCGGGCTGTGCCTTTGCGAACTTAACCATGTCGGCGGTGCGTAGTATGGCTATGAGGTTTGCCCTGCTGTCGTTGGGCATCTCTATGCCCTGTAGCGCCACCATTATCTCGTCAGTAGTCATCTCGAGAGCACCCACACCCCAGCGACCCACGATGTATACCTTGAGTATGGATGTCAGCGATGAGTAGTATAGTTTGTACTTACCATTCTGCCATAGCTTGCGGTTTGCGAGCTCCTCGAGGGCCTTTATCGCCACTATGTGTGGTGGTATTGCGGGTTTGGGCTTTACCACCTGGCCGCGGCGCTTTAGGGCGCGCATCACAGCCCATGCTGTGGCCCATGCCACGAGGGCAAGGATGATGAGTGCTATTGCTCCGTATGTCACGTAGTCGCTAATCTCGGCAAAGAGGAAGGGCATATCCTTCTGTCTGTTAATACCCTCATCCTGGAGCATGGCGAGAGCCTTGTCGTCATCCACGCCAAATCCCTGCTGGCTCGTTGGGTCGGCCTTGAGGAAGAGCATGGTGTCGAGCTCTGTGTACGATGCTACGTGTAGGCGTAGTGTGTCGGCGCTGTATAGCGTGTCGGGGGTCTCCCTATTCTTGTCGAAGTATAGTATTGCTGGGCGCATGGGTATCGTGCCCGTCTCCATCACCGCCAGGCGGTAGCGCTTGCGTAAGTGCAGTCTGCGACCATCTATGGCCAGGGTGTCGAAAGGCATCTCCTCCACGAGCTCGAAGATATCCTCGTCATACTCCTCGAATGTCGACATTGTGCGCTTTGCTGCCGCTGTGGCACGTCGTTGCTCGGGGGTTGAGGTGTCGAAGTTGGGTATTCCAATCTCCGTAGCTCTATCCTTCTCAATCTCGATGACATACTCCACCACGTCGCCCACCTCCACACTATCCTGTGCGAAGTAACCACGCAGCGTGGGTACCTCTGTTGTTGCCGCCACAGGTGCCATAGTGCCAAGTATTGCTACGAGGCTGACGATAATATCTCTTGTGCTTATCATCGTTTCTTAAACATCTTAATAAGTTCTGCGACATAGTCCTCATCTGTTGCCACCTCGGCTATGTCCACACGGTTGTGGCGCAGCATCGCTGCCATGGCCTCATGTCGCTGTGTGTACTGCTCGAGCCAGAAGTCTCTGACACGGCGTGACGATGTGTCGAGCCAGTCGCGTGCTCCCGTCTCGGCATCCTCAACCTCTATGATGCCGACGTTTGGCAGCTCCCTGTCGCGCTTGTCGTAGACGCGTATAGCCATTATGTCGTGCTTCGACGATGCTATCTTTAGTGCATCCTCAAGCTTCGGCATGTCGTCGGGCGAGTCTATGAGGTCGGAGAGCAGGAATGTCGTAGCGCGCTTCTTGTTCACACCAACGAGGTATCGCAGTGCCTCCGATATGTTTGTTGCGGTGCCCTTGGGTGTGAAGCTCACAAGCTCGCGTATGATCATGAGTATGTGGCTACGACCCTTTTTTGGAGGTATGAACTTCTCTATGTGGTCCGAGAAGAGTATGCATCCCACCTTATCGTTGTTCTTCGCAGCCGAGAAGGCGAGTGTTGCTGCAATCTCTGTTATGAGGTTCTTCTTTGATAGCTCCTCGGAGCCGAAGAGGCGCGATGGTGACACATCTACGAGGAGCATCATTGTTAGTTCACGTTCCTCCTCGTATACCTTGACATGTGCGCGGTCCGAACGAGCCGTCACATTCCAGTCAATGTCGCGCACGTCGTCACCCACGCGGTACTCGCGCACCTCGGCGAACGACATACCGCGACCACGAAAGGCCGTGTGATACTTACCCGCGAATATCTCGTCGGATAGTCCTCGGGTCTTTATCTCTATTCGTCGTACACGCTTTAGTATCTCCTCGTCGCTGTGCTGCATTATGGTACAATGACGTTGTTAAGTATCTCTGTTATAAGCTGCTCTGTGGTCACATTCTCGGCCTCGGCCTCATATGTCAGGCCTATGCGGTGTCGCAATACGTCGTGACATACGGCACGCACATCCTCGGGTATTACATAGCCACGGCGCTGTATGAAGGCATAGGCACGTGCTGCCTTGGCGAGTGCTATGCTGGCACGTGGCGAGCCACCGTAGGCGATTAGTGGCTGCAGGTGCTGTAGGTGGTACTCTGCGGGCTCACGTGTAGCGAAGATGATGTCTATAATATATCTCTCGATCTTCTCATCCATGTATACCTTGTTCACCACCTCGCGGGCGCGCATTATATCCTCGGGCGATATCACCTTGTTTACCTGTGGTAGTCCCTCACCCGAGAGGTTTAGGCGTATGATGTCGAGCTCCTCGGCACGCTTGGGGTACGATATCTTTGCCTTTAGCATGAATCGGTCCACCTGTGCCTCTGGTAGCGGGTATGTACCCTCCTGCTCGAGGGGGTTCTGCGTTGCCAACACAAGGAATGGTTTTGGCAGCGGGTATGTTGTGTCGCCTATTGTCACCTGCTTCTCCTGCATAGCCTCGAGGAGTGCCGACTGCACCTTTGCTGGTGAACGGTTAATCTCATCGGCGAGCACGAAGTTGGCAAATATAGGACCACGCTTTACGGTGAACTCCTCGTTGCGCTGCGAGTATATTAGTGTACCTATGAGGTCGGCGGGCAGCAAGTCGGGCGTAAACTGTATACGTGCGAACTCGGCATCTACGGCCTTCGAGAGTGTTGTTATGGCGAGGGTCTTTGCCAAGCCTGGGACACCCTCAAGGAGTATGTGGCCATCCGAGAGGAGGCCAATGAGGAGTGTGTCTATGAGGTGCTGCTGACCGACAATCACGCGCGACATCTCTTTGCGGAGGGTGTCAACGAATACCGACTCCTCCTGGATATGAGCATTTAGCTCCTTGATGTTAACTACTTCGTTCATCTCTTTTACTATTTTTACGACAATGTCGTCTACGAGGACAACGTGCCGCAACTATCAATTATTGCAAAGTTACAAATTTATTCCTAAATGACAACGCCTTGGTGTGTTACTCCTCAACACCATATAAGCGTATTCCCTGTGGCTGCCTCTCCAGCTCGATGGTGGCTGTTGGTGTGAAGCTCTCGCCGTGGCGTGTTGTTGCTGCGGGCGTTGCTGTGAGGTGTGCCACAGCGACGTTTAGTGCCACGTCGTGCTCAACGTCGCCCCATGGGCATCGTGGCAGCGGGTAGTTGCTATCCTTCACGCCATAGGCGTTATCCTCGGTGAGCAGTACGTCGGGTGCTATGCCCTCGCCCCACTCGCCGAAGCCCTTGGCGTTGAAGCACATGAAGGTTATAGGCGCATACTCGTAGTATGTGTTGCCTATCTTACGGCGTGTGACATCCATGCCGCAGTTCTTGCCCTGTGTAGGTGCGCCTATGAGCATCACGGGGATGTCGAGGCCTCGGAGACCCATTATCACGAGCTCCGATGCCGAGGCGCTATATCCCGAGCATATCACCGTCAGGCGGCGTAGGTTGAGTATCGTGCCCGTATCTTTGAGTGTGAAGTCGGAAGATGTCTGGGCAACTTTGTTCTTGGGGTTTCGCTTGATGGTACATAGCGTCTTACCCTCGTAATCGGTGGGTAGCAGTGCCGATGTTAGCATCACTGCCGAGCTCAAGGCGCCACCGCCGTTGCTGCGCAGGTCGAGGATTAGCTCTTCCACACCCTCGGCAGCCATGCCCTCAAGTGCGGCAAGGAGCTCTGTGTCGTAGTCGGTCTCGAAGCCCGTGTATACGAGGTATCCTATGCGCTTGTTGGTCCCCTCAATGTCGAGTATGCTGCTGTGTATCACCGTCGTTGGCGTGTATGGTGCCTTGTTGAGTGTTGCTGCATAGCTCTGGCCGTCTGTCTGGCGACGGTATTGCAGGCGCACCGTGTGTGTGGTGTTTAGCTGTATGCTGTTGAATAGCGATGCGTAGTTCGACGATGATAAGTTCTTGCCATCCACCATCGTTATTATGTCGCCACGCCTCATTCCCGCCTCCTCGGCAGGCGATGCGGGGTGTACGGACTCCACGAGGAAGCCGTAGTGGGCGTTGTCCCTATCTATGACCGCTATGGTGTAGTGCAGATCTATGCCGAAGCCCTCGGCTGTGGCACGTGTCGTGTTGTTGGTCTTCTGTATGTATGAGTAGTATATTCGCTGGCCACTCTTGTTTACGTATCCGTCGTCGGTGTTTGTCTCGAGGCGCGCGAGTGATGCGTCAAGGTAGCTATCCCATGCCATGTGGCGGTTGAACGAGCCACCCTTTATGAGCACCTCGTCGAGCCAGTAGTACTCCTCCTCGAGACGCTGGTCTATGTATGCTATGATGCTCTTGTTGTCGGCACCTCCACCATGTGTTGGGTAGTCTATGCCGGAGTATGGCGGTGTTGTGCATGCCACCATGAGTAGCGCGAGTAGTGGGGCTACGATTCTCATCCTTTGGACTCTTTTTTAATGTTCTGTTGATAGTATTTACACACCTCTGTTATTCCACACGCCTCGCACTTGGGCTTACGTGCCAGACAGGTGTAACGGCCGTGGAGTATCAGCCAGTGGTGGGCTATGGGTAGTAGCTCCGAGGGGAATCCCTTTTCCAACTGCCTCTCTGTTGCCAGAGGAGTCTTTGCTCTCTGCGATAGTCCAATGCGTGCTGCCACACGGAATACGTGCGTATCTACGGGCATCACCTCACGTCCCCAGAGCACTGCTCCCACCACGTTTGCCGTCTTACGACCTACGCCCTGCAACGACTGTAGGTCGTCGGGGTCGCTGGGCACCTCGCCACCGAAGCGTTCCACGAGTTGTCGCGATAGCGCTGCCAGGTGCTTGGCCTTGTTGTTGGGATACGATATGCTCTTTATTATCTCGTATATCTCCTCTGCCGAGGCCTTTGCCATGTCGTGGGCTGTGGGGTATGCCTCGAATAGCTGCGGTGTTGTTAGGTTAACACGCTTGTCTGTGCACTGCGCCGAGAGCACCACGGCAACAAGCAACTCAAAGGGGTTGCGGTAGTTGAGTTCACTCTCTGCTGTGGGCATCGCCACCGAGAAGTACTCTATCACGCGCCTATATCTCTCTTTCGTTGTCATCACTTACCTCTTTTTACGCCACATGCGCCATAGTATCTTCTTTGCGAAGAGCCCATATGCGGCTATGTTCTTTATTAATGGTCTATGCTCCCTCGTGTCACGCCTCCAGCGACGCACATACTCGCGCAGTGTGCCGTTGAAGGATAGCACCCAAAGTGCGGTGTTGTGCTTCGTAGTGAGCAGCTCATGGCGCATGGCACCATTGTTATAGCGGCTGTCGTACCACAGGCTTATGTCGCATAGCGAGTCCACGAAGGCTATCTTCTTGAGGTAGTCGGGGCTGTGGCTCACGCTGTATGTCAGCACACGATGCACCGCCGTGGGGCAGTCTATGGCGCCATAGCGGTCTGTGGCAGCAAACCATAGCCACATGGGCAGGTCATCAGTCAGCCACTCGGGGTGTGTCGCGGGTTGCACCTCCTCGTAGTAGCGCATCACAAGGTCGCGGCGTGCCACCACCGTGCAGTTCTCTGCGGGGTTACGGCGTAGCATAGCCTCAAAGGTGGTGACGCACTCACCCTCGGGGTATATGGTTGTGTTGCCACACTCGTCTATGCGCTCCGATCGTGTGTAGCACATTCCCATGCCCTCATCCGCCTCGAGCATGTCGACCTGCATCTGCAGTTTCTTGCGGTGTGTGAAGTAGTCGTCGCCATCGAGCATGGCTATATACTTACCCCTTGCTGCCTCTATCGTGCGTCTGTAGTTCTCGCGCCATCCCACATTCTTCTCGCTGCGCACAATGTGTATCGCCTCGGGGTACTGCGCCTGGTAGTCGAGGGCTATGTTAAGCGTTCTGTCGGTGCTGCAGTCCTCGCCAATGACAATCTCTATGCGGAACGATGTCTGCTGGCGCAGGACACTCTCTATGGCCTGGGCTATGTATCGTTCGTGGTTGTAGGTGGTCATTATGACCGATAGCATCACCTCCGTCATGGCCTATAGTTTTGTAAATTTTGCGAACTTGGCCAGCAGTGTCTTCGAGCCGTAGCTGTCGAAGGCCACCACCACCTTATGGTCTGTTGCCAGGGGCTCCACACGCTGCACCGTGCCTGCGCCAAACTTGGGGTGCGACACACGGTCCCCGACCTTGTATTCGCACTCTCCGAGGGTGCCTCTCTCCGCCTCGCTGGGGCGCACACCTACCGACTTCATGCCCGCCTGTCGTGGGTCGAGGGGCTTGGGTGTTGCGATAATCTCGGGGCGTGGCTGTGGGCGTGTGCCTCCCTGGAGCTCCCTGCGTGGGTATCTCTCGCCTGTGCCATAGCGGCTCTTCAGCGACTCGAACTTACGAGGTCTCTCCTCCTCGTCATCCATGGCTCTCTCCCAGCGGCCTCTTCCCGAGAGCTCCTCGATGTCGAAGTTTGCCTCGAGCCACTCCTTGTCTATCTCCTTTAGGAAGCGGCTTGGCGATGTGTTCTCGGTCTTGCCCCACACGCGGCGCATCTCCGCGAATGAGAGCATCGCCGCCTTCTTGGCACGTGTTATTGCCACATACATAAGTCGTCGTTCCTCCTCGAGGTCGGCCACTGACTCCACAGAACGACTCGAGGGGAATAGTCCCTCCTCCATGCCGACGATATATACGTAGTCGTACTCGAGGCCCTTTGCCGAGTGCACCGTCATGAGTGTCACCCTGTTACCATCATCCTCCGCATCCTGATCTGTCTGCAGCATTATGTTCTGCATCCACTCATCTATCGTTGGCGTGTCGCTTACCTCGCGTAGTCCCTCCTCCATCTCTCTGTTGCACTCATCCTCATACGAGCTCATCATCGCCAGCAGCTGGTCGAGGTAGTCCTTGGCGGTGTCGTTCTCGGGCTTCTTCTCCTTCTCGAGCTCGTGTAGTATACCGGAACGTGCCATCACCTCCTTTGCGAAGTCGCACACGCCCATCTCCATGCGCATCGCCGAGAGCTCGTTTATCATGCGCACAAAGTCGGCAACCTTACGCACTACGACCCTCTCTACCTGGTCGAGAGGCTCTGCAGAGGCTACAAGGGCATTCACTGCGTGCCACATAGATGTCTTCTTTGCCGCCGCAATCTCCGCTATGCGCGCTATTGTTGTGTCGCCGATGCCACGTGCTGGGTAGTTTATTATGCGCTTGAACGACTCGTCGTCGTTGGGGTTTAGTATGACGCCGAGGTAGGCTATCATGTTGCGCACATCCTTATGCTCGAGTAGCGACATGCCCTTGTATACGCGGTATGGTATGTTGCGACGTGTTAGTGCCGCCTCGAACAGACCGTGCTGCTTGTTTGTGCGGTATAGAATTGCGAAGTCGCGCCACTCGGCACCCTCACGCGCCCTATCCTTGATGTCCATCGCCACCTCCACAGGCTCATAGCTATCCTCAAGTACCCTCACGAGCTTAATTTTTTGACCTCTCTCTGCTGCCGAGAAGCACTTCTTATCCAGGCGTCGTGAGTTGTGCGCTATTAGTGAGTTTGCTGCCTCCACTATCGTCTGCGTAGAACGGTAGTTCTGCTCGAGTTTGTATACCTTGGCTGTGGGGTAGTCGCGCTGGAAGGAGAGTATGTTCTCAATCTTTGCACCACGGAAGGCGTATATGCTCTGTGCATCGTCACCCACCACACATACGTTGGAGTGCTTCAGTGCGAGGCGACGTACGATGATGTACTGCGCCATGTTGGTATCCTGATACTCATCCACGAGGATATATTTGAACCTCTCTTGATACTTCTCGAGGATGTCTTGAGCATCGCGCAGCAGTATGTTTGTCTGCAACAGCAGGTCGTCGAAGTCCATCGCGCCGTTACGCTTGCAGCGTGCGCAGTACTCGTTGTATATGTCGGCAATCTCGGGCATCTTGGCCTCCCTATCCTCTGCTGCGAGCACCGCATTTGCCGTATATGCACTAGGTGTTATGAGGCAGTTTTTGGCCATAGATATGCGTGCTGCCACAGCCTGGGGCTTATACCTCTCCTCTGCGAGGTTCTTCTCCTTGACGATTGTCTTTATAAGGTTCTTTACGTCGTTGGGCTCATATATGGTGTAGCTCTCGGGGAATCCGAGGCGGTCGGCATTCTCGCGTAGTATGCGTGCGAATACCGAGTGGAATGTACCCATGCGTATGTATCGTGCCTGTGGTCCCACGAGGCGTTCTATACGTTCACGCATCTCGCGTGCCGCCTTGTTCGTAAAGGTTAGTGCGAGTATCGATGCGGGGTCAACGCCCTGCGCGAGCATGTATGCTATGCGTGTTGTCAGCACACGTGTCTTTCCCGAGCCGGCACCCGCTATGATTAGTGCTGGGCCGTCGTAGTTCAACACTGCCTCGCGCTGTGCGGGGTTCAGGCCCTCAACTATCTCCTCTGTTGTCATATTTAGTCTCCGTTTTTTACAATCCATATATCACTATGCCGGCCACTGCCGAGAGCATAATCAGCACTATTGGGTTTACCTTCAGTGCCGAGCATAGTAGTGTGACGCTAAATATCACCCAGCTCCAAGCGTCAATGAAGCTGCGTCCCTCGTCGCTGTGTGGGAAGATGAGCAGCAGTGCTGCTGCGGCAATCATGCCTATCACCACGGGGCGCATACCTGCTATTGCTCCTGCCATGAACCTGTTGTTGCGCAGGCGTAGGAAGAAGCGTGTTATTAGCATCATCAGCGTGAGTGCTGGTATGCACACTGCCACCGTCGCCACCACCGAGCCCCACACTCCTGCCACCTCGTAGCCTATGTATGTTGCCGAGTTTATGGCTATAGGGCCGGGCGTCATCTGCGATATTGCCACTATGTCGCTAAACTGGCCGTTTGTGAGCCATGCGTTGCGCACCACCACCTCGCTATGTATCAGCGAGAGCATGGCATAGCCACCGCCGAAGCCGAAGAAGCCTATCTTGAGGTAGCTTACAAAGAGCTGTAGTAGTATCATACGTCGGCCCCCTTTCCTCTATATGCCGCCCATAGTATGCCACCGATGGCTCCCGCCACAAGAAACCATATGGGCGATATGCCGAAGTACCATACCACGAGGGCTGTTGCTGCCGTCACCGATATTAGCACCCACCTCATGCCCTTTGCTAACCCCACTATGGGTGCCACTATGAGTGCCACTACGGCGGGACGCATGCCCTTGAAGGCGGCATCGACCCAGTGGTTTGTGCGCATGTTGTCGAAGAACATCGCTACGAGCAGTATTATCAGGAAGGAGGGTAGCACCACGCCCATGATGGCGGCGAGTGCTCCGAGGTATCCCTGCTGCTTATACCCGACAAATACTGCGGTGTTGAGGGATATGGGTCCTGGTGCTGCCTGTGCGAGTGTCAGCAGCTCCACGAACTCCGCCTCTGTGAGCCACCTATGGTTGTTTATCACCTCATGCTTGATAAGCGGTATCATGGCGTATCCACCACCGAAGGTGAAGGCGCCAATCTTGAGGAACGACCATAGTATGTCGAGCAGCGTGCGCATCGTTAACGTCTGAAGCGGTAGTATGTGCCGAAGGGTATCTGCTTGTGGCTTCTATCCTCGAAGTATAGCTCGCCCATCTGCTCCGAGAGTGGTGTGCCGAATGCCTGGTGCACGGCTGTGCGTGCCAGCGTTGCCGACAGTCCCATGGAGTAGAGGTTGAAGACAAGGAAGGCATCCTTTGTCTCGAGGAGCTGTGCGCAGCACTCCAGCATGTGGCATATGTCATCCTCGAGCACCCACTTCTCGCCGTTGGCACCACGGCCATAGGCTGGTGGGTCGAGGATTATGCCGTGATACTTGTTGCCACGCCTTATCTCTCTCTCCACAAACTTCGTGGCATCCTCTACTATCCATCTGATGCCATCTATTCCCGACTGCTCCATGTTCTCGCGCGACCATGTCACCACCTGCTTCACCGAGTCCACATGTGTCACGTCGGCACCTGCGGCACGTGCTGCGAGTGTAGCGCCTCCCGTGTAGGCAAATAGGTTGAGCACCTTTGGGCGTTCTATGCCTCGTGTGCGAAGGTCGGCTATTGTGTCGTATATGAACTCCCAGTTTGCCGCCTGCTCGGGGAATATGCCGACATGCTTGAACGATGTTAGGGCCAGGCGCATGCGTAGGTGCATATCCTTGTAGTCGAAGGCTACATTCCATCGCGATGGCATCTCGGGCTTTAGTCGCCACTCGCCACGTTCCTCACTCTTCGTGTCGCGCAGGAACGAGGCATCGGCCTTCAGCCACTCTTTCTGCTCGAGGCTCTTGCGCCATATCGCCTGTGGCTCGGGGCGGCGTACTACGTAGTTGCCGAAGCGTTCGAGCTTCTCGCCATCGCCCGTGTCTATAAGCTCATAGTCGGGGATGTGTGGTGTTAGTTGCTTTATCATCGTTGTCTTGTTATATCGTTCGTTGTGCAATCTATCAGCGACATGCGGCACTCCTGGCAGTTGAACTCCAGGCGGTAGCGGTGTCTGCCATGCTCCAGATATAGGGTGTCGCGCAGTCGTGTGCCGCACTTCAGGCACTCGCCAATCTCGCGACGTATGCAGTAGCTCGACTCCATCACCCTCTCGCCGTGTGTCGATGACCATGTGTCCAGACCATCTACTATATGCTCCACGCCATGGTCGGTGTAGAACTTACGTGCCAAGGAGTTTACCACGTTGTGCTGGGGTGTTAGGCGCTTCAGCGGGTAGCGTGCTGTGCCATCGTCACTACGTATGTCGTGTGGCAGCTGTCGTTCTGCGCGCTTCGAGGCGAGCATCGCCAGACCCTCGCGGCGCACCTCGGCGAGCTGCTTGGCTGTGGCAAACCACTCTTCGCCCTCTACCTCCACGCTGCTTATGTGGAATATGCTCTCGCCACTCTTTGTCATCTGCTCCACTGCCACGGCACGCATCTTCTCGCTATTCTTCGCCCTGTCGAGTGCCACGTTGCGCACCACCACAGCCTCTATGCCCTCGCAGTCCACAAAGCGTAGGCTTATCGTCTCCTGTGTCAGGCGCAGGTGTGCGCTGGCATCTATGGTGCGACGTATGCGGCCACGTTCTATGCTCTGCGTGAAGCGGTGGTCGTAGTTGCGGTATACCTCCATGCCGGGCTTTATGCCCTCCATGCGGTTTGGCTCCACGATGTTTCCCTCCGCGCGGTTTATGTTGGTGCCTATTATGCCGTCACCAGCGATGAAGCATACGCCATCACCAGGGTTTAGTGCCACGCGGCTTATGATTGTTATGTCGCGCTTGCCCACCTTCGCCACCGAGCCTACATACTCGCCTATGGCCTTGGGGGTGTTCAGCGATGCCACGCCGGCACGTTTGCCGAGGAACAGATACTCGCCGCCGTCGCGCGTAAAGCTCTTCTTGGGGTCGGGGGTGAACTCTATTGTTGAGGTGCCCACCGATAGTCGTTCGCACCATGGGCGTGTGGCGAGAGCCTCGTCAATCTTCTTGCGGTAGTAGCTCACCACATTCTTTATGTAGTTGTCATCCTTTAGTCTACCCTCAATCTTGAACGACATGACTCCCGCATCTATCATCTGGCCTATGTGCTGCGATAGGTCGAAGTCCTTTACCGACAGCAGGTGCTTGCCCTCCATTATCTTCTCGCCGCCAGCTGTCACAAGGTCGTATGTTAGGCGGCATGGCTGCGAGCACTCGCCTCTGTTTCCCGAACGTGTGGACTGCGAACGCGAGAGGTAGCATCGGCCGCTGTGACCCACGCATATTGCGCCATGTATGAAGCACTCGAGGTCTACGGTTGTTGCACGGCGTATCTCCTTAATCTCGTCGAGGGATAGAGCTCTCTCGAGTATCACTCTCGAGAAGCCACTCCTCTCGAGGAAGTGCGCACCCTCGGGTGTCATGTTGCACACCTGTGTTGAGGCGTGCAGCTCCACGGGGAGGTTCATACGTCGGTATGCCATATCTTGCACTATGAGGCCGTCAACACCTACGGCTATGAGGTCGCGTGCGAGCTTTTCGGCCCTCTGCAGCTCACTCTCGTAGAGTATGGTGTTTAGTGTCACATATACCCTGACACCATATAGGTGAGCATAGTCCACCACACGTGCTATGTCTGCCGTGGAGTTTGTTGCGGCACGTCGTGCTCCGAAGCCCTCGGCGCCTATGTATAGTGCATCGGCACCGCAGTCTATAGCGGCTATAGCGGCGTTGTAGTCACGTGCCGGACATAGTAGTTCGATATATCTCTTTTTTGTGGTCATGGTTTGTGCAAGTGTACAATCGTACAAAGGTACAAAAAACTTCCGAAATAGACTGTCCAAAACGGCCAAATACGATATTTTTTGTTGTTGCGTAGAACAATGTTATCAATAATGTTGTATCTTTGTCATCTGAATGTGAAATAAACTGAAAAACTATGCTTACACTAAAGCAAATACGCGACAATAAGGAGGAGGCTATACGCCGTCTCCAGAAGAAGGGTGTAGATGCTGCTCCCATCATCGCCCGCATCGAGGCTCTCGATGATCGCCGTAAGGCACTCCAGGGCGAGCTCGACAGCTGTCTTGCGGAGCAGAACCAGGCAGCCAAGCAGATTGGTGCTCTCATGGGCAAGGGACTCAAGGATGAGGCCGAGGCCAAGAAGCAGGAGGTAGCGGCGCTAAAGAGTCGTTCGCAGCAGCTAAAGGAGGAGTCAGAGGTTGTTGCCGAGGATCTGCAGAAGGAGATCGTCTTGTTGCCCAATATGCCTGCCGACATCGTTCCCGAGGGTCGCACAGCCGAGGATAATGTTGTTGTGAAACTTGTTGAGAACTATACCACTATCGAGGGTGAGGCGTTGCCACACTGGGAGCTTGCCAAGAAGTACGACATCATCGACTTCGACCTTGGCGTCAAGCTCACAGGCGCTGGCTTCCCAGTATATAAGGGTCAGGGAGCACGTCTGCAGCGCGCCCTCATCAACTACTTCCTCGACTGCAATACGAAGGCTGGCTATCAGGAGGTTGAGCCTCCCATCATGGTCAACGAGGCTTCGGGCTTCGGCACTGGCCAGCTGCCCGATAAGGAGGGTCAGATGTATCACGCCACAGCCGATGGCTACTACCTTGTGCCCACTGCCGAGGTTCCTGTCACAAACATCTTCCGCGATGTAATCCTCGAGCAGAGTGAGCTGCCCGTTAAGATGACGGCCTATACGCCATGCTTCCGCCGCGAGGCAGGCTCTTATGGCAAGGATGTACGAGGCCTTAACCGCCTCCATCAGTTCGATAAGGTGGAGATTGTGCAGGTTGCGCACCCCGAGCAGTCGTACGAGGCGTTGGATAAGATGGTTGAGCATGTTGAGGGCATCGTTGCCTCATTGGGCTTGCCCTACCGTATCTTGCGTCTCTGTGGTGGCGACATGTCGTTCACCTCGGCTCTCACCTACGACTTCGAGGTATACTCGGAGGCGCAGCAGCGTTGGTTGGAGGTGTCGTCAGTATCGAACTTCGAGTCGTTCCAGTCTAACCGTTTGAAGTTGCGCTACCGCGATGAGAATCGCAAGACGCAGTTGTGCCACACACTAAATGGCTCATCTCTTGCATTGCCACGTATCGTTGCAGCGTTGTTGGAGAACAACCAGACTCCCGAGGGTATCCGCATCCCCGAGGTGCTTGTCCCCTACACAGGTTTTGAGTTCATAAAGTAGGCAGATTTTTTGCATTTATAAAATAATTGCTATATTTGCATTACGAAACACCAATTAAAACAAAAGTAATATGGCTTACAAAATTTCAGATTCTTGCGTTGCATGTGGTACATGTATCGACGAGTGCCCAGTTGAGGCGATTTCAGCAGGTGATATCTATGTGATCGATCCTAGCAAGTGTATTGATTGCGGTACATGCGCAGGTGTATGTCCTTCAGAGGCTATCGCACCAGAGGCATAATCGAGTAGCATTCATGCTAATAAAATAGCGGAGCATTTCAAATGCTTCGCTATTTTTTTTGAGAGTGAATAAAAAGTGTATTTCGTTGTTATACTCGCCCTCAAAATGCTCATTTACGTTCAGTAAACTCCGCTTTTTCGGGCTTCGCAAGCCTAAAACTACATCTTTTTATTCACTCTCAATTTTTGAGACAAAGGGCATAAAACGTCATAAAAGGTCACAAAAGGTAATGCGTTGTCTCTAACCCTTTTTGCCCTTTGTGACCCTTTGTGCCCTTGCTGCCTAAAACACCTCTTGGAGTATGCGTAGTGACTCCACGCTGCGTATCGAGTCGAGGTGGTAGGCGTAGTACTTGAGCATCGCCTCGAGGAATGTGACACGTTCTGTGCGGTTGAGGCCTATCTCGCCGAGGTAGCGCACGTCGCACTCGAGCATGTCGTGCAGTATGCGAGCATTCTCGGGCGATAGTGCCATGCTTGGTATTAGTGCGTGTGTTGTGAAGTGTCCGTCGCGTATGTCGAGCCATGCTCCGTCGGTATATTCGTTGTCGGGCGAGAAGCCTAGGGGGCGACTTAAGTTGGCGAGGAACCATAGGTGGAAGTTTGCAACACCCTCTTCGAGGGCGTCGAGTGCGAGTACCGATGCCCACACGAAGTCGAAGAGGTCGTGCGATAGTTCGTTGTCGCGTATGAGGCGGTATAGCACCTCGGCCATGAATAGTGCCATCGTCGACTTACGCACATCGAAGGGTGTCGATTGCAGCACTATGCCTGGTGCGAGGTCCTTTAGGCGGTGCATAGACATCTTTGGCGACTGCAGGCCCTCGAACTCCACGGCGAACATCGGCTGTAGGAGTGCTGCGCGTGAGCCCTTTGCTGTGGGGCGTATGCCCTGTATCATGTAGCTCTGGCGACCACATACGTCGGTGAGCATATGTACGATGAGACCCTTCTCGCCGTACTTTAGTGTCCCGAGGACTATGCCGCGTGCCTTATAACTCTTTAGTGCCATCTTGGTCTGTGGGCTCGTGCCACCTGCCGTCACTCTTTATTATCTCTATCAGTCTGTCGAGAGCCTCACTCTGGTGTATGTTACGTGCCACGACGCTGCGACCACGATATAGTGTTATGTGGTCGGGCGACGAGCCTACATATCCGTAGTCGGCATCTGCCATCTCGCCAGGGCCATTCACTATGCATCCCATTACGCCTATCTTGAGATCCTTGAGGTGCGATGTGCGTGCCTTTATCGCTGCGAGGGTTGCTGTTATGTCGTATAGCGTACGGCCACAACTTGGACACGCTATGTACTCTGTGCGTGTGAAGCGTAGGCGTGCTGCCTGCAGCAGCACAAGCTCTATCTCGCGTCGTGCCTCCTCTGTGATGTTTGGTGCATCTACCCATACGCCCTCGGCAAGACCATCTATGAGGAGCTGTCCCATGTCTGCTGCGGCATATATCGCCACACGTGTCATGTCGCTGTCGTCGTAGCGGCGACGTAGCACCACGGGGCGCTGTGTCGTGCTGTTGAGTATCGCTGCTCGCCACTCGTGTGTTGGGTTGTCTGTCGTGGCATCAATGATGTCGTAGTCTGCTGTCACCTCGCTGTGTATCACGGGCTTTGCTGTCGTGCGTGCTCGAAATGTTGTCGGCGAGTATGCCTCGGTGGATGCTATGTCGAACACGGCTGTGCGATGCTGGAAGTGCTCTGCGAGCATCTTACCTACAGGCACCTCGTTCTCTGGCTCCTCGGTCAGCGATACACGCAGCGTGTCGCCTATGCCATCTGCCAGGAGGGCGCCTATGCCCACAGCACTCTTTATGCGACCCTCGATGCCATCTCCTGCCTCTGTCACACCCAGGTGTAGTGGGTAGTCCATCTCTTCGCGCTGCATGGCCTCCACGAGGAGACGGTAGGCGTGCACCATCACACGTGTGTTGCTCGACTTCATCGACACCACCACGTCGTGGAAGTCGGCATCGCGGCACATGCGTAGGAACTCCATTGCCGATGCTACCATGCCCTCGGGGGTGTCGCCATACTCGTCGAATATGCGCTTTGCCAGCGAGCCGTGGTTTACGCCTATGCGCAGTGCCACGCCACGACGTCGGCATATAGATATTAGCCTGTCGAGTTCTCCATTTGTTGTTCGGAAGTTACCGGGGTTTATGCGCACCTTGTCTACCGCCTCTGCTGCTATCATCGCTATCTCGGGCGTGAAGTGTATGTCGGCCACTATTGCGGCGTTGCACTCCTCGTCGCGCAGGCGCTGCATTATAGGGCGTAGTGCGTCACCCTCCTTCATGCCCTGTGCCGTCAGACGTACTATCTCTGCTCCGGCGTTGGCTATGCGTAGTGTCTGCGCTACGGTCTGCTCTATGTCGGCTGTTGGTGTGTTGGCCATCGACTGCACGGCTATGGGCCTTGTGCCACCTATCGTCACACCTCCGAACGACACCTCGCGTGTCGCCCTGCGCACATATCTCAATGTTACTCCCATGTTGTTTACTTTTTATATATGCAAAGGTAACTCTTTTATGCTAATTCTGCACTATTATCTCGCAATTAAGCATTGCTATATGCATAATGCACAGATATACAATATGTTACCCTATACCTCCACACCCTCCAAAATACCCCTTTTGTAACTCGCTGAAAATCAGCAAGATGAAAAATTGATATTTTAGCCTATGTTCAAAGTGCAGATTATCAGCATGTTGCACGGTGGCTTACGGAAATAAAAATGGTTCAAAAATTTGGAGAAAGGTAGTTGTGTGTTGTAAATTTGCATTGGGAAAGGGGGTTATATCCTCGTCTCGGAGTATTGTCGGACCTTTAATATATTAGGGCTATGAGGAAGTTGATCTATTTTTTGATGACATTGCTTGGTTTTGGTGCTGCAGCTGTCAGCTGCGAAAATGTTGATGCTGGTAAAGACTCTCCTGCGCCAGAGTATGGTGCTCCCTATGTGGTGTACAGGGTCTCGGCGCGTGTTGTCGATGGTGAGGGTACGCCTATCAAGGGTATTGCGCTTATGCATTCTGGTTGGAATACGGCTACTATTGGTTTAAGTAACGACGATGGTGTTGTTACCGCTACTACTAGTGATTACGATCTGCCCATAGAGCTATGCTTTGTTGATATCGACGGTGAGGATAATGGCGGCGAGTTCAAGACTCATAAGGTTGATGTAAAGAATAAGTTTGAACTCACTGAGGAGGGCAAAGGCTGGAGTAAAGGTACCTACCAGATTAATATCGGAGATGTCGTTCTCGAGGCTACGGATGACCCGTCAGCCGAGGAGTAGTATATATGTAGCGAAACTAAAAGTATAATATTATGACACTTAGGTTATTAACGCGCCTCTTTGCTCTGTTTGGCATGACGCTTACGTGTGTTGCCTGCTACGGTGTTGAGTATCAGGAGTACGACCCCAGCTTTGCTGCTTCGGGCCGTGTTGTCGACGAGGAGGGTAACCCTATCCAGGGCATCCGTGTGAAGCTCGGCCACGAGACATATACCGACGCTATGGGTGGCTTCTACGCCTTCGGCAGGTCGCAACACCTCGAGTTTGAGGATGTTGACGGCGCTGAGAATGGTGGCGATTTCGAGTCGCGCACCATCACCCTCGAGAAGATGGGTTCGATGGAGGATGTGGGCGACGTAACACTAACACGTAAGTAGGGTATTATGAAAAGGTCTATTCTTATCGCTGCTCTGGGCATCGCCTTTGCCGGTGCAGCATTGTGGGTATTCTTAAGCCGTGGCAAGAACCGTCGTGCCGTGCACCTCAAGTACCGCCTCGGTGGTGCTCTGTTGAGCCTCATGGCGCTTGCCTCTACGGCGTGTGATGGTGGTAGCTTCATGACATCGTGCTACGACCCAGCACCCCCCGCGACACTTGAGGTACACCCCACACAGGAAATACGTACCGATGTGCCTATGGATGTGCGTAATGGAGATAATATAGGTTTTACTGTCTACGACGGCACATCAACCTATAAGGGTATAACCCTCGTTATCACAGACACTGCGCAGGGTGAGTTGCAGCGTCAGAGCTTCGTGCTCGAGAATGGCTACCAGGATGTGTTTATGGTACTCGAGGTGGGCGATTATGAGGGTGTTGCTCTGCTTAATGTCTATGTTGAGACCGTTGATGGCGAGCTTAAGCAATACTTCGTGGCTCCCTTTATGCTTAATGTTATTGCTCAAGAGTAGGTGTTATGTTTGGGTGGCGTAAGAGGTTAGACCTGGGCATCGTTGTCTTCGAGCTCACGGATGCTTGCAACCAGCGTTGTCGCTTCTGCTACAACCACTTCAAGGGTTGTGGCGAGGAGCATGCTGTTGCTTCTCCCGACTTCGGTGTTGCGCGCCGCACTCTTAAGCGTCTGCTGCGCCAGGCTAACATCTCGAGCCTCTCACTCTCGGGTGGCGAGCCTATGCTCATGCCACGCATCCACGACCTAATCCTCGCTGCGCGCTTCGGCGGTGCTAATGTGAACCTACTCACCAATGGCACCCTTGTCAAGGAGGATGATGTCGCCATAATGCGTCAGCTGGGTGTCGGCCTTGTGCAGATACCGCTGCTCTCGCACGACGCCTCGCGCCACGACCACCTCACGCAGCTCGAGGGCTCCTGGGCGAGGGCTATGGAGAGTGCTCGTCGCATAGCTGCAGTGGATGCCTCATGGCTTGTGCCCGTCTTTATCTTGAGCCGCCTCAATATGGGCGATATAGAGCCCACGCTTGAGATGTACGCCGAGCTTGGCGTTAAGCGCATCATGCTCAACAGGTTCAACATCGGAGGTCTGGGCCGTAGATATGCCGAGGAGCTTGTTATGACGCACGATGAGCTGCGTGCCGCCTTCTGCCATGCAGATGCTGTTCTTGCACGCCTTGGCATGAGGGCCCATAATGGTGTATGCACTCCCATGTGTGTTCTTAAGCCAGAGGACTACCCGCACATAACCTTCAGCCACTGCACCACGGAGCTTGTCTCACGACCTCTGACTATCAACTATCGTGGCGATGTGCGCTTCTGCAACCACTCGCCACGTGTTCTTGGAAACATACACGACCAGCGGTTGGAGGATATACTATGCCGCACACAGGAGGAGGGCATCTATGGCTCTACGCCCACACGGTGTGTGGGGTGCGAGCTGTGGCAGCGATGCCGTGGTGGCTGCCGTGCCGCCTCGGAGCAGATGTATGGCACCTTCGACCGTGTAGACCCTATAATAAGTGACTAAACCAAAACCTAACGAACTATGGGAAAGCGACTTGGACTACGCCAGTGGATTGCTCTTAAGCTCTTTAAGAAGCTACGCCAGCTGCGCCGTGATGAGCATAAGCTGAATACGCTATTCTGGGAGTGTACGCTGCGCTGTAACCTTCAGTGCCGCCATTGTGGCAGCGACTGCAAGGTCGACACCACACTCACTGATATGCCCGCGAAGGACTTCTTCAGGGTCCTCGACAACGACATCACGCCACATGTCAACCCCAATAAGGTGCTCATCATCTTGTCGGGTGGCGAGGTTCTCGTGCGCAAGGATATTGAGGATATAGGCCTCAACCTCTACCGCCGTGGCTACCCCTGGGGCATGGTCACCAATGGCATGGGCCTCACGCGCCAGCGCCTCGACTCGCTTGTGCGCTCGGGTCTGCACTCCATCACTGTGTCGTTGGATGGCTTCGAGGAGCACCACTACCACATACGCCAGCATAAGGATAGCTTTGCGCGCGCTGTGGAGGCTGTGCGCATGATCTCGGCAGATAGGGAGCTCGCCTCGGATGTTGTCACCTGTGTGACGCCCGCCCTGTTGCCACACATCGAGAGGTTCAAGGAGTTCCTCTACTCTCTTGGTGTTCGCAAGTGGCGTCTCTTTACCATCTTCCCTGTTGGCCGTGCTGCCACCGATGCCACGTTGCAGCTCAACGATGAGGAGTTCACCTACCTCATGCAGTTCATCGAGGCCACACGCAAGGAGGGTCGCATCATGGCATCATATGGCTGCGAGGGCTTCCTCGGTGGCTACGAGATGCGTGTGCGCACCAACCCCTTCGAGTGCTACGCAGGTGTTGGCATCGCCTCCATACGTGTCAATGGCGACATCTCTGGCTGCACAAGTGTGCGTGCCAACTTCACCCAGGGTAACATCTATAAGGATAACTTCTGGGATGTATGGCAAAACCGCTTCGAGAGGTTCCGCAACCGTGCTTGGGCGAAGAGGGGCAAGTGCGCCGACTGCAAGATGTGGCAGTATTGCGAGGGTAATGGTATGCACTTATACGATGATAATAGCAATCTACTTGTCTGTCATTACCAACGCCTAAAACGTTAGTTTTTTATCATCGTGATGCGTTCCCACAGCCATCGTGGTATAAGTCGCCAGAAGCCTACCAGCAGCCTATACCTCCAGTCGAAGATTGTTATGCGTCTACGTCGCTTCATCGACCTGATGATATGTCGTGCTGCCACCTCTGCCGTCATAAGCATAGGGTAGTGCTTCTCGGGGTTTAGTATCTCCGTTGCCACGAATCCTGGGCGTATGTCGCCCACGGTGATGGGCAGCTGGCGCATGCGTATTAGTTGAGAGAGGGCCACAAGGTAGGCACTCTGCATGCTCTTTGTTGCCGAGTATGCAGGTGCCTGGCCTATGCCCTTTGTTCCCGCCACAGATGTTATCACGGCGATGTGTGCCCTGTGGCTCTTGTTGTAGTGTGGTGTGCGCTTAACGTAGTTTATGAAGTGGTCGACGATGCGCACCATGCCCTCGCAGTTTGTCTGCACGGTGCGTATCTCCATATCCTCCTCAAGGTCGGGGTTTTGGCGACCTATGCCCGTGGCATATAGCAGCACGTCGGGTGCTGGCACCTCGTCGAGGAGTGCGTCGAGGGCCTCGGATGCTGTGGGCAACATAACATCCATCACCCTATATGCCACCTTATCGTGGCCATACTCCGCCTGTAGTGCCT
This sequence comes from Alistipes sp., assembly GCA_045614205.1. Taxonomy (GTDB): domain Bacteria; phylum Bacteroidota; class Bacteroidia; order Bacteroidales; family Rikenellaceae; genus Alistipes. Next base: position 5,033 of record JAZLCL010000032.1, on the reverse strand, counting down.
CGAGGCGTTCCTCTCTGCGCCCTGCAATACCCACGCGCCATCCGTCGGCTATGAGCTGTCGTGCTACGGCCTGGCCGAGACCCGATGTGGCACCTATGATTATCGCCTGCTTCATATCTCTGTAGTGTTATCTTGCGAAGCGCACCGCGGGTGTTGTCTCGCGGCTCTGTACCTGGCGTGTAGGGTGCTGTGGTGCCATGATGTTGTGGCTATGGCAGTTGTCGGCACCGATGACAAGGCTTGGTGCTGCGTATGTCTTTATGGTGCTCATGTAGTAGTCCACCCACTCCTGTGCGTCGCCCGCACCCTCGTGTGTACATGTTAAGCACTCACGGTATACGGGACTTGGGTTGCCGTCGTAGTCGAAGGCCACCGCGGCAATCATCAGCGGTGTGTCCCACACTCCACGGAAGTATGCTGGCGACCAGTAGGCACCCACCTTGTAGAGGTTGTCTATGAGTATGTCGTCGTTGTATACCTCGGGATCCTCGAGACCATCTACATAGTTGAAGATGGTGTATAGGTACTCTGAATATGAGCCCTCAACCTTCACCGTAAGAGGTATTATGACCCATCCCTGCCATGACGACATGTAGTCGGGCTCTATGGCATATGCCTCGTCGCCATCGTAGTACTCATCCAGCGCCACCTCTATCTTGATGTCGGCAATTATTGCCTCCTCGGTGGTGAATACTCCGCCCTCGCGCATAGTGCCTATATACTCGAACTCGTCGGGGTTCATAGGTATGATAACAATCTTGTAGTCGGTGTTTGGCTTCAACTGTCCGAGGCCACTCTCCACAGCACCTTGTGCCAACTCGTAGTAGCTAAACTCCCAGTAGTCGGCGTAGTATGTCTTGTTGTATGTGTCGAGGATGAAGGCCTTTATCTCCTCCTCTGTTGCTGATGCCTCGAAGACATTCCAGTAGTACCATATGCTGTAGTCCGAAGGAGTAATCTTCACTGTCGCCTCACGGTCTCCGACGTTCGATACCTCGATGTTGTACTGACACGCCTCGATGTCTCCTGCTTGGGCTGTTGTGATGCCTATGTTTTTAATCTTCGTTGTGCGCACACCAGCCTCGTAACCGAAGATGAGCACACTATACTCGGTGCCTGCCTTAAGACCGCTGAATGTACCCTTAACATCACCCTCGCAGATGTAGTACTCGAGTTCCCATGTGCCATACTCCTCCATAAGGTAGTTGAATATGGTCTCGTCGCTGCGCATCTTACTTATCTCTATTGCAGGTATTGGGAAGATGATGTATGGGTCGAGGTTTGTTGTTGTGGTGACAATGTCGAATGTCGTCTGTGTGACGTTGCTTATCTCTGCTGTTATCTCGTTCTCTGATGGTGGTATGTCGCCCACCTCAAACCATGTGTACGACACCTCGCTTAGTCTTTGGCACTTGTCGTTCCACTTGAATGCGAAGGCCACATACTCGGTGTTCGCCATGGCCTCGAACTCGTATGTCGTTGCCAGGTAGTCGGTGTTGTACTCGAATGTCTCGGCGAGGCTGTAGTCCCATGCAGCGTAGTCCTCGATGATCTTTGCTATCACGCCGTCTGCTGCTGCCTCAATGTTGCTGCCATATGCCTCGAAGTCCTCGCGTGTGATAAGGTTGTTGAAGTATGCCACACCCTCGTGCGATGGCTGTATGCTTATCGTTGCCAGCGCCCTATTCACCTCTACGTCTATTTCGAATGTGACGTCGTTACCCTGGTATGGCTCTGTTGTGGTGAATGGTACGTAGAATATCTCTGTTGTCACCTCGCCGAGGGCATCCATGCCGTATGCGAACATCACATACTCGGTCTCGGGGTCGAGACCTCCCATACGTATGTTGCTGTGCGAGCCCTTGTTTAGTACCTTGGCTATGTACTCCTCGTATGTTATGCCCTCCTCCTCGGCCATGCTGTAGAAGTAACGTCTATCTTCGAGGAGCTTCTCCTCGTCTGTGTATGCATCGAACCATTCCTTGCCAACAATCTGACCTATCCATGTTGTCTCGGGCGATGCTGTTGTCACCGACACAGTCGCTGCCACAGCCTCTATAGCCTCTATCTTTATCTCTATTGGTGCCACGTATGCCGCCTGCACAAGCTCTATGTAGTTCTTGTCTGTGCCGTATGTAAGCTCCAGGCGTGCTGTGCGTTCCTCTGTTGAGGTGTTACGCTGCGCTGTGATCTCCATGAATGTGGGGTATACCTTTATGTCCGACACCCACTCTGCCTGGCATGTTACCTCGAGTGTCTGGCCCTCCACGACTCTCTCTATTCCGTAGTTTATGCGCAGTATCTCGCCCTCGGCAGCCACCTCCACACTCTTGTTGTACACCTTGATGTTGCTGCTTGTCATTTCCTCGCCGCTGTTGTCGCAGGCCACTGCCACTGCCGCTATGGCCACAAGTGCTATAAGGTGCCTGAAAAACCATCTAATCATAATTGCTCGTGTTTTATAGATGAGTATAATAAAAATCTATAGGCTGAAAGTCTTGTCAGAGCTTCCAGCCTATAGACCTATTCATTATAGTGTTAGAATGTGCGCTTTGTGCGAGCCTCTGGTGCCATCACCTCATGCTTTGCACCGCGCTGTGTGTACTTCACGCCCTGCTTCTTTGCTGGGAGTGCTACGCGCTTAACAGATGCTGTAGTGGCACCATTGTCGATGCCTGTCCACGATGCTGTGATGTTGTTGTCGGCGTCATCGTAGGCGTCGAGCTCAATGGTGTATGTGCCGTCACTGTTCTTTGCGATTGTCACGGTGCCACTCATCAATGGAGCATAATCCACTGCGTAACCCTCCTCGTCGATGTTGAAGTACCAAGAGCTCTCCAAGGAGTCGCCATCTAACCAGCCAGGATATGCTGTGTATGCATCGAGAGAGTTAGATATGGTGTACTCGCCAGCTATTTCAGATGTTCCCGTAGCGCCGGTGATAAGGTCAAGCTGAAGGCCATCGCCAATGCCACTCTCTGACATGAGTGTCATATATATATTGTCGTAGCCCACCTCGTAGTAGTCGCCCCAGTTTTTATACGACAATATGCAGCCGTCGAGGTTACACCTGTAGTCCTCCCACAATGTAGAGTATATGTCGTCGCCACCCTCGCTATCCTCGCTGTAGTCGATGATGTTGTCTACAATACCCTCGTATGTGATTGTGTGTACTGCGCCACTCTCTGTTACGAGCTCTGCTGTTATGCCCTCGGCGCTTATTGTCACGCTACCCTCCACGAAGTACTCCTCTTCGAGGTAATCCCATGCTTCATCGTCCAAGAGGTAGTATTGAGAGTATGATGCGTCGATGGTGAATGGTGCCATTGTACCGTTTATGTCGATGTTGTATGTGCCATAAGGCAATGCCAACTCGCCATCGATGATATCGGTGTAGATGTCGAAGATGTAGTATGCGCCGTTAGGGAGCTCCCAGCCCTCTTCGTCCCAGCCTATGTTGCTGAGCATTAGGCAGAAGTTATCAGAAGCGCCAGGGTTGTAGTAGTCGCCACGGTAGTATGCCATAGCATGCTCTGCCACGAACTCCTTATCCTCGCCCTTAGGTGTGCGGAGGTCAGCAATAGCGGTGCTGCCAGTGTATGATGCAGTGTGCTCCACGCCCTCAATCACGACTGTTAGGGTCACGCTATTCTCTGTGATGACAACCTTACCAGATTCGAATGGCTTAAACTCAGCCTCAGCATATTCATCAGTCACTGTGAATCCAGAATACTCCTCTGTGAAGGTACCTACAGCACAAGAGTTTGTGGCATCAAATGTGTACTCACCCACGGGGAGGTTTACGAATTCTGATATCTCGCCATCGTATAGCTCTGCGAAGATGTCGACAAAGTAGTATGTTCCGTTTGCAAGCTCGTAGCCATCCTCATCAAAGCCCTTGTCTGCGAGCCATATGTAGTAGTTACCAGCGTTCTCTGCGTAGTAGTCGCCATAGTACTCGCCACCGAATACCGTAGCCTCAAATACTACGCTTGTAGGTGCCTCGGCAGCCTCCTGCTTGAGTGTCACGTCTATAGACAATGTCTCGTATGACAATACGAGTGTTGTCTCACGTTCCTCACCCTCGTTAGGAGCAACTACGAATGTCACTTTAGACTCTGCAGCTACGACTGTGATGTCTGTGACCCACTCTGCCTGGCATGTTGCCTGTGGCTGACCCTCGGCATTCTCCAATCTATACTCAATGTCACCCTCGCCACCTGCGGCCTCAAAGGACTGAACGCCGTTAGATACGAGATATAGTTCTGGTTCAGTACCAGGTAATGGACCATCAGGACCAGGATCTGGTGTAGGCTCTGGAGTCTTCTCACATGCTGCAAGGAGCATAGGAAGTGCAAGCAAAAGGTAGAATAACTTTTTCATAATTGATTAATTGATGTTGTTAATATGTTAATTAAATCTTACCACTGTTGTGTAGCGTGTATAGCAAAAGTAAACAAAAAAAATAAAAGAAACAAAAAAATAATCGACAATTTGTCTTATATTTGCTCCGTTATATATTTAGTTGTGCTATGAGGGGATATATGCGTAGATGTTTCGATGGTCTCAAGGCGTGGCTCGGCGGCCTGTCGTTCCGCACAGGTGTCGTCGTGCTACTCATGGCCATACCCTTCTATGTGCTCTCCTTTGCGCAGATGCTTCTACCCATCAGCGTTGGTGCCAAGACGGCGCTGTGGATCATCTTCTTCGGCCTTGCCAAGACGGCACAGTATGGCGGCCTCACCATCCTCGGTGTTGAGGGTGTGAGGCGTATAAAGGCGTGGCGTCAACGCCGCAAGAGTTCGTAGCTTGAATAAAAAGTCTATTTTGTCGTTCTTTGTTGATATAACAGCGCATCTACTTCCGCTAACGAATTATCTCATCAATGGGCAGTACGCCAAAGTACAGCCCATCGCCTCGAAATTCGCCGAGCAAAGTATCTGCACTATTCTCTCAACAAATTGGCTTGCCTCGGGAATCCTCATTTACGCCAAGTAAACTGCGGTTTTTCGGGCTTCGCAAGCCTAAAACTA
>JAZLCL010000031.1:0-6058 GCA_045614205.1 Alistipes sp. | reverse complement strand
CACCTGCTGGTTACGCGCCGAGGGACATAGCGTGGCAACCTCTATGATGCGACGCAGCTGGTCGTCGCGCACAGCAAACGAGGCGTCGTAGCCACGGTAACTACGATTATGTTGCAAGAGACGACGCAGCGTTGCTGCACGTCGCTTCGTGGGCTGTTGCTGGAGGTAGTCCTCCATGCGCTTCTCGAGGTAGTTATCCGCCATATACTCCTATATTTAACTATTCTCTGCAAAGATACGAAAAAAGCCGTTAACTCGCAACACCACCCTACTACCCTCCAACCATCACCACACGACACACCCAACGACACAACAAAAAAAATGGGCCTATCCACAGCGGATAGGCCCAAACTTACAAGAAGTTACTTACTCATTAGTCGATAGTAACACCATAAGTCTTCTCAACCAAGTCGTTAGCACGACGCTGGAAGGCCTCGGCACCAGTCTCCATCTGAACAGCAGGCGTAATAACCTGATACTTCTTAATATCAAGAGACTTAAGAGGTGTGATTGAGTATACGCGCTCTGCTGGAACAGGAGCGGTACCCATTGTAGATACTGCAGGAGCTGCATCCATAGCACCGAATGATGCGTTAGATACAGATGCTGTAGAGCCACTCTTACGAGTGAGGACTACGTCACCACCAACACGTGGGTTGAGAGGTGTAGCCTGACCATACTGCAACTGTGCTACGCAAGGATAGTACTGAAGTGTTACAGTCTCATTCTTATCATTTTTGTATGTATACTCAATAGGCTTGATAGTGAGAGTATTGCAATCAGCAGACACCTCAACAGGGAAGCGTGAGTCGAGAACGAGCTCATTCTTATCGTTGTAGATAGGAGCACCGATGTAAGAGCTCTCGCTGATACCCAACATGTAGAATGTGTACTCAAGACCGAAGTTGAATGTCTCCAATGGGAACTCCTTCTCAATATCGAGAGGCAACCATACATTACCATCAGCATCAATCTCCAAGTTCCACTTTGGACCGAAGTCGTAGAACATGTAGCTTACCTGTGATGCAGAGTAATCATCGGCAACAAAGAGGTCATAAGGTGTAGCTACGATGTCGAGCATGTAATCTGCCTCCGCGAAGTTGTAACCAAGGCACAAGAGACGGTTGAAACCACGTGTGCGGTTGTTGTAATCGTTAGCAAGAGCCTTGAACTCCTCAAAGAGTTCATCAACTGCATCACGGTTATAACCACCAGCAGCATAGAGATCATAAACCTCCTGTGAGAGAGTCTCTGGGTATGAAACACCACCAGAGATAGTCACGTCAGATGTCATTGAACCTGCAGACTTCCAGCTACCACCTACAACATTACCCTCGGCATCAGTCTCCTCAACATACTTGGTCATAGGAGCTGTAGCAACCCACTCACCAACAAGCTGATCGAACAATGGAGAGTTAACACGTGTAGGATAGTTTGCACGCTTTGTTGTAGTCTCTGCAACAGATGTAGTACCTGACTCGTTGATATCCTTGTTGTAAGAACCCTCGTCGTTGTAAACAAGCACAGCAAGACGTGTAGAAGAGTTCTCGCGGCTTGCTACTGCGAATGTGAAACCAGCATCAGAGTTGATCTCACTTACAACAGCGCTACTGAACTTGTTTGCCTCGCCCAACGACTTCATAATCTCAAGGTATGATGTACCCTTAAGTGCTGCGTTGAACTCACGTACGTAGTCACAAGCGAAGTATACATCGTAAGCATCCTTGTTAGGAGCCTTGATGTTGAACATAGCAACATAAGGATCACCGCTTTCAACAGGTGTTACAACAACCTGTGGATTTGGCTTTGTGATCTCTGGCATACGGAACGTCAAAGTGTTGAAGCACTGTGTGAGACCATCGTTGTCGCCCATACCTGAAACAAGAACACGTACCTCCTGGCCAGCCATCTCCCTCGCATTTACAAACCACTCTGAAATGTAGACAGTAGAATTACCATAAGCAGTAACCTGACCGAATGTATACATACCGAAGTATGAGCCAGTGAACCAGCGGAGGTAATCCTCGTTGTTATCGAGAAGTGGGAGAAGCAATGTCTGGTAGTCAGACTCGAGCAACATCATGACAGTGTAGAACACTACATCATCAGATGGAGTGAATGACACAGCACCATCGATAGGGATAAGGTCGTGAGTAGTGATCTCAACGTTACCCGCAAGAGTCTCTGGCTCGAGAGTATCTACCTGGATACGGTCGTAGTAGCCTGTCCAGTATGACTCTGTGTCGTACTCGTCGATAGTACCATTATTGTATGCAATAGCATCCTCGCACCACTGCAACCAGTTGTACTCTGGACGATAGTAGCCAGGCTGCCAGCCTGCAGGGTAGAACCAAATAGTGTAAGGAAGGCTTTCCTCAAACTCCGCTGATTCCTCGTCTGGGTAGATAGTAGACACCTCACCATCACGGTAGATGATCAACTCGTCTGGGTTGTCCATGTAGCTATACTCACCCACCATGAATACGCCAGGCTCACCAGGAACCTTTGGATCAGCGTACTCTGCAGCACCTTCAACGATGTTACCCTCCTCATCGCGCTCGTAGCTATTATACGAGTCGTAGCGTACAACACGATCAGTAAGTGTATACTGCGCAGCGTTGTAAAGAAGCATGTCGATCTCGATAGAGCCCTGTGATTTTGAGTAGTTGTACATAGGCAACGATGTTGTAGAGTAACGCAATGCATTACCACGTTCTATAACCTCATCTGGAACCTTGATGTTAACAGCGAAACCATCGTATCGGCGATCAAGCACTGTGAGTGTACCCTCAACACCTGCTGTTGTGAACTCAACAACTACCACCTTACCATACAACGTACCATCTGCCTTACGGAATGCAAAGTATAGCTTACCAGTAGTCTGTGGATCATAGCCATAGATATTGACAGAGCTTACTGTCTCAACATCTGTAGCAGCGATGCTCTTGAGCTCACCAGCACCGAAAATCGCGCTCTCGGGCAACTCCTGTTTTGTGTAGGCAAACTCCGAGATGCCACGTGTAACAACCTCGAGGCTCACGCCACCGGCTGTAACCGAAGCAATCTTAACCTCTACCTTAACGCCATTCTCTGGACCGTTGGTAGGGTCATTCTCGCATGATGCAAAAGCAACACCCATGACGAGTGCTACAACAGCAATCATGAAATGCTTAAAATTTTTCATAGCTTTAATAATTTGGTTTTTAATGTGTGTCCGTTTTAACATTTTGCCAATTCATAGCTTGCAAATATACGCAGAATTTTCGAATTAGCGCATAATATGATGAATATTCCCGCATATACCACATTTTTATTCAGCGAGTTAGCATGTAATAACATTGCAAAGTAGCAGAATGTGGTTTTTTATAGATGGGAGAGATTGGGATCACGCGGACAAAGAAAATCTCGGCCGAGACCTCTCTTTGTCTCGCTGTCTCGCTGTCTCTAACCCTTTCTGACCCTTTTGACCCTTTTGCCCTTTCTGACCCTTTTCGTTGTCGGATACCAAAGGGCATAAAACGTCACAAAAGGGCATAAAAGGTATGGCGTTGTCGCGGACCTTTCTGCCCTTTTTGCCCTTATAAATCAGCAAAAAAGCCACCAATGGATCCATTGGCGGCTTTAGTTGAAGGGTCACGATGACCCCTTATCACACGAAATTTCTTGTCAGAAGGGGTTAGATTTTGCTATGACATGAAAATGCCACCGATGGGTAGTACTTGACGTACGTCCCATTGGTGGCATTGATTGAAGAGTCAAATATGACCCCTTATCACAAGAAATTACATGCAACGACAGCAGAGATTACGGTCACCATAACCATTATCAATCTTTGTCACGTATGGGAAGAATTTACCCTCAACGATCCACTCGAGAGGGAAGGCTGCTTCCTCACGTGTATATGGGTGTGACCACTCGCCAGCAAGCTCACGGGCAGTGTGTGGTGCGTTAACCACAACATTGTCGGCCTGGCCAGCAGCAGCTGCCGCCTCACACTCACGCTTGATCTTGATGAGGGCCTCGATGAAGCGATCCATCTCTGCCTTTGACTCACTCTCTGTAGGTTCAACCATGAGGGTCTCGTGAACAGGGAATGAGAGGGTTGGAGCATGGAAGCCGTAGTCCATGAGACGGTGTGCAATATCGCCACAGTCGATGTTGTAGTCGTGCTTGAAGCGTGTGAGGTCGAGGATCATCTCGTGGCCTACGCGGCCAGTCTCGCCAGAGTAGTATGTACGGTACTCATCCTTCAATGCCGACGACATGTAGTTAGCATTCACGATGGCCATCTCTGTAGAACGACGCAAGCCCTCGAAGCCGAGCATGCGGATGTAGCCATAGGTAATAGGGAGCAACATAGCAGAGCCCCATGGTGATGAAGCGACAGCTGTGATACCCTCCTCGCCACCTGTCTCCATGAGTGAGTGTGTTGGAAGGAACTTAACGAGGTGCTCGGCAACACATACGGGACCTACGCCAGGACCGCCACCGCCGTGAGGCATAGCGAAGGTCTTGTGGAGGTTGAGGTGACATACGTCGGCACCGATATAACCTGGGTTAGTGAGACCCACCTGTGCGTTCATGTTAGCACCGTCCATATATACCTGACCACCAGCATCGTGGATAGCATCTACGATATCGCGGATGCGGCTCTCGAAGACACCGTGTGTAGATGGGTATGTAACCATAAGGCCACACAACTCCGATGCGTGCTCCTCAGCCTTCTTCTTGAGGTCCTCAACGTCGATGTTACCATTCTGGTCGCAAGCCACGATGACAATCTTCATGCCCGCCATAGCTGCCGACGCTGGGTTAGTGCCGTGTGCAGATGATGGGATGAGGATGATGTTACGGTAGCCCTGGCCACGACTCTGGTGGTATGCACGAATCATCAACAAACCGGCATACTCACCCGCAGCTCCAGAGTTAGGCTGCAATGTACAGCCCGCAAAGCCAGTGATTGTTGCGAGGTAGCCCTCGAGGTTAGCGATAAGCTCGCGGTAGCCCTCCGCCTGGTCAGCAGGTGCAAATGGGTGTACGTTCTGGAAGCCAGCCAACGACAATGGCTGCATGAGCTGCGCAGCGTTGAGCTTCATGGTACATGAGCCGAGAGAGATCATTGAGTTCATAAGCGAGATATCGCGCAACTCCAAGCGCTTGATATAGCGCATCATCTCTGTCTCTGTGCGGTATGAGTTGAAGATCTTCTCTGTGAAGAAGTCACTCTGACGCTTAACCTCCTCGGCGATAGCTGGAGCCTCGATGCGCTTAACGGCCTTGGCCTTCTTGCCACGTGCCTCGGCAAAGATATCAACTACGGTCTGCAACTCCTTATCTGTTGTCACCTCGTCGAACGACATGCGCACGCAGTCATCCGCAGGGTAGAACATGTTAATCTCGCGTGCGAGAGCTATATCCTGGATCACTGAAGCCTCGGCCTCAACCTCCAAGGTGTCGAACAACGCCTTTGTGCGCACTACATAGCCCATAGCCTCCAACGCCTCCTTAACGGTGAGAGCAGCGGTGTGAGCATTAAGAGCTGCACGCTGCAAGCCCTCCTTACCATTATATATACAGTAGAAGCCCACCATAGATGCCATCAACGCCTGTGCTGTACAGATGTTCGATGTTGCCTTCTCGCGCTTGATATGCTGCTCACGCATCTGCAACGACATACGCAACGCCTTATTACCGAGACGGTCTACAGATACGCCGATGATACGACCTGGCATGAGACGCTTATTAGCATCGCGTGTAGCCATATAGCCTGCACTTGGACCACCGAAGCCCATAGGACAGCCCAAACGCTGTGTGGTACCTACAGCGATGTCGGCACCCCACTCTGCTGGCGACTTGAGGAGTGCCAACGCCAAGAGGTCGGCAACAGCCGTTACCGTCACGCCCGCAGCGTGTGCCTTCTCCGTGAAGGCGGCATAGTCGCGCACCTCGCCATTAGCTGCTGGGTACTGCAACACGGCACCATACTCCTTGCCTGTGAACTCATATGTAGCGAAGTCATCACGGATGATCTCGATGCCATAAGGCTCGGCACGTGTGA
>JAZLCL010000030.1:0-20892 GCA_045614205.1 Alistipes sp. | reverse complement strand
CTTTTTTATTTGCGCAGTTTTCTGACGCACCTTATTTGAATGACGATTTGGCTGTACGCCCAGTACTATCCAAATCGTCATTCTTCATTGCGGCACGCCATAAACTCTGCGCAAATAGAAAAATAGAGAGACCGAAGATTTCCTTCCTCTAAGTGCGCTACGCTTTTTTCGTTGCTACAGCTCGGAGTAACAATCGTGTTTGTTCTTCTCCTCCCCAAACCCATGGTTTGCCACCTTCGGTACATATATAAATATAGGTATCACGTCTGTGATACCTATATCTCATTGATGTAGAGTTCTGTTAGAGTAAATAGGGTTGTCCAACTATGATGGACAACCCTATTTTAATGCCGTGTGGTGATTAATTATCTGCGTGACATATACTGCTTGATGACACCACGCTTTGAACCGCGGATAAACTCTATAAGCTTATTGCGTTCTGCGGTCTCTGGCACCTCTGCCTCCGCCTTGTCGCAACCAGCCTGGTAGTTAAGCTCACTCTGGAAGAGGATGCGGCATGTGTTGTGGATAGACTCTATCTGCTCGGGTGTGAAGCCACGGCGTGATAGACCTACCTTATTGATGCCGGCATAGTGTGTCTCACCGTTTGTTGCGATGATGTAAGGAGGTATATCCTGTGTTACGAGGGCACCACCCTGTACCATTGCATGGTCGCCGATGTGAATCCACTGGTGGAGTGCAGCGTGACCGCCGATGACTACCCAGTCACCTACCTCCACCTCGCCTGCTAACGACACTCGGTTAGCAATAACGCAGTGGCTACCGACAACGTCGTCGTGTGCCACGTGCACATATGCCATAAGGAGGTTATGGTCGCCAACGACTGTTGTGCCACGTGATGCTGTGCCACGTGCTATAGTCACGCACTCGCGGATGTCGTTGTAGTCGCCAATAACGGCTGTTGTTTGCTCGCCTGCAAACTTAAGGTCCTGGGGGAGACAGGCGATACATGCACCAGGGTGTACCTTGTTACCCTTGCCTAGGCGCGCGCCATTGTATATGATGGCGTGTGGGCCTATCCAGCAATCGTCGCCGATGACAACGTCGCCCTCGACGTAGGCAAAAGGCTCGATAGTTACGTTCTTACCGATCTTTGCATCGGGGTGAACGTATGCCAAATTACTAATCATAAAAAATATCTATTTGTTTGTGTCTGTTACCTTTTCTTGGCAATCTGTGCTGTGAGCACTGCCTCGCATGCGAGCTGTCCGCCAGCGAAGGCCTTACACTCTGCAGTGCAGATACCGCGTCGCATATCTACGATATGGCACTCGAGCTGCAATGTGTCGCCAGGCACCACCTTACGCTTCCACTTAACGCCATCGGCCTTGAGGAAGTATGTAGAGTATGCCTCTGGATCCTCCACACGTGAGAGCACGAGGATGCCGCAGCACTGTGCTAGTGCCTCGATGATAAGTACGCCTGGCATGACGGGCTCCTCGGGGAAGTGGCCCACGAAGAATGGCTCGTTCATAGATACATTCTTGATACCGCCGATAGCGTTCTCCTCAATATGGAATACGCGGTCAACGAGCAAGAATGGAGGACGGTGTGGGAGGAGTGCCTTGATGGCGTTGATGTCCATCAGAGGCTGCTCTTTTGAGCTATACTTGAATGAAGGTTTCTCGCCGCTACGACGTATAGCGCGTGATAACTCCTTCATGAACTCTGTATTTGCGAAGTGGCCAGGACGTGTAGCCCATACACGGCCCTTGATGCGCATGCCGAGGAGTGCGAAGTCGCCAAGCACGTCGAGGAGCTTATGGCGTGCGAGTTCGTTGTTAGCACGCAGCTGTTGGTTGTTGAGATAACCACCAGTGATGCGGATATCATCCTTGCCGAAGATGTTCTTGAGGTGTGCGAGCTGCTCGTCAGATACGGCGTTCTCTACTACGACGATAGCATTGTCGAGGTCACCACCCTTGATAAGGTTCATTTTCATGAGTGGCTCCAACTCGTGGAGGAAGACGAATGTACGGCACATGGCGATCTTCTCTGCGTAGTCGTCGTTATTGTTGTATACGGCGTACTGGTTGCCCACAACCTTTGAGTTGTAGTCTACGTGAACGGATACCGAGAACTCGTCGTCGGGATAGATAACTATAGCTACGCCCTTTTCTGGGAGTGTATATACCTGCTTCTCTGTAACCTCGAAGTACTTACGTTCTGTTGTCTGCTCTACTGTGCCCACCTCGATTATGCGGCTAGCATACTCCTTTGCCGAGCCATCCATGATAGGAGTCTCTGGGGCATTGATATCTACGATAGCATTATCTACGCCGAGAGTCCATAGTGCCGACATGATATGCTCGATGGTGCTTACTTTAGCTTCACCCTTCTCTATGGTAGTACCGCGCGACGTATCTGTAACATATTCACACAATGCTGGTACTTCTGGTGCACCCTCAATGTCGACACGGCGGAATGTGATACCGTGGTTATCCTCTGCTGGGTTTACCGTCATTTTTACCTGCAAGCCTGTGTGTAGTCCCTTACCCTCGAATGATATTGCCGAAGCAAGGGTGCGTTGTTTGGTTGCCATATTCTTACAATTTAAATGTTCATATTAAGTCCTACTAACAGAGCACTAATCTCCATTATTGACCCTATTATTATCAATAATAATGGTACAAATGTACTAATTTTTTTAAAAAAATTACTATTTTTGCGAGAAATATTACAGTGCAATGTCCGATAGGAGAGTGATATATAGAGATGATAATAGGGTCGGTGGTGCGCGCCGTGCGGTGCGCAGGCCAACTATAGATCTTGGCGATACACGATCAGAGTCGTTTGGCGAGTGGCTATATAGTCACCGCCTGGGTCTTATCGTTGTCGTTGTATCCTTTCTGTTTGGTGGTGTCGTGCTTGCTACGGCACGCTACCATGTCACACCTCGCCCTGTGGAGTATATCATCGAGTTTGTAGAGGATGAGCCCTCATTGGAGGAGGTGGAACGCCTTCGCCAGCAGCGTGATAAGCTCCAGGAGGATATAGATAGACGTCTTGCTGCTATGCAGAATGTGCAGAATCTGCAGTCTAACGATGCTGCGGAGAACTCTGCAACGAGCAACACACAGTATGATAGCGATATGCAGCAGATGATGGATAAGGTGGCCTCTGATATGGCGACAAATAGAGGTGAGTATGAGAGTGGCATGCGCGAGGTCGATGGCATTGGTAGAGGCTCTGGTAGTGGTGGCTCGCAGGGCGCGGGTGATAGTGGCGAGAGGGGCAAGTTCTCGGGTGCTGTAACCGTAGCCTATAGCTTTGAGAATCCAGTGCGTCATCACCGTGATCTATATGTTCCAGCCTATAAGTCCAAGGGGGGTGGTATCGTTGTTGTAGAGGTGTGGCTCGATAGGAATGGTGCTGTCACGTCGGCGCGTATCAAGTCATCGACAAATAGCGAACTTAACGCACAGGCTCTCGAGGCGGCACGTCATAGACGCACACTCTTCAAGATTGATAGCTCGGCGCCCGCGTCGCACTATGGAACTATAACATATACGTTTGTTGCTCAATGATAGATCGCCTTCGCATATTTCGCATCTTTGTGACGCTTGTTATGGCGTTGCTGCTCCCCGATGTGGTGAGTGGTGTGGATATGTGCGAGGTGATGTCGGGTGATAGGGTGGCCTATGTCCACCATGAGGCAGATGGAGCTGCTTCGGAGTATAGCCTTGTAGATGCTTCGGTGCCACTGCTCTCTACGACAACCACTACGGCGCAGTCATCGAGCATTGCGCCTATCGTGCGCACGCTGCCACGTGCTGCGCGTACCACGGAACGTAGCTTTGCTTACACGGGTGCTGTAAGTGCTATAGATAGCACTACGGCGACCATGCGTTACGGATTGTATAACCATAAAATACTCTTTGTCTCACTCGCACGATATCACTATCTGTGTCGTCTCGTGAGACTTATTATTTAGTTGATGTGGCGTGACATTTGTTGCGCTGACCGCTGATTCATAAATCATTGTTTATCAACTAAAAAGAGTATTATATGAAAATTACAGATGTATGCGAGGCGCTGTATGCCTTGCCTGGGGGTGTTGTGATGCCACGTCGTCGCCCCATCGTTAAGCCTATGGCTATCGCCATTTTAGGTCTCGTTCTTTTAGCTATTGATGCCGTTGTTGTTGCTGATGAGATGGATGCCTTGAGCATGCTGCTGGTCGTTGTTGGCATTGCACTGGTGTGTTATGGCGCTGTTGTTAGTCTTGTGCGCCTATGTGGTGATGATAGGGTGCCATACCACTACCCCTCGCGTGGCTATATGTCGCGCACGGAACGCTACTACCACCGTGACCAGCTCTTCTATTTAGAGGCAGCACTTGCGCGTGGCGATAGGGCAGCTATCGATGCCATGCCAACGACGAATGTTGCTATGGTTACGCTTGTGGGCTATCATGCTGCGGATGACTCGTTGGATGCATATGCTCTATATGAGTACGTAGACATGGAGACTCGTATGATTGGTGATGTGAAGATAATGAAGAGAGATTAGTTCCTGCGACTTGTGAGAAGCAGGTAGTAAGAGATAATATAAACGATTAATTATGAGTGAAAACTTCCTCCTTGTAGGTGCTATATTGCTATTTGTCGCCGTGCTTGCTGGTAAGGCGGCATATCGTCTGGGTGCCCCAGCGCTGTTGTTATTCCTTGGTGTGGGTATCTTCTTCGGATATGACGACTTTAATTTCATATCGTACGACTCGGCAGACTTCTCGGAGTTTGTCGGTATGATTGCTCTATGCATCATCCTCTACTCTGGAGGTATGGATACGAAGTTTTCGGATATACGACCTGTCATGGCGCCTGGCGTGGTGATGGCCACGCTTGGTGTCATCCTCACGGCGCTTGTTGTTGGTCTCTTTATCTACCTGTTTGCACCCTACATAGGTGTTGAGATGTCGGTGCCTATGTCGTTGCTCCTTGCTGCTACGATGTCATCTACCGACTCTGCCTCGGTATTCTCGATCCTGCGAACCAAGAAGCAGGGTCTTGTTCAGAACCTACGTCCATTGTTGGAGCTGGAGAGTGGTAGTAACGACCCTATGGCCTATATCCTCACGGTTGTGCTTGTGGGCATTCTTACAGGTGGCGCGCAGCTAAACATCATGCAGGCAATCTTCACATTTATTTTCCAGATGATTATAGGTGCAAGTTTCGGTTATGGCTTCGGCCGTCTCACGGTGTGGGTGATTAACCGTATAAATGTGCGTAGCAATCCGTCGCTATACTCCGTATTGCTCCTCGCATGTGCCTTCTTCACCTTCTCCCTCACCACCATATCGTATGGTAACGGTTACTTGGCGGTGTATATAGCGGGTATGGTCGTTGGTAATATGAAGATTGTGCACCGCACAATGTTGCGTACCTTCTTTGATAGTTTCACATGGTTGCTGGAGATTGTGCTTTTCCTTGTGTTGGGTCTATTTGTAGATATAGAGGAGCTATTGAAGCCCGAGGTGCTATTCATGGGTCTCGCTATTGGCCTCTTCATGATCTTCGTGGCGCGTCCATTGTCGACTCTTATATGCCTTGCACCCTTCCGTAGCTTCACAAAAAAGGCACGCCTCTATGTGTCGTGGGTGGGTCTGCGTGGTGCTGTGCCCATTGTCTTTGCGCTATATGCTATCAACAATGGTGTTGCCAACTCCGACTACCTGTTTAATGTAGTATTCCTTGTCACCATCATATCGTTGCTTGTGCAGGGTACTACTGTTAGCACCATGGCCAACTGGCTCGGTCTATCCTTCCAGGAGAAGGAGCACACCTTCCGACTCACCGTGCCCGACCATATACGTAGCGAGTTCTCGGAGATAGAGGTCAATGGCGCTATGATTAAGGGTGGTAGTACGCTTCGTGACATCCGTCTACCGGGTCATACCCTTGTTGTCATGGTGCACCGCAATGGCGACTATTTTGTGCCCAAGGGTCATACAGAACTACATAAGGGCGACAAGTTGCTTGTTGTATCTGATGACAACGACGAGTTGGTACGTCAGGTGGAGCAGATGGGTATTGAGAATATCATCAAGATGCGATAAGCCGAAAGGATTGTTATACGACCTCTTTAAGGGGCTATAAAGATGGGTTGTCATAGACAACCCATCTGTTTTTGTGAGCTCACCTACTACTTAAGTAGGGTGTCAAGGCGGCTGAAGATATCCCTGCGAAGTGTGCGTAGGTACTCTATAGCCTTTCGGTTCTTAATTTTAACGAAGTTGCACGAACCTATAAACTTATACCACATCTTGATGTAGTTCCATGCGAGTATGAACATCAGTGGGAAGGCGAGGAAGTAGCCGAGAGCCCACCATCCGCCAGCAAATATCCATAGCAGCACTGCGGGAACTATCTGGCATAGTGGCACAGATACGAAGGCGCTGACACCTACATTGAACGAGCTGAAGAACATCTTATCCTTTATGAGTCTGCTCGTAAATATCTTTGGTATTACGAATAGCAGACCTGTAGGTATTATAGAGATGATGAATAGTGGCATCAGGAGTATGAGCCCCAGACCACGGAGTATAGGGGCCTCGATGCCAGGGTTGTGTATGAATAGCCAGTCGCGGATATTCATGCTCTTGAGCCCCTCCATGTACTTCGCTGTGTCGTCGTATATCAGTTCCATCTCTGTGGGTAGCTCGTTGTGGGCTCTCTGTAGTGCATCTACAAGCTGCTGGTCGGAACGTAGGCGCGAGGGCAGATATCTAAATTTATATCCATGCTCCTTTGCCCACTTTCTTCCGTAGCCTGTCTCGCGGAGAAAGTCAATCTGGTCGTAGTGCTCAAGGTCTTCGATGTGTAGCATCATCGACTGTATGCTGCTACGCACAATATCGTTCACCCTCATCATTGTTTCGCGTGGTGCCACCTTATACTGCTCGTAGTATGGCATAAGAGATATAGGCTCGCCAAACTTTAGGAGCATCTCGGTGCGTGCATGGAAGTAGTTGGAGTAGTGGTTGCACGATGGCAACACCATTACATCCTGCTTGAAGTCCATCTTCTCCGCAGCACCGAAGGCTATGCGCAGATAGCCAATCTTGAAGTTGCCCAGCCAGCGCTTATCCTGGTGGTCGGCCTCGGGGTAGAGCATTACCGTCTCACCATCTGTCAGTGCGTGGCCCGCAGCGTCGAGTGTCGCCTGATTGTTATTTATAGCGGCAAATCCCTCGTGGCTCATGCGGTATGCTGGTAGGAGACCCATGGCGCGCAGTGCTCTGTTGAATACAGGGTTCTTAAAGACGTTAGCACGTGCTATGAAGTTCATGCGTCTGTCCGTGAGCTTTAGGCATACACATAGTGGGTCGTTAAGGCAGTTCTGGTGGTTTGATACCACAACGAGGGGTGTGCCGTCAACGGGCACATGCTCCAGACCAACGGTATATTCATTACTGAAATATAGCCCCGAGTTTATATACTGTAGGTATACTCTAAAGGCCTTTAGAAAGAGGGAGTGGTCTCTGGGTTGTAGTCTTTTTTTCATGTGACAAATCATTGTTTCGAGTGCCAAATATAGCAAACGGAAACTATATCGAAGGCAAATGGTGACCATTTTGCAATATTTTAGGTATATATACCTACTATTTTATGCGCTTTAGAGGGGTAATATTTAGTAAATTGTTGGTGTGGAGTAAAAATATTTCTACCTTTGTGGTAGATGCTTCTATATAATAAAAATTGAGAGTATATGGAGGAGTTGACACCCATCACAGCACACTGCAAGCATGACCGCTATGTACAGCTCTACCCGCAGCTTAAGGCGCTTGTAGAGGGCGAGAGTGACGATATCGCTAATATGGCGAATGTCGCTGCTGCGCTACATGCTACATTCGGTTTTTGGTGGACAGGCTTCTATCGTGTTGTTGGCGGTGAACTCATCCTCGGTCCCTTCCAGGGCCCGGTGGCTTGTAGTCGTATAGCCTATGGCCGCGGTGTCTGTGGCACAGCGTGGCGTGAGCAGCAAACACAGGTAGTGGAGGATGTGGAGAAGTTTCCTGGTCACATAGCTTGTAGTAGTGTCTCACGTAGCGAGATTGTTGTTCCCGTATGGCGTGCTGGCGTTATCGTGGGTGTCCTCGACATAGATAGCGAGCATCTCGCTACCTTCGACAATACAGATAAAGAGTGGTTAGAACGTATCGTATCTCTTCTCGATAATTAATGTTATGCTTCATCGCTTCAATGCCGACATAGAGGGTATCGCGCTGCCTGCGCAGTTCACCTATCCATTCCACTACACACCCCATCAGCTGTGTATAAGTGCTGCCGAGCAGGTACAGCAGTATATAGCCTCGCGTGTGGAGTGGTGTGATGAGTTGAGTGCGGGTAAGATGTTCGGTGTATTGGTCGTGGAGGTGGATGGCGATCTTGGTTTCTTGGCAGCATACTCTGGTAATCTCGCTGGCAGAAACGACCATGAGTACTTTGTGCCAGCGGTATACGATATGTTGCTCCCTGATGACTTCTTTAGGCAGGGTGAGAGTAAGATATCAGCGATAAATAGGCAGATAGAGGCAATGGAGTCCTCCAGGGAGATTATGCTTGCTCGTGAGCAGTATGCCACAACGAAGAATGAGTGCGATGCTGCGCTTAAGGCTCTTAAGATGCGCCTTGTGGAGGGTAAGGCTTTGCGTAGTAGACTGCGTGAGGAGGGAGCATGTAGCCAGGAGGAGTTGATACTCGCCTCGCAGCGCGAGAATGCTGAGGCGCAGCGTGAGAAGAGGGCTCTTAAGCAGCGCCTTGAGGAGGCAACTGCTCACCTCGATGGTCTTCAGGGTGCTATAGTCGAGCTGCGACATGAGAGGCAGAGACGTTCTGCGGAGTTGCAGATGCGACTCTTCGAGCAGTTTAGGATGCTTAATGCCGAGGGTGTGGAGAGGGATCTGTGCGAGCTCTTTGCTCACACGGCCCAGCAGATACCGCCTGCGGGTGCTGGTGAGTGCGCCGCCCCAAAGTTGTTGCAGTATGCCTTTAAGCATGGTATGCGGCCTGTGGCTATGGCGGAGTTCTGGTGGGGTAGCTCACCCAAGGGCGAGGTGCGCCAGCATGGTTGCTTCTATCCCGCATGCAATGGTAAGTGTAAACCAATACTGACACATATGCTTGTTGGTCTCGATGTAGAACCCAACCCGTTGATGGAGATAGCACCACCAGAGCCCAAGGTGTTATGGGAGGATGAGTGGCTTGTCGCTATCGATAAGCCTAGCGGCATGCTCTCGGTGCGTGGTAAGTCGGGTGTACGTTCTGCCGAGGAGTGGGCCGAGGAACGATATCCCGAAGCTATGATTGTACATCGTCTCGATCAGTCAACATCGGGTGTCCTTGTCATTGCAAAGAATAAGAGGGCGCATGCGGCTCTGCAGAGTCAGTTTATCTCGCGCACCGTTAAGAAGAGCTACGTTGCGCTGCTGGATGGTGTTGTAGAGTGTCAGCATGGCCAGATACGTCTGCCTCTTAAACTCGACTACGACAACCGCCCACGCCAGATGGTTGCCCCTGATGGCCGACCTGCGCATACTATATTCGATGTTGAGGGATATGATGCTGGCCGTACACGTGTTCGCTTCTATCCTATCACGGGTCGTACTCATCAGCTTCGTGTTCACGCTGCTCATGCCGATGGTCTTGGTACTCCAATCGTCGGGGATGACATATATGGCACATGCGCCTCTCGCCTTATGCTTCATGCTGAGACTATAGAGTTTCTGCATCCCATCACCCAGGAGCTGGTATCTCTATCATCAGCCCCAGAATTTTAATATATAATAGTTGTCGTGAATCCTCCGCTACTATTAACTATTCCAAAATACCATATAAAATATATAAAAAAGGTCAATATAGGAATTGGCTATTGCCATTTCGTATATTTTATATACTTTTGTATTGTAGATATGGGCTAATTAGAACAATCTACAACGAACAGAAGTGTAACGAAAATAATTAGGGCTATGAGTAGGCTATCCGCAGAGAGATACTCACAGATGCGAGTGACAATAGAGTATCATTCGCAGAATAGCAATAGACATATAAGGGCAATAATAACAGAGGGTGAGGGCTGTGGTGGTAATCTCTCTGTCAGCATCGAGCATGATGAGGAGAGTCATCTACGAGATCGTGATGACCGCTTCGATGAGGCTATACTTCGTGGTCTAACGAGTAGTGCCACGGTGGATGAGTTGGCTGCCATATGTTGTGAGTCATGCTCCACCTTCAAGCGTCACTTCAGGGCGCGTTATAGCATCTCACCACATCGCTGGTTTACCGAGCAGAAGTTGCAGATGGCCTACAACATGGTGCGAAGCACAACAATCTCAACGAAGGATATATCGCGCCTATGCTCCTTTGGTTGTCCCTCTCGTTTCATTCATCTCTTCCGTCAGCGTTATGGCACCACGCCCATGCGTCTGCGCCGTGAGCAGGGTGGTGATGCTTCGGGTGGCTCAACCATGGAGATTATAATAGAGCTATGAGTAAGTAGAAAAAAATAGAGGTTGTCCATTGGACAACCTCTTCTCTTTGGCTTAACCTTTCGCCTTTAATTACAATGCGTTAACGTGCAATGCGAGTGAGCTCTTAAGGTTAGCAGCCTTGTTCTTGTGGATGATGTTAGTCTTTGCCAACTTATCCAACATTGAACTTACCTTGGGCAAAAGTGCCTCTGCTGCGCTACGATCTGAAGTGTTGCGCAATGCCTTAACAGCGTTACGTGCAGTCTTGTGGTAAAGACGGTTGTGAGCACGCTTTGTAAGTGTCTGACGAATTCTCTTCTTCGATGACTTGTGGTTTGCCATAGTTTTAACTCTTTTATTTTTATCTTTTTATGTTTCAATAATTTTCCCGCAGCATTATGCTCTGCTGGTCAGCATCACAACGGTCGTAACCGCTTGCGGATAGGCCTTGACCCTCTCCTAATAAATTATTGTAACCGCACGCACCACACACAAAGTGTAACACGCCAAGTGTAGCCCGTACGAGAGTCGAACTCGTCTTTCAAGAATGAAAATCTTGCGTGCTAGCCGATAGACGAACGGGCCAATCCACTAATGCCTAACATATGTCGGGCAGTTTAGCGGTGCGAAGGTACGCAAAATTTTCTATTTGCCAAAACTTTTGCTGAAAATTTTACCCTAAAACGGTAATTCTCCTATTTTGTTAGGCGTATGGAACGTCTTTTTGCATCGAACGATACGTGCTCGCTGTCGAAGAGACGTTCTATATGTCCCGAGGCAATTATCTCCGTAGTAGTCAGGTGTATGAGTCGCGGGGTGTCGACAAGGGCTATGCTGTCGGCAAGCGATAGCGCTATGTCGAGTTCGTGCGTTGAGAAGATCACGCACTTACCCTCATCATGTGCCAGGCGTGCTAATAATGTGCATAGCTCGTATCTGTTCGGCAGGTCGAGGAATGATGTCGGTTCGTCGAGGAGTATCGCTGGGGCGTCCTGCGCCAGGGCGCGTGCTATCATCACTCGCTGGTACTCACCATCCGAGAGGGTATCTACATATCTATCTGCCATCGCCTCAATGCCTGCACTACGTAGTGCCTCCTCTACAACCCTCTCATCCTCACTATTTAGTCGCCCCATCCAGTCGGTGTATGGTGCTCGGCCAAACGACACCAGACTGCGCACGGTGAGGGTGTCTATGTTTACTCGTTCGGTGTTCACAAAGGCTATCTTACGTGCTAACTCCGAGGCACTGATATCGGTCATGGGTGTGCCATCTATTGCTATGCTGCCACCCTGAAGTCTGCCCAGTGATGTCATGGCGCGTAGGAGTGTCGACTTACCTGTGCCATTACGACCGAGAAGTGCTACCATAGTGCCACGTGCGAAGCATGCAGAGGCATCCTCCATGAGTACTCTCTGCTCAAATGCCAGACGTATGTTGAGTAGTTCTATCATTGGCGGTAGCTGTTTTTCATTACTACATATATTATCACGGGCACGCCAAGTAGCGATGTGATGGTGTTTATTGGCAGCATCATGCCGCTACGTGCTACAATGTCGCATAACAGTGTGCACAGGAGCATCGCCACGGCGCCCCACAGTATCGTTGCGGGCATGAGTGTGCGGTGGTCGGCAGTGCGGAATGTCATGCGCGCAAGGTGTGGCATGGCAAGACCTATGAAGCCTATAGGGCCGCAGAAGGCTGTTATGCTACCTGCAAGCAGCGTCGTAGAGATGAATATCGCAATGCGTGAGCGCATTACGTTGAGACCCATGGTGCGGGCATATCCCTCGCCTAGGAGTAGCATGTTGAGGGGTTTTATCACGGCTATGGATAGCGCAAGTCCCACGATGACGACAGGTACAAGGATGTATAGCTGCTCTGTTGTTACCGTAGAGACGGAGCCCATTGTCCAGACTACGAAGGCCTTGAGTGACTCCTCCGTACCCATATATTGGAGTATGCCCACCACGGCAGATATTGCCGAGCCGAGCATCATGCCAAGGATGAGTATTATGTTGATGTTGTGTATCTTGCGTGACAGAGACATGATGAGCATGAGTATCGCTGCCGAGCCCAACCACGCCATGCCTGTGATACCCGCCGACATCATCCACGATGAGGTTGCCGCGCCGAGGAGTGGTGCTGCAAGGGTGAAGAGTGCCACGCCGAGGCTTGCACCAGCATTCACGCCGAGAACATATGGACCCGCAAGAGGGTTGCGGAAGAGTGTCTGCATCTGTAGTCCGCTTGCTGAAAGTGCCATGCCGGCAGCTATCGCAGCTATAATCTTTGGAAGGCGCATGCGTAGTACTATCGTTGCGAAGCCCTCATTTGTCGAGGTGCCCACAAGTGCTGCCCACACCTCCTCGAGGGGCACACGTGTGCTGCCCATGAGTAGGTCGCCCACGGCGAGACCTACGAGTGCGATGCCTAGTACTACGAAGAGTACCATATGAAGTATCCTTGCTCTATGCTGCATATGCTACTTAAGCTTGTGGTGGTAGTAAAGAGAATCACTCTGTCCGCGCATGATGGATATGAGGTCGTTAAGTACAATGTCGGGGTGTACTATTGCTGACTCCCAGAAGTCGCTACCGCCAGAGGCTGTTCTACGGCTGTTATTGTTGTATACATTGCCGCTACGCACCACTGCGCAGTCGCAGAAGTGGGGTGCTGCGGCACGTACATCATCCAGCGTTGTACACTGACCTACATTCATCCATATATCTGCCTCGCGCACCAGAAGGAGTGCCTCCTCGAGGCTTATGCCCTGCGAACCGCTACTTAAATTCTTACCTTTATATATATAGTCGCCACCAGCATCCTCAATGAGGCGTACCATGTAGCTGTCATCTGCTGGCATGTACCATACATCCTGATATGGTAGGTTGAACATAACCTTTGGGCGGCTTGTTGTTGCCACCTTACCACGTAGCTCCTCGTATCGTGCTACAACATCGTTGAATATCTCTATGCCCAGCTCTCTGCATCCAACAATCTCGGCGATGGCGACAATCCACTCCGCCTTGCCCAGGGGTGATTGCTCGGTGTAGTCACCGAGATATAGGTATGGTATGCCCAGCTCGCGAAGCTTTGCTGTGATGATGCTGTTTTCAGATGTTATGCCATACATCAGCACTATGTCGGGGCGCAGAGAGATTAACCTCTCGAAGTCTATGTTGCTGTCGTAGCCCACGTCGAGTACCGTCTCGTTACCTGCCACAGCACTATTCATGATATACTCCTTGCCCGACACGCCAACTATGTAGTTCGCAAGGTCGAGGCTCTCGAGCATAGCGATGTGGCTCGTCGACATGCATACTATGCGTTTGGCGTTGCCCACGATGTGCTCATTGCTATATCCTGTTGCCGCCTCCTCGCTGGTGAATATGGCGAGATTCTGCTCTTGTGGATTCTCCCCCTGCCATGGGCGTGTCACGCGCAATAGGGTGTTCCCCTTATCGTCGGCCATGATTACAAAGCCTGATGCGTGGGAGGGTATATATGTCTCATTCTCAAACACTTTAGAGGCGTTGGAGGTGCTTTCTGCACAACTTAATGTAGCGCAGAATATGAGAGCTAAAATGCAGATTTTAAACCATTGTTTCATATGGCAAAGTTACATTTTTTTTATTATATATTTGCATTATTTGAAAAATTGTTATTATCTTTGCACCGCAAATTGCTTCGGGATGTAGCTCAGCCCGGTTAGAGTACACGTCTGGGGGGCGTGTTGTCGCAAGTTCGAATCTTGTCATCCCGACCATATGAGTATGTAGCGTAACGATAGTTACGCTATTTTTTTTGTTGAGAGTGAATAAAAAGTGTATTTTGTCGTTACGCTTGCCCTCAAAATGCTCATTTACGCACAGTAAACTCCGCTTTTGCGGGCTTCGCAAGCCTAAAACTACATCTTTTTATTCACTCTCTTAGGTTATGGGGGCAGGCTATGTTACTTTTTAGTCAGCCCTTTTTTTTGTTGCATCATCGATTTATATGTTGATGATGGAAGCTTATTGCCAGGTACAAAAAAAGTCTGTCAGCGACAGACTTTTTTACGATCTATTGAGGATGTATCAGAGTATGCGGTCGTACTCCAGCTTCTGGCGCACCTTCGACCAGCATACAACAGGGCGACGTACACCATCTATAAACATGATAGGGCAGCCGAGGGCCGAGTCATCAATGTATATGTCGGCATGCACCTTGGGCGACTCTGTCCACTCCGCCTGCTCGGGGTTTTTATTTACTTCCCACAGCTCTATCTTGCGGTCTTTGAACCACTTGACTGCCGCCTCAAGCTTTGCACCCGAACGCATTGTGTAGAGTATGAGCCTGTGACCCTTGCTTCGTAGTGCGCGTAGCGTCTCCACGGCACCCTCCACCTCCATGCCCACTGCAGGGTAGTCGTGCTCGACACATGTGCCGTCGAAGTCCACGGCTATAATCATGCTATTATCCTTGCTCATTAGTCTCGCTTCTTAAATAGCTTTGTAAAACTCTTCCAGCGGCGACGCCATGGTGAGGTGTCATCATTCTCGCTATAGTATCCATATCCATAGCCATAACCTGTGCCATAGCCATATGTGCGCTTGCTATTTGTCACGCCATTGAGCACGATGCTCATGTTGTGGAACTTCTTCTCGCGGTGTAGCTTCTCGATGTCTGGAAGGTGACGACGGTCGAGGTTGCCCTGGCGGATGACATAAATAGTTAGGTCTACAAGGCGGTCGATGATCATGGCATCGGCAACAGCCATGGCGGGCACACTATCGAGGATGATGAAGTCGTAACGGCTACGTAGCTCCTCCATAAACTGGTCTACACGCTGCGACATAAGCATCTCGGCAGGGTTTGGTGGCTGTGGGCCAGAGAAGATGAAGTCGAGGTTGCTATCTATCTCGCTTGGTGTGATTATGTCATCGAGTGAGCTTATCTTGTTAGAGAGGTAGCTTGTAAGGCCACGGCGGTCGTTGCGGTGTCCCATCTGCTTTGAGAAGGTGCGACGACGCAGGTCGAAGTCGATGACGAGCACACGCTTGCCCGATGTGGCGAGTGTGAGTGCGAGGTTTGACGACACGAAGGTCTTGCCGCTGTGGGGTATCGACGATGTGAGCATTATAACCTGCATCTTCTTGTCTACAGCCATGAAGCTCAAGTTTGTGCGCAGCATGCGGAATGACTCCGACACGGCGTCACGGCCATCCTCTCTTACGACGATGCCATTGCCGAGCTTACCATCGAAGCGTGGTATGTCGCCAAGGAATGGTATGGTGAGCACCTCGTCGATGTCACGGCGTGAACGCACCGTTGTGTTGAGGATCTCGCGTAGGTAGAGTATTGCAAATGGTATCGCTATACCCATGACAAGTGCCAAGAGGAATACGAGGCTCTTGTTAGGGCTTATAGGTTTGTTGCTGCCATACGCACGGTCGATGATGCGGGCATTGCTCTCCGCAGTAGCACCTGTGAGGGCATTCTCCTCAAGCTTTGTTAGAAGGTATATATATAGCTCCTCCTTAACCTTCTGCTGACGCGCCTTCGAGAGAAGCTCCATCTCGCGTGTTGGCGAGCTCTGCATGTGTGAGTCGGCAATACTCTGCTCACGGTTTATGTGCTCCACCTGAAGACGTAGACCCTCGATGTGTGATGTTAGAGACTCTATAATGACACTGCGCATCGCCGTAATCTGGTTTGCGAGGTCTATTAGCACAGGGTTGGCAGCAGCCGACGATGACTGAAGACGTCTATACTCGAGAACACTTTTGTTGAAGTTGTCTATTTGCGATGTGAGGGCCGCTGAGGCACCACTCATCGTCACCGTAGCTGCGGGTATGAGTGAGAACTCTGCCGCCTGCTCGTTGAGGTACTCGCGTATATATTCCGCCATCTCGATGTTCGCCTCGAGGGATAGCGCCTCTGTCTTTAGGCGACGTATCTCCTCGGCACTCATCCTTGCCTCGTTCTCTGGGCTGTAGAGACGGTTATCTTGCTTGAATGAGGCGATGTCGCTATCGGCAAGGTTGAGCTCCTCGCCAAGTGTTGCGAGACGTTCGTTGATGAACTCCTCGGTGAGGTTGGATATCTCCTGCTTGTCCTGTATGGCGTCGATGTTGTATGCATCGATGATGCCATTTATGACATGCTCTGCACGGCGAGGCACACGGTCGTTGAAGGTGAGTGTTATAACAGATGCCTGCTTATCCGATATCTCGCACTTGAGGCGCTTGCGGTATATCTCCGTAGCCTCATTTAGTGGAATCTTGCTCACTATGATCTCCTGGTCGCGGTAGCGTTCCAGGTAGGGAGTCGCCTTTGTGGTGATGCTACCTATAGGTGTTACTACAGTGTCGCCTATGGCGGCTGTTATGCTGAAGCTCTCGTTGTCGGTAAACTGACTGAAGCATAGCATGTTGTCGTCAGACATAGTGTAGCAGAATGAACACTCTGTAAGTGGCTCGTCGCCTACGAACTTAACAAGCACAGGTGTACGACCATACATGTCACGTGTTCTTACGCGGCCTTTAGTGTAGTAGTTTGTTGTGAGGTCATACTTTTTTACAACCTCCTCCATGAGTCTACGCGACTT
The DNA here is from genome assembly GCA_045614205.1 of Alistipes sp. GTDB lineage: Bacteria > Bacteroidota > Bacteroidia > Bacteroidales > Rikenellaceae > Alistipes. The sequence continues at coordinate 3,808 of JAZLCL010000030.1, read as the reverse complement.
GAAGATGTGTATCTCGTTGTCCACAGAACGTCGGCCCATGCCTCCAAGAAGATCGTTGAAGGCAGTAACCTCTGTGCCAGAGCCTTTACGTGAGTCCTTGACAAGTACTGTTGCGGTGCGCTGGTATATGGGTGCTGTGCGGTGTAGGTAGAAGGCGCCAAGAATGCCACAAAGAAGTATTGATAGTAGGAACCAATACCAATTGGATAGCACCAGATGTAGTATGTCTGTTAGCGTAAATCTATTTACATTACCCTCCAATCTCTCGGTCGATTCATTTATATCTGCCATAGTCTATCTATGATGTACGTATTACTCTAATAGTGCTATTATCTAATTACGGTGATGAGCAGCGTTGCAAGTGATATTGCTGTTGAGGCGAGAGATATCCAGAACGATCTATTCTGGTTGATCTCGGATGTTGCAGCTCGATACTTGTTGGGGCTCACTATTATCACGTCGTTTTGCTCGAGGTAGTAGCATGGCGATGTGAAGATGTCGTCGGAACGTAGGTCGAGCTTTGTGATTATGCTCTTACCATCCCTCTCGCGCACTACGGCAACATCCTCGCGGCTACCATAGATTGTCATGTCGCCAGCGAGTGCCAATGCCTCGAATATCGATAGTTTGTCGCGCTTGATGTCGTAGCGACCAGGACGGTTCACCTCGCCAACGACAGATATCGTGAGCTCGGCAAAGCGTACGTTGACGTGTGGATCTTCGATGTATCCTCTCTCGCGTATTATCTTCTCAATCTTTGTCGATAGCTCCTCGCGTGTTAGACCCTCGCAGTGCACCTCGCCAAGGATGGGCATGGTTATGCATCCCTCCTGATTCACAGTTAACACCTGAAGACTACTCTCCGTATTGACCGTAGATGCCATGTTACCCGTGAGAGAGCCATAGCTTGTTGCCGTATTGAATGGCATAGCGAGCTCTGGGTTCTTGCATGTCACCACAACAGTAATCTGGTCTTGGGGCTTGATGCGAATGAGGTAGTTCTCTGGGAGTTCTATCTCTGTGCCACTCTCCATATTCTGGATGTAGAGTACGTTGCGTTGAGCATTGCATGCTCCGAGCATCAATATCAAGCCAAGGATTAACACCTTAATCAACTTCATAGTATGATAATGTTTTTATTTTCAAATGTTTACACCTAAAAAGTATCGCTGTGGGCGATTTGTGTTGTCATAATTCATGCAAAGATACAAAAATTATGCGAAATGAGGACTAAAGATGTGGAAAATCTTCAATCCTCATTGCATTTTACTCTTTAGAGTATCTCTCGTGTTAGTTATTGTCGAGCCACTCCAGGAAGTCGGATGTGCGGCTGCGACTTACTACTACCTCCTCCTCGGAACGTGGGTTTAGCTGTAGCTTAAGGCGAGTGCCGAGGTGCTTCGAGATGTTCTCTATGGCGTTTATCGATACTATGCAACTGCGTGATATACGGAAGAATAGCTTGGGGTCGAGCATCTCCTGCACGGTGTCGAGACTATAGTCGAGTAGGCGACGTGTGCCATTGCGGTTTACGGCATATGTACTCTTATCCTCGGAGTAGCAGTAGGCGATATCCTCCACGGGGATTATTATTATCTTCTCGCCAGTCTTCACTATGAAGCGCTTCTTGTACTCCTTGTCCTTTGCTGCGCCAGCCTTCGACACCATGTCGAGTAGCGCCTCGATGTTGGGCGTCGTGCGCTTGTCGATGCGTTCTGTGCATCGTTCCCAGGCGCGTATTAGGTCCTCTTCAATGATGGGCTTGAGGAGGTAGTCGACGCTGTTTATGCGGAAGGCGTTGATGGCGTAGTTGTCGTAGGCTGTGGTTATGATCACTTGTGCGGTGATGGCAACCTTGTCGAAGATGTCGAAGCATATGCCGTCAGATAGTTCCACATCCATGAATATCACATCGGGACCCTCAGGGTTCTCCTCGAGCCACTTCACGGTGGAACGCACCGAGGTAGATGTCATGACTATGCGACTGTCAGGACAACACTTATCAATGAGCTTCTTGAGGTTTATCTGTGCGGGAATCTCATCCTCCACAATAAGTACCTTTATCATGCTATCGGAAGTTTTACAATAAATTCACTATCAGTCTTTTCTATTATTATATCGCGACCTGTAATGTCGAGGTATTGGCGCTGTATGTTCGCTAGTCCGAGGTGTGTGGACGGCTGTCCGTGGGTGCGTAGTTGAAGGTTGTTTCTTACTACCGTATATTCACCCTCTGTGGCTATACGTATGACCAGTGGCGAGTCGCCGCTTACGATGTTGTGCTTTGTGGCATTTTCAACTAATAGTTGGAGTGCGCAGGGCACAACGTAGGTGTCGAGTTGCCCCTCTTTAATGTCAATCTCAAATAGCATACCTTCGGTGAATCTCTCCTTCAGAAGGTCTATATATTTGTTGGTGAACTCGAGCTCCTCGCTTAACTTCACGAGAGGCTTCTGGTCGTTGTTTAGCATGTAGCGATATATGCCCGCCAGCTTGCGTATGAATGCCGATGCGCGTTCCGTCTCGTGCTCCTGTACGAGGTAGTCGAGGATGCCGAGTGAGTTGAATAGGAAGTGTGGGTTTATCTGTTGCTTGAGACGTTCATACTGATACTCCGTGCGGTGCTTCTGCTCACGTTCCTCGCGTAGCTCGCGACGCGAGTGTAGGGATATTAGAACAAGGTAGCATATGGCCAGCGTTAGGAAGTCGAGAAGTAGAGCTGCCGAGAGTATGCGCACATATGCCTCTATGCCGCTACTTCTGCTCTCGAAGTATGGTATGTCGTAGTAGGCTAATGTCGCAGTGACCGCGGGTATGGCTATCGTGGCAATGATGAGAAGTGTGCGATGCAGTCTGTGGTGATGCTTATTGCGATACTTGCGATGCACGAAATGCATTACCAAGACAATGTTGCTTGCCAGTAGTAAAAGTAGTGCCCAGCTGTTGCCTATAATTTCTATTATGCTCGAAAAAATCATGCCATCGGTAAAGAGCTTCATGCGGTCCATTACGATGTATACCATTCGTAGGACAAGGATGGATAAGGCGGTGATAATGATGTTTCTCGGTGTTATGGCAAATCTGTGACTTGTATTTTTGAAGCGTTTGCTGCGTACTGTTGTGTAGTTCGTAAAAAGACCAATAAGTGTCGTGATTAGGAATGTCGATATTGCGGGTGCAATATACTCATTTTGCACCATCGCTAACATTGGGTCACGTAGCCATGTTCCTATTATGTAGCCTATGATTGTTGCTGTAAGTGTCATTATGGCCATCATCTCGACACGTGTGTTGTTACGCATGGATATCACTATGACCATCGTGATGGTGAGGATGGTAAGCGGTATGTCGTCGTAGTAGTGTAGCGCACGACTTATCATCGCCACTGCCGAGTGTAGTAGGGCGAAGATGAGAATGATTATTATGTTGTCTATGTTACGCTGCAACTTCATACTCTGCAAATTTATGTAAAAAAAATCATAACTCCAACTTTTGCGATGGGTGCAGAGTCTCTCTTGTGAGGCTTCGTCGCCTAATATTGTCGTTGCATAGCTAAAGCTATATATGCGGGACTTCTCGTTTTGGGGTGCCTGACAATCCCATTCGGTTGGCTAAACATGCATTTCATCCTGCATATTTACCCTTTGGGTATAATATATTTGCTTATTTGGTGGTTTTTTGTAAAATTTGTAGTGTTGAGAGTGTGTAGATATCGCGCGTGATCGCGAAAAACCTCTGGCTCCTCTCAGCACTTTTTTGACACTGACGACAATTATTAAAACTTTTTTAAGATGCAAAAACCTAACCT
>JAZLCL010000029.1:0-12232 GCA_045614205.1 Alistipes sp. | reverse complement strand
ATATAATAATATATATAGTATCTGCTGTATATCTCATCGATGACCTGTATGGCTGTGGTACTATACAGAGAAAAGGTCAGAAAGGTCATAAGGGTCAAAAAGGTAAAAACAAAGGTCCGCGTCAACGCCCTACCTTTTATGACCTTTTATAACCCTTCTGCCCTTTGTCGCTAAACACAGAAAGGTCACAAAGGTCCGCGTCAACGCCCTACCTTTTATGCCCTTTTATGACGCTTTATGCCCCTTGGTACTCGACAATGAGATGTCACAATGTCACAATGTCACAATGTCACAATGTCACAGGGGTGTGCATATGTGACACATGAGATATCTTGTGACAAACAAAAAGGGTTATCCCGCGAAGGACAACCCCATAGTCTATGCCTGTAGAGATGATTAGATAATCTCGAAGGCTATCTTCATCATGTTGGTGAACGACGTCTGGCGTTCCTCCGCAGAGCATGCTGTGCCGTGTACCAACGAGTCAGAGATGGTGCAGATGCACAAGGCACTCTTGCCGGCACGTGCAGCATTCATGTAGAGGGCTGTAGCCTCCATCTCTACTGCCAACACGCCCATCTTCTGCCACTGCTTCCAGCTCTCGGCGTCGTCGCCATAGAATACATCGCTGGCGAGGATGTTACCTGCGCGGTAACCTATGCCCAGCTCCTCGGCCTTTGCTGCCGCAGCACGTAGCAACTCGAAGTCGGCGATAGGCGAGAAGGTGCCTGGGAGGTTGAACTGTGCGCCATAGTTAGAGTCTGTGCATGAGCCCATACCGAACACCACATCGCCGAGGTTTAGCGATGGGTCGAAGGCACCTGCCGAGCCACAACGTATGATGCGCTTGACGTCGTAGAAGTTGAAGAGCTCGTAGGAGTATATGCCGATAGATGGGATGCCCATGCCGTGGCCCTGCACCGACACGCGCTTACCCTTATAAGTGCCAGTATAACCGAGCATACCGCGCACATTGTTGTACTGCACGGGGTTCTCGAGGAAGTTCTCGGCCATGAACTTGGCGCGCAAGGGGTCACCCGCCATGATTACCTTATCGGCGATTTCGCCATACTCTGCTCCGATGTGTGGAGTTGGAACTTTTCCTGCCATAGTATCTAATTTTTAAGTTATTACCGATGTCTCGCTGCCCGTGGTGTGGGCAAATCATCCTCAAAGATATGCAAAATCTGTGTCATAACAAAATGTGAGGTGTAAAAATCCCGAATAATAGCTGTTGGGCGGTGTGTGCACGAAAAAATGGGTTGCCGATTTTGTAGTTTGCTCAAAAATTCATACCTTCGTATGATTAAACAACTGAAACTATAAATCGTTACCTATGAATAATACCTTTACTCCCGAGGCGCGTAGAGAGATCATCGCCCTTATGAACCGCGAAATAGTCCCAGCAATAGGTTGTACCGAGCCTATCGCCGTGGCATTGTGCGTAGCCAAGGCTACCGAGACTCTTGGTTGCCGCCCCGAACGTATCGAGGCGCGCTTGAGTGCTAATGTGCTGAAGAACGCCATGGGCGTGGGTATCCCAGGCACAGGCATGACAGGTCTGCCTATAGCCATGGCATTGGGTGCCATCGTCGGTAAGTCGGAGTACGAACTCGAGGTGCTCAAGGATGCTACCGAGGCATCTGTAGAGGAGGGTAAGAGGATGATTGACCAGAAGGCTATCTCCGTAGACCTTAAGTACAACATCACCGAGAAGCTATATATCGAGATTGAGGTCTTCGCAGGTGGTGCAAGTGCCATCGCCATAATCTCGGGTGGCCACACTCGCTTTGTGCACATATCGCGCTGTGGCGAGACACTCTTCAGTGCCGAGGCTGCCACAGAGGGTGCTGCAGATGCTGCTCCCGAGAGCCGTGACCCCGAGCTTACACTGCGCCAGGTGTGGGACTTCGCCATGACAGCGCCACTCGAGGAGCTGGAGTTCATCACCGAGGCAAAGAGACTAAACATGAACGCTGCCTACGAGTCGTTGAAGGGTAACTACGGCCACGCCATAGGTAAGCTCATGCGTTCAGAGTCGGAACGCAACATCATGGGTGACACCCTCCACTGCCAGATTGTGGGCATGACAACAGCTGCGTGCGACGCACGTATGGCGGGTGCCATGATCCCCGTCATGAGTAACTCGGGTAGTGGTAACCAGGGTCTCACATCTACCGTTCCCGTTGTTGTCTATGCCGAGCAGACAGGCGCCTCACACGAGCAGACCGTGCGTGCCCTTATCTTGAGCCACCTCACCGTGATATACATCAAGCAGAGCCTCGGCCGTCTATCAGCCCTCTGTGGCTGCGTCGTTGCTGCCACAGGCTCATCATGCGGCATCACCTACCTCATGGGTGGTGACTACCAGGAGGTAACTCATGCGGTTAAGAATATGATTGCCAACCTCGCGGGTATGATATGCGACGGTGCGAAGCCATCATGCGCCATGAAGTGCGCATCAGGTGTCTCTATGGCTGTTGTATCTGCCCTCATGGCCATGAACAACCGCTGTGTTAAGTCCGTTGAGGGTATCATCGACGACGACGTAGACAAGTCTATCCGCAACCTTACCGACATAGGTCGTGATGCGATGACACAGACTGATGCGATGATACTACGCATAATGACCTCCAAAAACTAATTTATTGTGATAAGTGGCAACCTGCGGCATTGGGCTTGTCTCCCAAATGCTCACATACGTTTAGTATGCTGCGCTTTGTTAGACTGCGACCCACTACCACATCTCACCACTTCTAACAATAAATTATATTGTGATAGCGGCGCTACTTCACTACCTCAATCATTGGTGTGAATGGGAAATACGCCAAGTATGTCCCATCCATCCCAATATCTTAATCGGTAGCAAATTAGCATCACTCTGACAATAAATTTAATACTACACACTATAATAAATACTATGAAGTCGCTTGTCGGCTTCATAGTTGTATATAGACCATTATTCAGAATAAAACGATGGTGGAGAATACACCCATAGCACACATCAGCCAGATAGTCGAGGCGCAGCGTCTCTTCTTCCGTAGTCACACGACACTCGACATAGAGTATCGTCTACGTGCACTACGCACACTACGCAGTGCCATAAAGCGCTACGAGAGTGACATCATGGATGCGCTATATGCCGACCTGCACAAGTCATATGAGGAGGCATACCTAACGGAGTTGAGCATCCTCTATGGCGAGATAGATGGCTTCCTACGCCATCTCAAGCACTGGGCAGCACCACAGCGACGACGCACACCAATGAAGCTTATGCCCTCGCGCAGCAGGGTGGTGGTGGAACCTCTCGGCTCGGCACTCATCATCGCACCGTGGAACTACCCCGTGCAGCTGCTCCTCAACCCACTAATCGGTGCCATAGCGGCGGGATGCACAGCCATACTCAAGCCCTCGCCCTACACGCCCAACGTCTCGGCAACACTCGCCAAGCTCATAGCAGAAGTATTCCCCGAGGAGTATGTGGCCGTGGTGCAGGGTAACAGGGAGGTCAACAGCGCACTCCTCGAGCAGCGCTACGACATAATATTCTTCACTGGCTCGCCCGACCTTGGTCGTGTGGTGATGCGTAGTGCTGCCGAGCACCTCACACCCGTGATCCTCGAGCTCGGAGGCAAGAGCCCTGTGGTTGTGGATAGTAGTGCCGACATAGAGGTTGCGGCACGACGTCTTGCGTGGGCAAAGACACTCAATGCAGGACAGACGTGCGTGGCTCCCGACTACCTACTCATACACCGCGATGTTAAGGATAGGTTCATCGAGGCATGGAGAGCCTCTGTGCGTCAGCTCCATGGCGAGGATGTAGCAGGGAGCAAACACTATGTGCGCATGGTGTCGCAGAGGGCCTACGAACGTGTTGTGGGCTACTTGAGTGATGGTAGGGTGGTTGCTGGTGGTGGCACAGATGCTGCACAGCGATATATAGAGCCTACGTTGCTTGACGATGTCTCGCCCCAGAGTGCCGTCATGCAGAGTGAGATATTCGGTCCTGTGTTGCCGATGATAACCATAGATAGTGTTGATGAGGCTGTCGACTTCATCCTCGACAGGGAGAAGCCCCTGGCACTATATATCTTTGCTAAACGTGCTGTGGCGAGGCGTGTGCTGCGCCTAACATCGTCGGGTGGCGCGTGCATCAATGATGCTATAATGCATGTGGCAAACGAGCATCTACCCTTTGGTGGTGTGGGTAACTCGGGCATGGGTCGCTATCACGGTCGCGAGTCGCTATACGCCTTCTCGCACTGCCGTGGTGTGGTCACCACGCCAACGACCATCGACGTGCCATTCAGGTATATGCCCTACAAACTATTTAAGTGGATTAAAGGTCTTCTATAACAGTCTCCTCTGTGGTTGTAACCTCCTGTGCCGCAGCCTCTTGTGCTCTCTGCTGCGCGAGCTCCATCTCGTAGCTCAACGTGTTGCACAGCGTCGTGCAGCGCATGGCAATCTGCTCTATGGCTCTGTCGAGTTCTATGCTGCTTACCTCGATGCCCTCTGTGGCAAAGGCTGTGCGTAGGTCGGTGGCTATATCCTCCTTGAGAGTGAGGCTATGCTCCTCTACAAACGTGGCGATGATGTTATCATACTCATCGCTATTGTTGTATGTGCGTATGGCGTTACACTCCTCTATGGTGCTTGCCACCCACTGCTCCTCGATTGACGATACCACCGCCACGATGTGGTGCTGTCTACGTTCTATCGTCTCGTTGCTGCTGCGCAGTAGCAGTATCGCTGCTGCGATGACCACGACGATGGCTATGCTGGTGAGTATCACCACACCCCAAGGGCGTGTGACGGGTATTATGTCGGTGTCGTCAGCGGGTAGGACATTGCGAGATGCACAGAAGTCACTCCAGCTGCCCATGCCTATATATCGTGCCAGGGCGGAGAGTATCACGGGACGTGGTGCCATGCCGCGGTTTGAGGATAGGAAGAGTGGGGCGTAGGCTCTGCCGTCGAACTTCACGCCTGTAGCCTCCGTTACCGCTGCAGCAAGAGCATCACACTCCTCCTGTGTCGTTATGCTGCTGCCGTAACGTGCCTCGACTAACTCCTTAAGTCGTGCTATGTACTGCTCCTGTGTTGTCATCCTATATTCCTGCTATGCGCTTGATGTCGTTAAGTTTGTTGAGTGCCTCGAGGGGTGTGAGTGAGTCTATGTCGAGGTCTTTTATCTTGTCGCGTATGGCAATGAGTACAGGGTCGTCGAGCTGGAACATAGATAGCTGTATGTTGTCCTTGGTCTCCAATGCCGACTCCGCTACACGTCGTTTACCACGACTCTTGATGGCTCCCGAGGGCACTATCTCGCCTGCGCCATACACCTTCTCAAGGTTTGTGAGTATTGCCTCGGCACGTGTGACCACCGAACGTGGCATGCCGGCCATGCGGGCAACGTGTATACCGAACGAGTGCTCCGTACCACCGCGCACGAGCTTACGAAGGAAGACGATGGTCTTGTCTACCTCCTTGACTGTAACATGGTAGTTCTTGACACGTGGCAACATATTCTCCAGCTCGTTGAGCTCGTGGTAGTGTGTCGCGAAGAGTGTCTTGGCTGCACCCTGCGCATTGTTGTGTAGGTACTCTACCATGGCCCATGCTATAGATATGCCATCGTAGGTGCTTGTGCCACGACCAATCTCATCCAGCAGCACAAGGCTACGTTCCGAGATGTTATTAAGGATGCTTGCCGACTCCAGCATCTCGACCATGAATGTTGACTCGCCCTCGGCGATGTTGTCCGAGGCGCCAACGCGTGTAAATATCTTATCCACAAGGCCTATGCGGGCCTCGCGTGCTGGCACGAATGAGCCTATCTGCGCCATGAGCACTATGAGTGCTGTCTGGCGTAGTATCGCCGACTTACCCGACATGTTAGGGCCGGTGATAACTATTATCTGCTGGTCGTCATTGTCGAGGCGCACATCGTTGGGTATATACTCCTCACCCACGGGCATGAGTGTCTCAATGACGGGGTGTCGGCCCTGACGTATGTCAATTACGGTAGAGTCGTCGACGGTGGGTCGCACATACTTACGTTCCTGGGCTATGCGTGCCATAGACTGTAGGCAGTCGAGTTCGGCAATGGCGCGTGCATCGCGCTGTATGGCTGCTAGGTGGCGTGCCACGAAGGCTACTATCTGGGCATATATCTGCGCCTCAATCTCGAGGATGCGCACCTCGGCACCCATGATCTTCTGCTCATACTCCTTGAGCTCGGCGGTGATGTATCGTTCTGCGCCTGTGAGTGTCTGCTTGCGTATCCACGACTCTGGAACCTTATCCTTGTGCGTGTTGCGCACCTCTATGTAGTAACCGAAGACGTTGTTGAAGGCCACCTTGAGTGATGGTATGCCTGTTGCTATGCTCTCACGTTCCTGTAGCTGCTGCAAGAAGTCCTTGCCATGAAGGGCTATGCGGCGTAGGTCGTCAAGCTCGGCATTCACACCCGAGGCTATGATGCCACCCTTTTGTATCTGGTTGCTCTCGGGGTCGGGGTATATATCCGTCTCGAGCCTTTTGCGCACCTCCACAAGAGGGTCTATGGCCTCTGCTATGGCGTGCATCGCGTCGCTATCTGTCGACTCGAGTAGTGCTCCAATCATCTCTATGGCGCCGAGTGATAGCTTCAGCTGCACAAGCTCACGTGGTGTTACACGTTCTGTGGCTATGCGTGATGCTATACGTTCCAGGTCGCCAATCTGTGCTATATGCTCACGTAGCGTCTCGGCAAAGTCGTGCTCCGCGACAAGCCTCTCTACGACGTCGTGCCTGCGCGATATCTTCTCTATGTCGAGCAGCGGCATCGCCACCCAGCGGCGTAGTTGTCTGCCACCCATGGGCGTAAGTGTGCGGTCTATGGTCTCTGTGAAGCTGCAACGTGCTGTCGTGCTGTTCGAGGCGAAGAGCTCGAGGTTGCGTATCGTGAAGCGGTCAATCCACACTGCGTCGTTGCGGTCTATGCGCTGTATGGATGATATGTGTGCTGTGTTGTGATGCTCGGTGAACTCCAGGTAGTAGAGTATTGCTCCAGCTGCCGAGATGCCAGCCGTCATATTCTCTATGCCAAAGCCCTTGAGTGACTGCACGCCGAGCTGTCGTGATAGCTTATCACGGTTTACACTCTCGCTGAACACCCACTCATCCAGACGGTATGTATAGTGTTTGCTGCCGAAGGAGTCGTTGAAGCGTTCCTCATAACCGCGCTGAAAAACAATCTCCTTGGGCTGTAGGTTCGATATGAGCTTATCTACATATATGTCGTCACCCTCGGCAACGTAGAACTCGCCTGTCGAGAGGTCAAGGAAGGCGATGCCCGTGGTGCTCTTACCAAAAAATACAGATGCAAGGAATGTGTTCTCCTTGCCCGCAACGAGGTTCTCGCCCATGACGATGCCTGGTGTCACCATCTCCACCACGCCACGCTTAACAAGGCCCTTCACCATCTTGGGGTCCTCGAGCTGCTCGCATATGGCCACACGTTCGCCCGCGCGTACCAACTTGGGCATATATGTGTCGAGGGCATGGTAGGGGAATCCGGCAAGCTCCACATATGATGCAGCACCGTTTGCACGACGTGTGAGTGTTATGCCGAGTATGCTGCTGGCCTTTATAGCATCCTCACCGAATGTCTCGTAGAAGTCGCCAACACGGAATAGGAGTATGGCGTCGGGGTGTATCGCCTTGATGTTGTAATACTGCTTCATCAGTGGCGTGTCCACATACTTCTTCTCCTTCGTTACCTTCTCGTTTTCGGCTATGTTATCCTTTTTTACTCTTGGGCTCATTATACATATAGATATATCCTTGCAAAGATACGCAATGCAAATGAGAATTCAAAATTTATTCAAAGAATCTCTCGTCGAAGTTGACCAGGTATACGCTTTCTGTGGCGCGTGTTATTGCGGTGTAGAGCCATCGTAGCATATCCTTCGACATCTCCTCGTCGCCAAAGAGACAACGGTCCACAAATACTGCCTTCCACTGTCCGCCCTGCGCCTTGTGGCACGTCACGGCGTATGCAAACTTCACCTGCATGGCGTTGAAGTGTGGGTTCTCGCGTATGGCACGGTAGCGCTTTGCCTTCGCCTTTATATCCTCGTAGTCCTTCTCCACCTCGTAGAAGAGTGTGCGACTCTGCTCGCGTGTCAGCGATGGTGATTCGGAGGCAAGGGTGTCGAGCATCACCTTCACCTCCATGGTGTAGTCGTCGTAGTCGGGGAACTCCAGCACCGCATCTATGAACCTGAAGCCGTAGAACTCCTCGAAGCGGCGTATGCGCTTTAGGCGTACAACGTCACCGTTTGCCACGAACGACATGGGTGACTCGTTGTCGCGTTCGGCGTAGTGGTAGTTGTTCTTTACAACCATGAGCATGTCGCCACTCTCAATCTCCTCCTCGGCCGATAGGTTGTAGCGGCGTATGCCATCGTTAAATCTGTTTGCTCGCTTGTTCGAACGTGTTATCACTATCGTCTCATCCCTGCCGTATCTGTCGTAGCACTCTTGTAGTGCCTCTATTAGCTCTCCGCCCTGTAGACTCTGGAAGTCCTTGAATGATGTGTCGAAGTGCGGAATCTCGAATATCCTATTCTCGAGCATGCAACGTATCATTGTGGCATTGAAGAGTATTCCCGAGTCTTGTGTCTGTCGCACCACCTCGTCCATCGTGGCGTACTCCACCTCTCCATACTGTGCCAATGTCACTGGGTCGAGGGCTGGGCTGTAGTCGTCACCCACGGGTGGTAGCTGTGCATCATCGCCCACCAACATCAGCCTGCACTCCTTGCCACTGCGCACATACTCCACAAGGTCGTCAAGAAGGTTTCCTGAGCCGAAGATGTCGCCCTCTACTGATCCTGCCGAGAGCATAGATGCCTCATCCACGATGAACACTGCACCCCTCTCCTTGTTGAAGTCGAGAGAGAATCTGGACTCGAATTCGCCCGATGTACGTTCACGATATATGCGCTTATGTATTGTGTATGCATCCTTATGTGAGTAGTGCGACAGCACCTTTGCGGCACGACCTGTGGGTGCCAGAAGTATAGTTTTGATACCCAGCTCATTGAGTGCTGCCACGAAGGCTGCTATGATTGTTGTTTTTCCCGTTCCCGCGTAGCCATTCAGCAGAAATATGCGCCTGTAATCGTCGTCAGCGAGCCATTCAGACAACTTTTCTATGATTTTTTTTTGGTTAAAAGTTGCGTCGAACGATAATTTTGCGTAAATTTGATGCGAAATATGTGTGCTATGCATGGCGCCTCGTGATTTTATATTTGTTAAATAACGATACAAACTTAATAATAAAATAATTAAAATGAAAAAAACAGCGATTACTTTAGTACTGTTGGCTGCTGTTGTGGGCCTTATCTACTGGATTGCCTCAATGCTTGCAACACCCATTCAGTTTGAGCAGCACTTCAACGACCGCCGTCAGGCTGTCATCGAGAAGGAGGAGTACATCATCAAGTTGGTACAGGCATATCGTGATGCTAACCCCGACAAGAAGTTTACAACAAACTGGGATGAACTTATCGACTTCGCACTCAACGGCACAATCGAGTACCGTAGCCAGATTTACGATGAGAACAACTTGAAGAATGCAGAGATTCTTGCAGAGTTGCGTAAGGATAAGAATTGGAAGAACGAGAGAGTAGTTAGTGTTGCTGCTCGCGATACTATCTTCGACGACCACCTCGGCGTATGTCGTCTCGACGAGGAGCAGATTCGCAACCTCCGTTACATCCCATTCACTGGTAACACAGAGGAGTTCCAGCTCGACACAGCGACATACGAGGCTGGTAGCTACCGCACACACCTCATCCGTTGCCATGCTCCATATATCAAGTTTATCGACACTGACACTTACAACCAGGAGTTCTGGAACGAGCTTAACGACCGCTTCCAGTACTTTATCAACCACTCGGAGGCTAACGAGGATATGAAGAAGATGAAGGCTGACGGTCTTAAGGATGCTGTTACAAAGCAGCCAAAGTATATGATCGGCGAGGCTCATCCTATCCCTATGGATCTCGAGTTCTTCGGTGTAACATTTGGTAGCCTTGAGGAGCCTACTAACGAGGCAGGCAACTGGGGCGGCATGGAGTAGTTATGACTCAACACAATTCAACCAAGGTGTCCATCCGTCTTCTGTCGGGTGGACACTCTTTTTCAAGTCGCGATATAGATGCTGAGGCTGCTGCTGGCCATGTCGTCGTGGAGCTCTCTACTTTTAAGACTACGCTTGTGCCTGCCGCCATGCTTAATATGGATGATGTATCAGCACATCTACGTGCTGTGGGTCTTGCACCCGCCTTTAAAGAGAGGGTCGTCTGCAGCGAGGCGTTTAGTGGCATGGTTGCCGTTATGGCTATATCCATAGAGTGCTATGACTACATCGCAGAGAGACTTGCTCATGGCGTCTCATTCACCTCGCCCTTGCTTGTTGCTTTGCCTTCGGAGGAGGGTAGTGTGCTGTCGTTGTATGGCGATACTCTCTATGTTGTGGTCTATAAGTCAGGCTTACGTTTTGCCGAGGCCTTCGAGGTAAAGAGTGATGCCGACATCCTCTACTACGCTGAGTCAGTAAATAGGGTGTATGGCATATATAATATGCACGCGCGCGCGAAAGGCGATGTAGCACGTCTTAAGAGTGTGTGTGGGTCAATGTTCAGAAACATAGTATGCGAATAATAAGTGGAAAATATAAGGGTCGCACCATCGTGCCACCTCGCAACCTCCGTGCACGTCCCACTACGGACTTCGCCAAGGAGAACCTCTTTAATGTCCTTGTCAACCTTGTAGACTTTGAGGAGCTCGACGTTCTCGACCTCTTCTCTGGCACGGGCTCTATAAGCTATGAGTTTGCGTCGCGTGGTGCACGCAGTGTTACCTCTGTTGAGGTGAATGCTGTGCATAACACGTTTATCAAGAATACTGCTCGTGAGCTAAAGTTCGAGAATTTCTATGCTGTGCGAGCTAATGCGTTCCTCTATTTGAAGAGCTGCACCAAGCAATTCGATCTAATTTTCTCGGATGCACCATACGATTTGGAGGGTAGTGCAGAAGTGGTGAATCTCGTGTTTGAGAAAAAACTGCTCGCAGACGACGGAATATTGATATTTGAGCACTCAAAAGACCAAAATTTTGAGAATCATCCAAATTTCTGGCAGACAAGAGGTTATGGTAGTGTGCAATTCTCCTTCTTCAAAAAAGTGTAATTTTTTTGAAAAAAAGTTGCGGAAAAATTTGCAGATTAAAAAAAATGCAGTACCTTTGCATCGCAATCAAGAGATAACAACTCGGTTGCAAGGTTCTAAAAAATCTTGGTGCGTTAGTTCAGCTGGTTAGAATACGTGCCTGTCACGCACGGGGTCAGGGGTTCGAGTCCCCTACGCACCGCCAGAAAGGATAATCGAGAGGTTATCCTTTTTTTTTGTTTTCCATCTGTTGTGTCGGTGGCTGACTGCTCTGCAGTCTTTCGCCTATGAGGTGTGTCGTATGTGAGTAGACTCACCCCTCTCACCTCATATGCTCCACGCTTCGCGATGCCACCTTTGCCCCACCTTTCCATCTTGTGATACCCGACTTCGCTTTGTCTCTTTGTCTCTTTGTCTCCCTGTCTTCCCGCCCCCTTGTTCCTCTTTTGCCCTTTTGTGCCCTTTATGATATGTTTTGCCCCTTGATGCCCTCTTGGTTCCGAGAGATGATAAGCCTCCCTATACCTATATTTATATATATAAAAGCAGTGGTTGATGTGTTTAAAAAAAGTTATAATATGTAATTAGTTGTGTAGTAGTGCAATAAGTATAAATGCTGAAAATAGTTATTAAAAAAGTTTAGAAAAAAATTTGGATAATAAGAAATAATGCTTACCTTTGCACCCGCAATCGAGATAACAGCATTGTTATCGAGGTTCAGAAAAGGTTCTTAAAAATAATTTTTGAAAAAAGTTACCAAAACATTTGGTTGTTTCAAAAATAGTTTTTACCTTTGCACCACTTTCCGCTTCGGAAAATCGAAATGCGAAAGATTAGGAGAAT
The DNA here is from genome assembly GCA_045614205.1 of Alistipes sp. Taxonomy (GTDB): domain Bacteria; phylum Bacteroidota; class Bacteroidia; order Bacteroidales; family Rikenellaceae; genus Alistipes. The sequence goes on along the minus strand of JAZLCL010000029.1, from coordinate 164 downwards.
GGTTCTTTGATTTACTGGTTTTCTATATTGAGAGAAAAGTGTAGTATTTATCTGTCAATTTCCTTTTAGGAAAAATTGAAACAGTCAGGACTCTAACAAAACATTAATAATTTTTTACAATGGAGAGTTTGATCCTGGCTCAGGATGAACGCTAGCGGCAGGCT
>JAZLCL010000028.1:0-20604 GCA_045614205.1 Alistipes sp. | reverse complement strand
GACCTGCACAAAAACACGTGGTCATTCGACATATCCTTGAATGCCACTAAACGATAATTCTCTGGATGAATACCCTTTTTCATTTTCGTCTTTTTGTTATAATTAAGTACTTAATTCGGGCGCAAAGGTAACACTTTTTTTTGAACCACCAAATATATGTAGGCTTTTTATCGCTAAAATAGTAGCTTATAGAGTGTAAAGTATATATGTTGTTTTTTTGTTGAGATGATGTTTTGCTCCATTGTCACCACTCTGATTCTACTACTTTGCAATATATGACCTGCTCTATTATTGAGAAATTTTGAAATATTTAAATTTTGCAGATATTTTTCAAAAAATTTTATTATCTTTGTCTAAAGAATTATACAAAGCGAGCAGAAATGACATCTTTGGCGAAGTTTTTTAATATTGATGCTGATGGCAATCTCAAGGGCATCACACATAAGAATAATATCATCAAGCGAAATATAATCGCTTATATGGCAGTCAATGGTGAGTCGACACTCTCGGAGCTCACGCGCGAGTTGCATATAAGTGTGCCCACGATGACCAAGCTCGTTCAGGAACTTGTCGACGACCATATCGTTATAGACCTTGGTAAGGTTGAGACCCCTGGTGGCCGCCGTCCCAATGTCTTTGGTCTTGCTAACTCGGCTATATATTTTATAGGTATCAACGTAGCACGCGACCATATGGTGTACGTTGTTACAGACCTGCAGAATAATGTCATCAGTGAGAAGACGGATAACACCTTCGAGCTTGTTGACCGTCCCCAGTGCCTCGAACGTATATGCCAGAATATAGAGTCTTTTGTTGCCGACTGTGGCGTAGATAGGGAGAAGATATTGGGTGTTGGTGTCTCTATCGTTGGTCGTGTAAACCCCGAGACCGGCCGTTCGTATAAGTACTTCACGTCGTGCGAGGAGTCGCTTACCGATATTATATCATCGCGCATAGGCATACGTGTTATGCTTGAGAACGATACACGTGCACGCTGCTATGCGGAGTATACTACGGGCAAGTCGAAGAGTGAGAGCAATGTGATATATCTGCATATGGGCCGTGGTGTCGCCATCGGCATCGTCATCGAGGGTAAGCTCTACTATGGTAAGAATGGCTTTGCTGGCGAGTTTGGTCATATACCATTCTTCGATAATGAGATTATATGTGCCTGTGGCAAGAAGGGATGCCTCGAGACCGAGGTGTCGGGTATCGCTATCGAGAATAAGATTGTGCAGCTCATACAGAATGGCGTGAATACGCACTTGAGGGATATGTACGACCGTGGCGAGTTGATACATATCAACGACATTATCGCTGCTGCGCGTAACGACGACAACCTCGCTATTGAGCTTATCGAGGAGGCTGGCGAGAAGGTTGGCAAGGCTGTTGCCTTCTTGATTAATACGTTTAACCCCGAGACTGTTATTGTGGGAGGTAATCTCGCACAGGCGGGTGAATACCTCATGCTGCCACTCAAGTCATCCACAAGCAAGTACTCACTAAATCTTGTATATAAGGATACGAAGTTTAGGGTGTCGAAGATGACAGATAGCGCAAATGCGTGGGGTGTTGCAATGCTCATCCGTAATAAGATTATAGGTCTGTAGTATGGTTGATGGTGCTTGCTGCTGCCGCTTGAGGGCTGTTGAGGCGTCGGATGTTGATGTCATGTACCTTTGGGAGAATGATCCCGATGTGTGGCATGTCAGTGGTGCTGCGGCACCCATCTCGCGCGATGCTCTTGTGCGCTTTGTTAGCGGTGCTGCTGGTGACTTGTATGCGGAACGCCAGATGCGCCTTATGGTGGATGTCGAGGGTGTAGCTGTTGGTGCTGTCGACATCTTCGATTTCGACCCGCAGCATATGCGCTTCGGTATAGGCATCCTTATATATGCTCCCGAGCATCGTCGCAGGGGTTATGCTCGTGCTGCTGTGGATGCTGTTGTGGAGTATGCACAGAGTGGCCTCGGCTTGAAGCAGGTGTGGGCTATGGTGGCAGCAGATAACGAGGGTAGTGTAGCACTCTTCGAGTCTTGTGGGTTTGTTAGGTGTGGCACACGTAAGTCGTGGTTGCGTCGTGGTGCCGATTATGTCGATGTTTATGACTATCAACGAATCTTGATGTAGAGTATAGCTCAAAATATAGGAATTTATTGCCGTGCAAGAGAAATTTATCAATAAACTCTTGTGCGGTAATATTTTTTTTGTATCTTTGCTATTGATTAACAAACTGAAAGCAAGAATAATGAGTGATTTGAGGGTATATTGTACCATCATGTCTGGTGGCGTTATATGTCATCGGGGGGGGTATTTTGCTCATTATCAACGACTTACGAATTAGTCGATAATCATTTTTACGATATTAACTTTTGTATCTCGCCAATGAATGTTGGTGAGACGTGCGTGTATTGTCCGTAGTCTGTTTTCGCTTCGGATGGTACACTGTTTGTTTATGTGCCTATGTTTGGATAATAAAGAATTAAACACTTATAAACATTTATTAATTTATTAACTATCTATTATGAAAAGATTTTTAGCTTTAGCGGCATTGGTACTCGGCGTGGTATCATGTCAGACAGAGCCAGAAGGCTTCGACGTTATCGTCGGTGGCGAGCAGGAGGTCATGGTCAATGTGGCACTCCCCGAGGGCACACGTGCAAGCAGTGCTGATGGTTTTGATATTGGCTCTCTTGCTACAACTGATTATAGCTTGCGCTATATCCTTGAGATTTATCTTAAGAATGACGCGGGTGAGGTTCTTTACGACAAATGTCAGCGTCATGTTAAGGTTAGTGACGATGCATCTGTAGCATTCCCAGTACGTCTTGCTCAGGGTCGTGACTACCAGGTGACTGTATGGGCAGATATCGTTGAGGGTGGTAGCGAGGCAGACCGCTACTACTATACTGCAGATGGTTTGGATGCTATCTCTATTATCACATGGAATGCAATGGATGAGACTCGTGATGCATATACAGGTTCGCAGTCCATTGATGATTTCTCAAGTGCAACGCCTATCGACCTCATTCTTAAGCGTCCTTTTGCAAAGGTTCGCGTTGTAGCTACCGATATCGACGATATCCGTGCCGTAGGTCTTGAGCCAACAAAGGCAGTTGTTGAATATCAGGATATGTATCACGAGTTCAATGCTGTAAGCGGTGTTGCTTCTGAAGCTGCTGATAAGAGCCACAATTACGCATATGCTACTACAGCAACAAAGTATACAGATGTATCTGGTGAGATGACCCTCTTTGCAGACTACATCTTCGTGCCACAGTCAGGAACAGTACAGTTTACTCTCGATGTAATGGATCAGGCTGATCGTAGCATTAAGTTCAATAACTTTAACACTGCAATCTATGTTGAGGCTAATAAGCTCACAACTATTAAGGGTGATGTTCTTACTGTAGGCGGTAATATTAAGGTAACAGTTGATAATGAGCTTGGCGTAAAGGATGTTATCAATATTGTAGATACACCTAATTCGCTAATTGATGTTATTGAGGAAGCACAGCCCGGCGAGGAGACAAATATCGAGCTTGGTGGCGATATCGACCTCGGTGACCTTTTTGGTGCAGGTATCCTCTCAACACGTGCTACAGCTGCACTCCCAATCGTTATCCCCGAGGGCAAGACTCTTGTATTGGATCTAAATGGTTTCAATATCACTGCTCCTTTTGTAGAGGGCTCAACAACAAAGCACTTCTACGCATTTGACAACAAAGGTGAATTTACTATCAAGGATACTAAGGGCGGTGGTAAGATTATCTCACGCGGTAACTACAACTATGGTACTATGACCCTTGAGTCAGGTGAGCTTGTTGCATGTGATGGCGATGGTGGTTATGCTGTAAAGCAGTGTGCTGGTGAGTTTGTAATGAACGGTGGTTCTATTTATACATCTCTTGAGGATGATAATCAGGTAGATAATGGTGGTTATGACGCTACAACACTCCTTATTGACGAGGGCGCAACTGCAACTATCAATGGTGGTACTATCAACAATATTTGTGACTTTACATCTGCAATTGACAACAGAGGTGAGCTTGTAATCAATGGCGGTAACATCACATCTATCCACACTACTATCTACAGCACTGCATCTGTAATTATCAACGATGCTACTGTTACTTGTAACGGCTTGGCTGGCGTTACCACTCACACTATTTATACCGTGGGAACCGGCAAAGTGACTATCAATGGCGGTACTTTTGCACACACAGCAGTTGATCAGAACGCAACAGGTGCATCTGTAATCAATGGTAATGTTGAGGTAAACGCAGGTACATTCTCTGGTCGCATTGAGAACTATTACGGTACTCCAGTACTAAAGGGTGGTAACTATAGCGAGAAGCCCGCAGATAAGTATATCGATGACGACTACACTGCAGTTGAGGCAGAAAACGGTCGTTGGAATGTAGTGCGTAAGCCTGATGTTGCAATGATTGGTGAGGTCGGTTATACATCACTTATCAAGGCTGCCGCTGCAGTTCAGGATGGTGAGACTATCACTCTTATTGCAAATGAGGTATTTACTGAGAATAATCGTTATAACAACGGTGGCTGGTGGGATGGTCTTGGCTACGCTGGCGATAAGAGCTTTACTATTGACCTTAACGGCTTTACTATCTCACAGAATGGTGCATTGAACGACTACCTTCTATGGTTTAAGAATGTTGGTAGCAAGGCTAATACCATCACTATCAAGAACGGTACTCTCGATGCTGGTACTACAGCTTTCTGCGCACTTTGCACAGCAAGTAGCCACGAGAATGAATTGACAATCAACCTTGAGAATATCACTCTTATCAATAAGAATTCTAATGGTTCGACTATTAAAGTTCGTGCAGGTTCAACTCTAAATGTAAAGGCTGGTACAAAGATCATCGGTCAGGATAGCTACTTGGGTATTGAGAACTGGAACGCTACAGTAAATGTATACGAGGGCGCAGAGATCTACATGAACGGCACTACAAGCTACAACGGCTGTCTTATTGGTGTGGGTGGCAATGGCGTTGTCAATGTATACGGTGGTTATGGCAAGGGTGTTAGCGGTGGTCTTATCGCTATGACATCTGGTGGTACTATTAATGTTAATGGTGGTGAGTGGATTGCTAATACAGATGGTGCATACGCTAATAGCAACAAGTCAGTTTTGATTGCTCAGAGCGATAAGCAGTACAACGCTGGTGCAGGCAACGCTGTAGTAAATGTTACTGGCGGTACATTCAAGGGTGGTTACAACTGCTATGGTAACGCTGTAGGTGATGCTCAGATCAATATCACTGGTGGTAACTTCAACTCTAACCCTGCAAACTATGTAGTCGCTGGCTACGAGGTAAATGAGGAGAATGGTATTTATACAGTTCGTAAGCCACAGGCTCTTGTAGACTTTGAGGCAGCTATAGCTCAGGGTGGCGATGTTACCTTGACTGATGATATCACACTTTCGGAGACTGTAGTTATTGAGGAGGGTAAGACTGTAAACCTCAACCTCAATGGTAAGACTATCACTGGCGCATTTGCAAAGGGTAGTGGTGCTATTATCGAGAACAATGGTACTCTTACAATCGTCGGTGGTACTATCAAGAATACCGAGATAAACGGTGACGCTGTAATCAACAATACAGGCGAGCTTGTATTGGAGGATGTTAATATTGAGGGTGCACCTATTGGTACTACCGGTTATCCTAGTTATGCTGTCTATACATATGGAAAACTTACTGTCGAGAACGAGACACAAATCATCTCTGATCGCGGCGCTCTCTACATGTCCGGTAACGCAGATGTTACTATCAATGGAGGTGAATTTGTTGTAACCAATAACATTGGCACACGCACTCTTACTGCACACGTTATCTATGCATATAGTTATTCCTCTAAATTGACTATTAACGATGGCAACTTCGAAATGAACATTGGAAATGGTGGTGGCACAAGCGTAATTTGCCCTGCTGGCGCTACAATCAATGTTTATGGTGGTGATTTCTACCACGTACCTGTAACAGATGCTCAAAGCGGTTGTTTCCAGAACTATATGGGCTATGGTGCTCCAGTTGATGTTTACGGTGGTACTTTCAACGACAATACTGTAACTAAGAGTGGCAACCTTGCTACTGGTTACAAGGCAGTAGAGGAGAATGGTCTTTGGACAGTAGTTGCGGAGTAGTCGGCATATACAGCACTATGCAACACTAATTTCTTTATTGCTTTATAGATTTGTTAGTTAGTGTTGCTATTGGGAGCACCCGTCTGCAGTTGGGTGCTCCCATCTTTTTATCTCATGACGGGTGGCTTAAGTGCCATATCTACGCATTGACATTGGGGTGTAAGTGAGGCATCATAGATATCCTTTAAACTCCTTAAATTCCCTAAATTCCTTAAATTCTCTAATCTACTGTCGTTTATTTGCAACTTTTTGCTACCTTTGTATAAATGTTTGTTATGCAAAGGGCTCATCTATATGTAATATTGCTATTGGCGCTTGGTGTGTGGATGCTTGGCGGCTGCACGCCGAGGAGCACTATGCGCGATGTGGAACGTGCCGAGTCGCTGATGGAGCATAGCCCCGAGGAGGCGCTTGCGCTGGTGTCGGAGGTGGATGCCTCGCTGATACGTGGCGTGCAGGATAGGGCGTACTATGCCCTTGTATACTGCGAGGCGCTGTACTACAACTATGTGGAGTGTGAGGATGAGGCTCTTGCGCACAGCATGGTGGAGTACTACATGGCGTGTGACGACCATGCTCAACGTGCCCGTGCCCTCTATCAATATGCCCTCATTGCGCACGCCAGAGGCGAGGATGCCGAGGCTATGATAATGCTCCTCGAGGTGCAGAAGTCGCTAAAGGAGGCCCCCAACATGAAGCTTGAGGGTCTTGTGCACCGCACGATGGCAGATATATATGGCGAGGGATGTCTCTTTGCAAATGCTCTCGACTCATATGCCAAGGCCAAGGCATGCTTCGATGCCCTCGGCTTGGGTTATCACAGCGCCTCGGCGCTATACGACATGGGTGGCACACTCATCCAGCTACGCAACTTTGAGGAGGCGCACACAACACTCCACGAGGCTCTCGACTATGCTATAGCGGCGGAGAATAGGGAGTTTACATGTGCGGTGCTGCACGAGCTCCTCGACCTATCCATCTATTGTAATGACTATGACGCCTGCAATGCTCTGCTCGCGCGCTTCGATGAGCTCGACGTGTTGCTATATGGTCATGCTCACCATGCTGCTGCCGTGGCTATGGCACTCTCGCATGAGGGGCGTGGTGCGGAGGCCCTCGCACTCCTCGACAGCGCAGCGTCGATGGAGGATGCCGAGTGGGCAGACCTTGAGTATGCGCGTTACATCATATATCGTAACATTGGCGACACTGACAATGCCCTCATATGGCAGGAGAAGAGTAAGAATGTGCAAGATAGGCTCATGATAGAGGTCCTCGAGCAGCCTGTGCTCAACATACAGATTGATATGCTCCGCGAGAGGCTAGAGGCGCAGCAGCGCGAACGTGAGCTCACGCGCCAGCGTAACATACTGCTATCCCTTGCCATCACTGTCATCGTCGTCGCCACAGCACTCATCATCGTGCGTTATCTGCGCAAGAAGCGTGACGAGCTGCACCGCTACATGGAGATGGTGGGCGAGCTTCAGGATGCTCTTAAGGCGCTGCCTCGCGAGACGGCAGAATCTGTAGGTGCCCTCTACCGTGATAGGTTTAGCGAACTAAATGAGCTGTGTGACATATACTATGACCATGGTGGCTCATCGCGTCATAAGAGCATGGTATTCAACAAGCTCACCGAGACCATCGAGGCCATCAAGAGTGATGAACGTCGACTCATGGAGCTCGAGCAGGCGGTTAACAAGTATCGTGACGACATTATGCGACGTCTGCGTGAGCAGATGCCAAAACTCAGCGAACGTGACGTGCGTGTGGCGTTGTATGTCTTCGCGGGCTTCTCAAACCGCGCTATCGCTATATTCATAGATAGCGACCCTGTGGCGGTGTCGAAGCTACGCTATAACATCAAGCAGAAGATTAAGAATAGTGAGGTTGCTGATGGTGAGATGCTAATAGCAGCCCTAACGGATAAATAGATATTCCTATGTTAAGACTATTTCGCATATGCCTCTATACGCTTATTGTGGCGTTGTCTCTATCCTGCGCTGCAGAGCATGCCGGGGATATTGGACCCTCCAATCCGCCACCGACAAGTAAGCCCACGGTGCCCATAAAGCGTCGTCCCATTACCCCAACGACAAAGCTGCCACGCCCACGTGTCATCGAGACCATCGACTGGCTACGTGACAATGGCATACATCTGTCGCTATGCGAGGCAGTGCCAGGAGCAGAGGTCATGGTATACGATATTGAGGCTGGCACATGGGAGAGCTATGCCATAGTTGGCACCTCTATAGATATCCCACTGCCCGATACTGCTGCCGAGGTGGTAATATATCTGGCAGAGGAAGAATATACCATTATGATAGAGTAATAAAAGGGTGCTCATGGCACCCTTTTACTTTATATATGTATGCTGTTGCTACAACCACTTCATAAACTTGAAGAACCAATATGTCAGGCCTGAGACTATGAGCATCAGGGCTATGGCCCACACGTAGCCGTACTCCCACTCCAACTCTGGCATAAACTTAAAGTTCATACCATACATACTCGCAACAAGTGTCGCGGGCATGAAGATTACGGCTGCCACGGAGAATATCTTAACAATCTCATTCTGCTCTATATTAATAAGACCCAGCGCAGCATCCTGTATATAGTCGAGACGCTGGAAACTGAAGTCGGCATGGCTGATGAGTGAGTTAACGTCCTTGAGCATGAGCTGCAAGCGTGGGTATATATCGTTAGGGAAGCGTTCCGAACGAAGAATTGAGGATAGCACACGCTGGCGGTCAAAGATGTTCTCGCGGAGCAACATGGTGTTCTCCTGCAGAGCATTTATGCGGTACAATACCTCCTTGTCGATCTTCGAGCCACTGCTTATCTCCTTGCTCACGGCAGCAACCTGCTTACCCACCATCTCCACAAGGTCGGCATCGTAGTCGATGCGCACCTCCAGTAGCGAGATGAGGATGTGGTAACCTGTAGAGTAACTGCGGTAGTTCATCTGCAGACGCTTCTCCGCCTCGCGGAATGTGCGGAACTCGGCATTACGCATCGACACGAGGACACCCTCGTTCGAGATGATGAACGACACGGGCTCCACGGTGAACGACTCACCCTGGGGCACAAAGAAGTGCGAGTTCGAGATTATGGCATTCTCCGTCTCGGAGTACTTTGATGTAGACTCAATCTCCTCAACCTGCTGCTTTGTCTGGAGGCTCAACTCCATGAAGTTCTCAACGGCCTTCTGCTCCTTGATTGAGGGCTCGAGAAGGTCTATCCATAGTATGTCGACGAAGCCGAGCTCGTCGAAGAGGTCGGTGGCGGCATTACGAATAATCTTGTTGTATTGCTTAAGATAGATAGTAATCATATCTCCTCCTTAAGTTTTATTCCGTCTATTACGTTTTATTCAACTCTACCCCTCTGTGGGGCGTCACATGGGGCGGAATACAATAAACGCCCCTCGGGTCGGAGGTGAGAAGTCGCACGACGACCGTCGCACGGCTTCTTTAGTAGGATCGCGGCACTATGCGTATGCCAGCGTCCCAGAACTTCTTGAGTGCACGGTGCTTCTCCTCGTCGAGGATGAAGTCTATGTTGCGTGTTAGATACTCATATGCTGTTATGCCGTTGTCAGAGCCCATGTATGGCGACTCCACAACAGCCTCCCATATATGCTCTACGCCAAATGTAAGTGCCTGCTGCAGAGTATCTATAGTCTCGTTGGGCACACCCTTACGTGCTACCCATACGGCAAAGGCAAAGGGGAGCTTTGTCACCTCGCGCCACTCCACGGCAAGGTCATAGACATAGGCAAAGCGACCCTCGTAGTCGAACACCTTGTCGCCAATAAGTAGGAAGGCATCCTCTTCAGGTGCATCCTCCGTGCGACTATAGTCGTCTAACTTTAGCCACTCGGGCTCTATATGCCACTTATGCTTTGCGAGGTAGCCGCATAGTTGTACCGATGTTCGTGAGTGACCATCGAGCCATATGCGCTTGACGTTCGAGATGGGCACGTGCGACATCACCGTCACTGTGCGCACAGGACCCACAGCGCCGATGCAGTAGTCGGTGATGATGTTCGCATCTACAAGCTCGGGGACCACAGCTGCGGGGAGCAAGGCTATGTCTGCCTTACCCTCTATATAGTTACGTGCACATTCTGCGGGAGGTGCTAATGTGATGTCGGCACGCAGATTATCGGCGTGCTTCAGTCCATAGACGAAGGGTATCGTATTCAGATACGATACAGCTGTTATTTTTGGAATGATAGCCATCGTCCATAGTTACTTACCCTTTGTTAGCGACTGCGTGGTGCTTATTCGCATCCACAATATCAGTGCAAAGATAGCACAAAAAATTGTTTCTGCAAAGAAAAAGTAGATAAAAGACAACTCTTAAAGCCTATCTTATTAATCTCCAAGAGGTGTCTTTTGCCACCAAAATTGGGTGCTAATGGTGGAGGTATGGGTGGGGTAGTGTTGTGTTTGTATAAATAAAGTCTCTTTTTATAGGTATATGTAGGGTGATGACGTGTGCCATTTTGCAGTTTCGGAAATTATAGTTACCTTTGCCCACGTTATGGTTTTAACTAATTGAGTGATATACTCATATAAATTTATTGAAAATGAAACACGCATATGTTTTTCCAGGCCAGGGATCGCAGGCCGTAGGTATGGGTAAGGATATCTATGAGAATGTGCCAGCAGCGAAGGAGTTGTTCGAGAAGGCAAACGAGATCCTCGGCTTCCGTATCACTGATATAATGTTTGAGGGCACGCCCGAGGAGCTTAAGCAGACAAAGGTTACGCAGCCAGCAGTATTCCTCCACTCTGTGATCCTTGCCAAGGCTCTCGGTGTTAAGCCAGACGCTGTTGCGGGTCACTCTCTCGGTGAGTTCTCGGCTTTGGTTGTTGCTGGTGCTTTGTCGTTCGAGGATGGCTTGCGCCTTGTGTCAAAGCGCGCTATGGCTATGCAGAAGTGCTGCGAGCAGCAGCCTGGCGGTATGGCTGCAGTCCTTGGTCTCGATGATAAGAGTGTTGAGGATATCTGTGCTTCGGTTGAGGGTGTTGTTGTTGGTGCTAACTATAACTGCCCAGGTCAGCTCGTTATCTCTGGTGCAGATGCTGCTGTTGACGAGGCTTGCGAGAAGCTAAAGGCCGCAGGCGCACGTCGTGCGTTGCGCCTCCCTGTAGGTGGTGCTTTCCACTCACCACTCATGGAGCCAGCACGTCAGGAGCTCGAGGCAGCAATTGCCGAGGCGGAGTTTATGACCCCTACATGTCCTGTATACCAGAATGTTGATGCCTTGCCATATACTGATGCCGAGGCTATCAAGCGTAACCTCATCGCGCAGCTCACAGCCCCTGTTCGTTGGACACAGATCGTCGAGAAGATGCTTGCTGATGGTGTTACAGAGTTCACAGAGGTAGGCCCTGGCACCGTGCTTCAGGGTCTTGTGTCGAAGGTTAGCCGCGAGGTTAAGGCAGAGTCAGTTTCAACGCTTTAAAGCTGTTCAAGGCATCTGCCTTGAGTGTTAAATCAAAAAATGATGTGGGGTAGTCGAGTCCTTCGACTACCCTGTATCACTCTATTAGACCACGTTTTTTACTATATGGCCAAATGACTTCGTTGTTATATCGCCTCCTTTTGGTTCGATATTTGTAACCGATTCGTGTTGCATAACGATGCTGAAAATAAGTATTAAAAAGTTTGTGGTTTAATAAAAATTTTCTATCTTTGCAATGTATAATCTGCATCTCTGGATGTGTTAGATGGTAACATTGTGACTGTCAGCATATTGAGGAGTGTGCAATTGTAATGGTATTACGTCGTTGAAACACCAAAATGTGGGTGTTAGTTTTAATTTTTTAGATTTTCATCCGAGGATGATTCGTTTAAAGAACATATTTGTATTACTAATTTCGCTTATCGCGGCATCATTAGTGCCGGTTGTTGCGTATGCCCAGGATGATCGTCTTGATGATCATTGGCAGACGGACGACCGTCATGGTATATGCGTCGATTTCCGTGTTAATAGTACAACCATTGACCGTACATACCGTAACAATGCCGATGTCCTTGATCGTATCGACTCGTTGTTCCACGTCATATCTGCTGACACTCTTGTTGAGATCGTCTCTGTGGAGTTCTGCGGTACTGCATCACCCGAGGGTAATGCCGATGTTAACCGCCGCTTGAGTCATGCGCGTATGGTGGCCCTCGAGCAGATGGTAAGCCAGCGCCTCGACATTCCAAGGGATATCATCGCACATAACGACAGATACATTGCGTGGGATCACCTCATCGAGCTTGTCGAGGAGGATGAGACACTCCCACAGCGCGATAGAGTGCTTGAGATTCTCCGCACGGAGTATCCCCAGGCGAAGGACTGGAGTGGTGCCGTTGTTGATGGCCGTATCCCCGAGCTTAAGAAGTTGCAGGGTGGTGCTATCTGGCAGCAGCTCTTGAGTCGCTACTTCGTGCAGATGCGTAACGCATGGTTCATCATGGTTGTTGTGCGTAAGACACTTCCCGAGCCCGAACCTATCCCCGAGCCTGTTGTGGAGCCTGCTCCCGAGCCAGAACCCGAGCCAGAACCCGAGCCCGAGCCTATTGTGGAGCCCGAGCCACAGCGCCCAACTCCTCTCATGAACATCAAGACAAATGCCTTGGAGGATGCTCTGCTTATTGCTAACCTCGGTTTCGAGTTCCGCATCACGCCACGCCTATCATTCGACGTCATTGGTCACTACTCGCCATATAACTACTTTGTTCGCGATCGTAAGGCTCGTGTCTTCGCGATACAGCCCGAGGTGCGCTACTGGTTTGGTGAGTCGTTGGTCAAGGGTCACTTCCTTGGCGTTCATGTCCCTGTTGCAGGCTTCAACATTCAGTTGGGTGATAACTTCCGTTACCAGGATCCTAACCGAGCACTCTGGGGTGTGGGTGTAAGCTATGGTTATGCCATGCCTTTGGGTAAGAAGCAGAAGTGGGGCGTTGAGTTTACAATCGGTGTCGGTTATATGAACATCGTTTACGACGTATACGAGGGTGTACACAACGGTAAGTACCTCCGTACAGAGCAGATGAACTACTTTGGCCCTACACGCCTTGGTATCAACTTCTCATACCGTATCGATGTTGACAAGAAGAAGAATAAGTAGAAAAGAGTTTTAGGATAACGATGTTGAGCAGAGTGAAACATATTGTGTTGATGATGCTGTCGGTGCTTGCCCTTGCGAGCTGCGACAAGACCATCCACGAGTATCCTGGTGAGAATAATATCCTTCTCACCGTGCGCTGCTCTGTCGACCTATCACACCCCGAGCACTTCGTTACTGTGGAGTGTGATGCCGAGAAGGGTACCTCATATGTCGTGCGTACGCAGGCGGTGGAGAATCCTGGCACACGCTTCAACGAGCCTGTATGCTTGCGCTACGTGATGGACTTGTACCGTGTGCGTGCCTCAAGCACCGAGTTTGTAGAGCGCCAGGTGCTCTTTGCAGATGTTGACGATCCTAACCCACAGGCCATCGCTACCTACCAGGTAGATGCTGCGCAGTATAAGGTCCTTGTGTGGTGCGACTATGTTCAGGATGATGTTCGTGAGGCGTGGTACTACCAGACTGACGACCTACGTAAGATTTTGTACTCAGACATCGAGGTGTTGGATAACAACGATAAGGATGCCTTCTCTAACGTATTGGAGGTTGATTTGCGCGACTACTACTACCTTGAGGGTGACTTCGAGCTCGTATACGACTTGCAGCTAAACCGTCCCAAGGGTCGTTATAAGTGTATCACAACAGATATGCGTGACTACCAGAATGGTGGTGGTGATGTAGAAAACATCACAGCTGTTGTGACATATACGATGTACGTATCTGCCGGTTTCAACGTCGAGGAGCAGAAGCCTAACTACTTCGAGGAGACACGTACGTATGTCACCAAAGCGAAGGTGGATAAGGATGGTGTCCTCGAGTTGTGCTACGACTACATCTTCGTTAATGGTAAGCAGACAAACGTAAAGATTAACTTCTTCTTCTACGATGGCGACATCGAGATTAACAATAGAGGTGAGGTTATCGGAGAGGAGATTAGCCACTGGTCGAATATCGTCGTGCCATTGAAGCGTAATATGGAGACCGTCATAGAGGGTCGTATGCTTACTACGTCATTCGGTACTGGTGGTATCGGTATCGACCCAGGCTTTGAGGGTGAGATCGTGGTGCCTGTAGGCGACTAAACTGGGTGCTACACCCTCGGTAAGTATATAAAATAATGTGTAAGGTAAATGAATAGGGGTGTCTTGTGACACCCTTTTTAGTTGTATGTGGGGCTATTTTGAATGTGGCTATTATTTTCATGCCTACGTGTACGTTTTTTGCTCTTACCACGTTATATCATAAAGGACACATATATGAAGTACTTGTTTACCATCATATCTCTATTCGCTGTTGTTAGCCTCTCTGCGCAACAACCCGATGAGCATGTCGATGCTGCTGCCGAGCAGCGTGCACTCCTCATCCTTGCCGACTATGGCGATTTGTTTCTTGTTGAGTCTATGGCGCCAGAGTCGTGGCTGATAAGGGCCTGGCATCCCAATATGGGACTCTTGCCTAACCGTCTGTTGGGTACCGATCATCAGCTGTGGCTAGCATCGGAGCTGCTGCCTACTATCCATGTAGAGCCTCCACGTTTCAACGACTATAATACGCTTGTGCTTCGTGTGGGTGATGGCAGCACGTGGATATCCATTTCAAATGGCTCTGCCTATAACCATATGCCGTGGAACAACTGTCCTGCTGCATATAGGGATGCACGTACGCTATCGTTTCCGTTGCCACGCTGATAATTATAGTGATGGGGATGACTAATCAATATAGCCATCCCCATCTATTTAATAATAATGTTGTTATCTATATGCTAGAACATAGCCTTTAACTCCTCGTTGGTATACGCATCAGCGCCGTAGCATGTCTTGAGGTATGCCAGGCCATTTATGTAGTCCTCCTCTGTGAAGGAGTCTGTTGCCTCCTTTGCCACCACGACATTGTATCCGAGGCAGTAGGCATCTGCCGATGTGTGGCGCACACACATGTGTGTATGAAGTCCTGTCATCACCACTGTCTCCACGCCCAACTCTTTGAGGAGTATGTCGAGGTCTGTCTGGAAGAAACCGCTGTATCGGCGCTTGGGCACCACATAGTCACTCTCCGACATCTTTAGCTCGGGTATCACCTCGGCACCTGGTGTGCCAGCTATGGCGTGATCGCCCCATAGCTTTAGCTCTCTGTCGATGCCCTTGCGGTGTGCGTCGTTGCAGAATATGACGGGCACTCCGGCGTTACGTGCTGCGTCGAGCAGCTCTACGTTTGCTGGCACTATCGCCTTTCCGCGGTCACATGCCAGGGCTCCATAAACAAAGTCGTTGAGCATGTCAACGACCAAAATTGCAGGTCTCTTTAATTTTTCCATGACTCAATAAAATTATTATATGTTAGAGTTGATTCCTTTGGACAAATCTAATTCAAAGGTATGCATTATTTCTGTGAAATGCAATGACTGTGGGGGTGATATTTTCATTAAAATATAAAAATAAGTATATATTCCTATTATGATTCTGCATTTTTAATCTCTGCTTGTGCTATAGGCATTACCTATCTGTAGATAAGAAAATGTGATTTGCAGATACCTATAATTGTACTATATTTGTAGCCAGAAAAGTAAATAAAACAAATAAAAAGGCATATTATGAATTTGAGTCTTGTAAATAGGAGTGTAGGATCTATTGTTGCTGATAACTTCGCAGCGGCACGTGTATTTAAGAGATATGGCATTGACTTCTGTTGTGGTGGCACCATGACCCTTGAGGATGCGTGTAGACTTGCCGGCGTCTGTGCCGAGGATGTGTTGTGCGACCTGGAGAGGGCAGTTGAGGTGTCGGAGTGTGTTATACCCTTCGATAGCTGGCCTACGGACCTTATCATCGACTATGTGTTGAAGATCCATCACCGTAACATTAGAAGTAAGGGGCCGCGCCTCCTTGCCGATATAGAGCATGTTGCTGCGGTACATGGCGATGTACATCCCGAGCTTTTGCAGCTTAAGACCCTCTTTGCGCAGTCTCTCGATGACCTTGAGAATCATCTTCAGAAGGAGGAGCAGGTGTTGTTCCCATATTGCTACCACCTTATAGAGTCGCAGCAGAAGGGCGATAAGGTGGAGGCTATGCACTGTGGTACTGTAGCTAATCCTATAAGGGTTATGCACCGTGAGCATAGTGATGAGGGCTTGCGTTATAAGTTTATCCGTAACCTTATGCATGACTACGCTGTGCCCTCTGATGCGTGCCCCAGCTATAGACTTATGCTCGAGGATCTCGAGGCCTTTATGGATGCCCTTTTCGAGCATATACACCTCGAGAATAATATCCTCTTTCCTCGCTTTGTCGATCTCGAGCAGCGCTGCGTTACGAGATAGTTGCACTGCGCATGTTGATATATATAAAAAGATGAGGGGGTTGTTCTGCAATACAACCCCCTCTTTAGCGACACCTCTATGAAAGCAAGTATGTGTAGTGCCGCGAATTATGTTACTTGTTATTGTATACGGCCAGTATACCTATTGGCCGCATAGACAATCGCATTACCTAAATATTGTGAATTGCCAATTTACTTGGCCATACACATTTTAATTAGTTGTTGTGTGTCTCACCACAAAGAGGACACTCATAAGCTGCAGGATAGTTAACTATTACGCCTTCCCAAGCCTTAACGCCCTTACAAGCAGTCTGTACGCCGCCAAAGAGCTGATCAAATGGGATGCAGTTGTAGTGGTTATCTACACACTGATTGTGGTCGTAATCCTCTGGAAGACCATCGTATGTGAAACCTGGTTCTACACGCATACCACGACCACCATTCAAACCTGGGGTAGGCTCGCAGTAGTGGTAGTTCATCCATGTGCCGTAGTTAACAGTTACATTATCGAACTCGATACCGTAAGCCGCTACATCAGGATAAGTTGAACCATCGATTGTTGTTGTCTTTGTCATCTGACCAATCAGCATACCGCACATGCGATATAGGTAGTAGTCATATGATGCAGTGCAATCGTTGTAAGCATCGATGCGGCAAGATACAGTTACATTTTTGAATGATGCAGAACCAGCAGAGTTGAGCTGACCCATTACACCACCGATCGAAGAGTCGAATGAACCCCAAAGGCCTGCAAGAACTACGTCATTGCAGATGTTGATATTCTCAAAGGTAAAGTGGCATGCTACTTCAGTTTCAGCCTCATCTTTGTAATATCCACCTGTCCAACCTACGATGCCACCGCAACGGTTGTTGTATGTACCGAGCTTACAATTTTTAACAGTGATGTTCTTGAAAGTACACTCACCATCAGCGCGACCTGCTACAGCAGCAAGAGTACCGCCCTCAACAACTGACTCCATGCCCTCAATTGTTAGGTTCTCAATAGTTACATCCTTAACATAACCGAACAAACCAAGGTAACCTGTTCTACCCCACTCGTAGCCGAAGTCCCAACCACTCTGGTAGATCCCCTTGATAGTGTGACCTTGGCCATCGAAGTGACCCTCGAATGGGGCGTTAACGCCCTGGCCGCTGCAGTAACGACCGATAGGTCCAAATGAGTCGCCATTTGTAGTTATACCAGTTAGGTCGATATCAGCGCCAAGCTTTACAGTGTTGCCCGAAAATGTATCACCAGCAACTACTGCCGCAGCGAATGCCTTAAGACCCTCTGCGTCCATGATTACGTAGCCAACCTCGCCTTCGCCGCTGATAACATTGCCCTCAATAGCATTGATGTTCTCAACCTCTACAGTACCATTATTCTCGATAAATGGTGCAGTGCTACCATCTGAAACTACTATAGAACCCTCACCAATAATCTTTACGATATGGTTATCCTCAATTTCTGCAATAGCCTCTGTGCTAGTGTTTTCAACAGTAATAGTGTAGCCGTTAAGGTCAATAATGCTTGTTTCGGTATTGATAGCGCTAGCAGACAATCTGCTTGCTTTACCATTGTTTGATGTGTTGTCATCATTTCTAATGGTAATATGATTGTTAACGATATAGTTACCTGTACCCTCTACTGCATCGATAAACTGCACGGCTGTTCTGATACCGTAAGATATGGTGTTATTCTCTTTAGTTACGTCATTACCGTTAGTAACCTTGATGTAGTCTGCATCAGCACCCAGGTAGTTGTTGATAGTATTGTTTGAGATCACAACAACTGCATCACCAGTACCATCTGCGCGTACAAAGCGTTCCTTTGCATTGTTAGATACGTTGCGAGTGATTGTGATGTTACCAGAGTATGTACAACCAGTGTTAACAGGAAGAAGGATATTTCTATCGTTAACATTGAACTCGTTATTTGTGATAGTAATATTCTCAGCCTCACGCAACTCCAAGCCCATGTAACCACCGTTCAAAGTACAGCCAGTGATAGTGATATCCTTCAATGATGGACTGAATGTATATGTCTCACCTGCGTATGTATAGGTGTGAACGTGCGTTGTAGAATCAGTCTTGTAAAGAAGACGTGCGTTGTTCTCGTTATTGTTGAGAACACAGTTCTTAAATGTAAGACCATCAACCTTAATGTTGTTACCGCTCAAGTTTACAGCATTACCGTGGCCCTCTGGGTCATAACCACCCTTACCAGTGAAAGTGACGCCCTCGATAACGAAGTTCTTCAACTCAATAAGACTGAGCATCACTGGGTATAGGTTATCCTGTGAGTGTGCTGTGTTATAATATGTGCCACCCTCAATCTTGATAGCATCTACAGTAGCGCCTTCAGAACCAATGATAGTGATGTTCTCAAACAATGAATATGTCTCGTAGCGATAGTTGTTTCCTACCCAATCAACCTCCTTTGTGTGAGCACCACCAGCAATTGGACGCAAGTACAAAGTACCGTAGTTAACATTTGGCATCAAGACGATAGTAGTACCAGCAACGGCGTTATCAAGAGCAGCCTGTGCAGCAGCAGCTGTATTTACTACAAAATCCTCACCTGCGAACTCATCCTCAATCTCTACCTTCACATCGCCACCCTCAGTAAGGATGTTACCAGTGATTGTAGTCAAGTAGTTACGACGTGCAGGGATAGGAGTGTTGAAGTTGGTCTCCTTGCCGATCATAGCACCATTCTGGTCGTATACTGTCAAAATGAAGTTAACAACCTCTTCCTGGTCTGCAGCAAAGAAGTAATCAGTGAACAACACCATAGACTCATTATCAACATTATCACCGTAAGCTTTAATATCGAAGTTTTCGTGCTTGATATTGCGGTTCTTTGAATCGCCAATAGCCTCACCAGCCAAAGCGTTGAATGCATTGTAGTGATCAACAGTGTACTCTACAGTGGCTTTAGTAGGTGTAATGTTGAGGTCGTTAAGCTGCTTCATATCAGTAGTGATAACGCGAAGCTTAGCGAATGGACGCTTCAAAAGAATATTGATAGATGAAGTACCAGTATACTGCTTGCCCGCCTCTACTGTGCAATATACGCCAGTGAATGCATCACGAGTCTCATCCATCGCATTCCACTCACCATTGAGCTTAATGTTTGTGAGATCTTCGGTGTTGTAGTGGTAGTCAACATCAGCCTCGCCCTCAACATAATCAGCCCAAACTACGAAACGGTAGTCACGGTTAGGAACAAGACGAACAGGGAATACAACGCTCTTGCCATCGCTGTACTTTACCTGACGATCATTTGATGCTACATACTCATTACCAACCTTCTGGTAAATCTTGAGAATGTAACGGATAGTCGCGTCGCCAGAGAGGTCTACATTTTTAAATGCACCCTCAGCGCTGTCTGTAGCACGAGTCTCGGCCTCGGGAATAGTGACTGTGACAACAGTGTCAACCTCGCCACCGACGATAACGTCGAGACCTTCAGGCTCTGTCTGACATGATACCATACCGAGTACCAATGCCACTAAAGCTAAAATCTTTTTCATGTTAATTGTGTTTAGTTAATATTGTTAATTGTGGTTTGTCTAATTTTGTTCGTGTAGGTATACGACGATACGTGCCCATAACCGAAACTATGGACATAACATACTCGCACATAATCTATTATGACTATGTGCCTTTGGTGAAATAGGATATGATAAACTGATTACTCTATCGTCATAACTTGCTGATACATAGCAAAATCCCCCCCCCGAGCAACGAGGAGAGGACATACAATGCGCTTGTATGTTGACTTTGAGAACATTATTTAGCTTTCAGTTTGTTAATTCAGTAATGCAAATATAAGAAAAATTTCCTAAAGTCCAAACGAAATGCTAAAATTAATCACTGAAATACTCTCTTTGTCCCCCTGTCTTCCCGCCCCCTTGTTCCTCTTTTGCCCTTTTGTGCCCTTTATGATATGTTTTGCCCCTTGATGCCCTCTTGGTT
>JAZLCL010000027.1:0-64557 GCA_045614205.1 Alistipes sp. | reverse complement strand
ATGTACGGTCTTGTACTAAAAGTCGGGGTTTATGTCTTGGGAACAAAATAAGCCCTTTTCGATTCCGCAGATACGCTTCGTGCCTGAAAAGGCGAAGCCGTGGCTGCTGATACTCTTCATCATTGTGTTCAACTGCACGGGTGGAGTCTATCTGGCTGCGGTGAGCGATATGGTGGGTTCAACGCAGCTGCTGCAAGAGGATATTATGATGGCAGGCTATGCCTCGTTGGTGGGTATGGCACTCTTCTTTGCCATTATGTTCCGCTTGAAGTGGGCTGTAAGACCGAAGACGGCACTTGGTAGCTGTATCTCTGTGCTCATTGCTGCCAATCTGATATGTATGCACACGGCAAGCGTGCCCGTGCTTGTGGGCGTGAGCCTTGTTGCGGGTTTCTTCCGTATGTGGGCGATATATGAGTGTAACTCGACCATTCAGCTGTGGATTACGCCCAAACGAGATATGTCCATCTGGTTTTGCTACATCTATCTGATGGTTAACGGTACTATCCAACTTACGGGCATAGCAGCGCTATCATTCTCCGTGTGGGCTTCGTGGCACTATATGTATTGGTTTATCATCGGCGCTTTGCTGGTGATGTATCTCATTGTGATTGTCTGCTACAAGGGTATCTCGATTATGCCTCGCTTGCCTCTCTATGGAATTGATTGGGTGGGTATGCTGCTCTGGGGTACAACGGCAATGTCTATTCTGTTTGTATGCCTCTATGGCGAGCACTACGATTGGTGGCAGTCGGAGCATATATGGTTTGCTACGGTGCTGGCGGTGGTAACTTTTGGTATGAATTGGTGGCGCTCGACATACCTCCGACACCCCTACATCTCGTTCGGCATATTCAAAATACCGATTGTGCTGACCTGCGTGGCGGTAATCCTCGTTATGGATTTGTTGCTCGCCCCCTCGCACATCTTTGAACACGCTTTGATGGAGGGTGTTTTAGGCTACGACCACCTGAATACCCTGACGCTCAATTGGGTGTCAATCATCGGTGTGGTGATAGGCGTTGTGTTCACGTGGCAGACCTTCGCACGCCGAAAGTGGACATATCAGCGTATGTTGGTAATAGCCTTCTCGTGCTTTGCATTTTACTTGGCATACTTCTACTTCCGCATCGACTACGATATGCCCAAGGAGGCGCTCTATCTGCCTGTCATAGTTCGCTCGGCGGGTTATGTCATCGTTGCGGTGCTTATGCTTACGGCAAATGCACGACTTCCCTTCCCCTACACCTTCCTACACGGCTTGTCATTTCAGAATATGTTCAGCGCCGCTCTTGCTGCCCCCATAGGCAATGCCATCGTTGGGCGACTACTCAAGGTGACAATGGCTCGCAACTCGATGCTGCTTGGCCAGGGAATGGATAGTGTCGAACTCTCCACCTCGCACGCCCAGTTTGGCGAGTTGTATGGTATGGTACAGGTTCAGTCGTTGCTTGAATCTATGAAGGAGATATACGGGTGGCTACTCCTGCTGGCTATACTCTGCCTTGTGGTGCTGATGATGCGACATAGCGATATTCGCCCTAAGCGGGTAATTGAGCCAACATACCGAACAATATATAAAATCTTGCGAAAAAATATGAAATTACGCCTGCGACTACGCAGACGAAGCAAAGTTTTGCAACATTAAATGAAGTTCTGACTATAATTTCCAATTATTAAGCCACTTCATAAATCTAATAACACGCTCGTAATTATCTATTAATCGGTTAGAAATTTCGATGTGGTGTCCTACCATAGAGGAAATCCGAAAGGGTTTCCTCTTTTTTTTTGTCTTTTTCGGCTCCAAGCGTAGTTACTGCGTAACCTATGGCGTGCAGTGGTAGTAGGCCAGTGTGCAAGCACCCTCGCCACCACCACACACCACCACCTTGGTGGTTGCGCTTGTAGCCTAACATTGTAGCGCGCCATAACTTTATGATGTCGGGTGTAGCACTGCTCACATAATGTCGGAGGTTGCGCGGATATGAAAGGGTTTATTGCTCGACCTTTGGTCTGCGCTCAAAGGTATCCGCGCTACGGCTAAAGCCGTTCGAGTCCTCGGTCATATCTACAATCCACCCAAACCCTCCTTTAAGGAGGGCTTGTGGCAAGACTCTGTCTTGCATTGCTTCGCAATATGAATGGTTGCCGCAAAGCTCCGGAGATACTTGCTCAATTACTAAAATTTAACTACCTTTGTTATATCTTTTAGATATAAACAAAATTATATAAATTGCATTATTTGCGCAACGTGTTTACAGTTAGCTATTTAGCTATTAGATGTGGGAGTGTTTTGTAAGATGCACTCATGCTAAATGTATGTCATAAAGGGAAGCATTAGCCCGCAGAGGTTGACAGTTTCTCTTTGTTTGAGAAATATAAACGAATTAATACTATATGGGGAAAAAAATGAATGGGGGATATGTTGCTCCAGAGATTGAGATTTTACCTATTGCCATAGAGCAGGGGTATTCTGTGTCTACCGCCATTGGCGATTGGGAGGAAGGTGAGAGTATCGGCGGTGAGATTTAAGAAAGACAAAATGCAAAAATCATACAATATGAAACACAAATTACTATTAACTTTGGGCATTGCGGCCTTGGCATTTGCGGGCTGTACTGCCGATGTGGAGGTGATTGCGCCTATGCCATCCCCCGATGCTACGTCACACAAGGTCTTAATCGAGGGTAATATCGACCAGCGAGACAACACTCGTGTTGACGACTCGGGCTTCTGTGCGGGCGATGTTGTGGGTATCTACCTTGTGAATTACGATGGCGATACCCCAGGAACACTTATGCTTGAGGACAATCAGGCTGATAATGTTAAGTTTACCCTTGCCGAGGATGGCACTTGGGATTCGGAGTACGACATCTACTACAAGGATGACGATACGAAGGTTGACTTCTTCGGTTACTATCCTTATGCTCAACCATCATCTATCGAGGCCTATCCTTTTGAGGTGGCGAAGGATCAGACCAAGGAGGCGGAGCACGGCCAGATGGCTGCATATGAGGCTTCGGACTTCTTGTGGGCAAAGGCGGAGAATATCACGCCTACGGAGAACCGTGTCTCTATGCGCTTCCAGCATAAGATGTCATCTGTTCGTGTGCGCCTTGTTCAGGGCGACGGCTGGGCCGATGAGGCGGAGTTTGCTGCGGTGAAGAAGGAGATTTTGGTGTCGAACACCATCCGCAAGTCTACTATCGACCTCGCTACTGGTGAGGTTACCCCTACGGGCGATGTGCCTTTGGATGGCATTATCCCTGTTAAGGATGGCGATGCGTTCCGTGCTATTGTTGTGCCACAGAGTGTTGCTGCGGGCGAGAATGTGTTGGTTATCACTATTGATGGCCACCCACGCTTCTTTGCGCGTAACGAGGTTACGGAGTATCTTCCTGGCAAGATTACTACATTTGATTTGAAGATTAAGAAGACGGCTAATACGGGCGACTATGAGCTTGAGTTGGTGGGCTTCAGCATTATGGACTGGGAGGCCGACAATGTGTCGCACCAGGACGATGCGAGGGAGTATGTTGTTGTGCATAACCTTATTGCAGGTCAACTTGAGAGATATATGGTCGACCGCTTGGAGATGGATGTTACGGCTATCAAGAACTTGAAGCTTACAGGTGCGATTGGTAAGGAGGATTACTACTTTATGCGCGACAAGATGACATCGCTTATGCGCCTTAACCTTAAGGAGGTCGAGAGTTTGATTGATGGTGTTTATCAGATCCCGCAAGATGCTTTCTGTGACAAGAAGAGCCTTGTTAAGTGTGTCTTGCCAGATAAGTTGGAAGCTATATGTAAGAATGCATTTGGTAACACTTCCCTCACAGGAACGATTCAGTTGCCAGAGGGCTTGAAGTATGTTTCAGGATTTAATGGTACTAAGATTACAAATGTAATCTTCCCATCTACATTAGAGGAAATAGGTGGAGGAAGTGATGAATCATACGGAGTTAATTTCTTTGGAGATATGCTTGGTGCATTCTATGATTGTACATCTTTGATGTGCGAGATTTCGTTTCCCAATTCATTAAAGCGAATAGGAGATCATGCGTTCTCTTCCACTGTTGGTAAGTCAACCCCAATTAAGGGTAATCTTGTTTTGCCAGAGAGATTGGAAAAGATTGGAGCAGGGGCTTTTCAGTATTGTTCTGGATTGACTGGCTCCTTGACCATTCCAAGCGGAATAAAAGTAATCTATGAATCCGCATTCTCGTCATGTGGTTTAACGGGCAACCTTACTCTTCCTATGGGCTTGACCGAGATTCAGTCGAACGCATTTCGTGGCACAAAGTTCAAGGGCGAGTTGAATATCCCTTCAACCGTTACAATAATCGGTGAATATGCGTTTGCATATACCGAATTCAATGGCACTTTAATCCTTCCTAATGAACTCATTTCTCTTGGCTCGTCAGTATTTGAGGAATGTCGCCGATTAAGTGGCGTTGTTGAGATTCCTGAGAATATCGTTGCTATTCCATCAAGGTTGTTCTATAACTGTAGGAATATCGAGGGCATTGTGCTACACAAGGATGTGGAGGTTATCGAGTCGCAGGCATTTGAAAACTGCTTCTATATATATTCTATTGTCAGCAAGGCAAAAAATCCGCCGACAATAGATCCAAATTGTTTCAATGGTGTAGCCAAGGATAACTTTGTGGTAGAGGTCCCTGAAGATGCTGTTAAGAAGTATCAGTTTGCTTCGGGATGGAATGAGTTTAAGCGTATTGAGGCTCATCGTGAGTTCTCTATTAGTCGTCGTCAAATTCGAGTACTTAACGATAAGTTTACCAAGAAGTTATATATGCGTGCCCCTGCTGGAGAGGCGTGGAGTGTGGAGAGTTGCCCTGAGTGGGTTACTGTGACACCATCAAGCGGTGTGGGCAAGGTTGATGTAACTATTGCCGTCAACGAGATGGCTGCTGGCGATGTCGGTACTTTCCAGACAGGCACAGTTAACTCGTCTGGCAAGGTAACATACTCTACCCACGCAGGTCGCAGTGGCGAGGTGGTATTCTTGCTCGATGGCAAGGACTATCGCGCCCGTATGACCGTCGAGCAGTACGACTACGAGTATGGCGATGGCGACCTTATCACACTACAAGAGAAGGGCGTTGGCAATGGCGTAAATATCGTGCTGATGGGCGACTGCTTCGATGCAAAGGATATTGCCGAGGGTAAATATTTGCAGGCTATGCAGGATGCTTATACCTACTTCTTCGATATTGAGCCTTATCTCACCTACAAGGACTACTTCAATGTATATGCCGTAGTGGGTATGTCGGCAGATAGCGGCATGGGAACAGTTAATACCATCCGTGAGGCTCGTTTCGGCTCACAATATACCTTAAATGCAGGAGTTGGGCCCGACTTCGAGACCGTATTCGCTGGTGCTTGCGTTGCTCCTATCAACGATGATGTCAGCACTACGCTTATTATCCTCGTTGAGAATAGCAACGAGTATGGCGGTCGTTGCTATATGTGGGGCGATGGCTCGGCAGTGGCTCTTGTGCCTATGAGCAACGATCCTGCACCATACGACTTCCGTGGTCTTATTCACCACGAGGCGGGTGGTCACGGCTTTGGTAAGTTGGCAGATGAGAGTATCAATTTAAACTCATTTATTCCTTTTGGTGACTTGGATTGTGGAGGTCAGCATCAAGTCATAGAAATGAAGTCATTCGGTTTCTACGAGAATGTATCGCTTACTGGAAGTTGGCACGATGTTCCTTGGTCGCATATGATCTATGACCCACAGTTCTCGAATGTTGTTGATGTCTATGAGGGAGCACACAATCACACCCGTGGCGTATGGCGTTCGGAGGCGACATCGTGTATGAACAACAATATCGCCTACTACAACGCCATCTCGCGTGAGGCGATGGTTAAGCGTATTATGAAGTATGCGGGCGAGCCTTACTCTTACGAGGCGTTTAAGGCTCTCGACCACGAGTCGTTGCCATCGACTGCAACAACCCGTGCGTGGGAGTGGGATGGTTTGAACTTCGGCACTTCGTCGCAGTTCGACCAGCGTCCTCCAAAGTTTATGGGCGAGAAACCGGTGTTTGACAAGAGTAAATTTTAACGCCGCTAACCGTCATTCCGAAGGAGCGCAGCGACTGTGGGAATCTCCTTCAAAGCGGTTTGGGATTGCCACGTCGGGCATAGCCCTCCTCGCAATGACGTATATAATGAGATTGCCACGGCTTTTCAAACCTCGCAATGACACACTAAAATCGTCATTCCGAACGAGTGTAACGAGTGTGGGAATCTCCTTCAAAGTGGTTTGGGATTGCCACGTCGGGCATAGCCCTCCTCGCAATGACGTATATAATGAGATTGCCACGGGCTAATGCCCTCGCAATGACGGTGGAAAAGTTAGAATAAACAATTGTATAAGATGAAGAAACCTTGCGTATACATAATATCAAACAAGTATCACACTACGTTATACATAGGTGTGACCTCTGATATTACGCAAAGAATGTTGCAGCATATAAATCACACTTTTGGAGGTTTTTCTGCAAAGTATAATCTTACACAATTACTCCATATTGAGGAATTTGGTAATATGATGGCAGCCATAGCACGTGAAAAGCAACTCAAAAGTTGGTCTCGTAAGCGCAAAGATGCTTTGATTAGTGCCAATAATCCCGGATGGAAAGATTTATTTAATGGGGGCTAATCCAACCGTCATTCCGAACGAGTGTAACGCAAATACTCAACCGTCATTCCGAACGAGTGTAACGAGTGTGGGAATCTCCTTCAAAGCGGTTTGGGATTGCCACGTCGGGCACAGCCCTCCTCGCAATGACGTATATAATGAGATTGCTGCGGCTTTTCAAGCCTCGTAATGACATACTAAAAATCGTCATTCCGAACGAGTGTAACGCAAATACTCAACCGTCATTCCGAACGAGTGTAACGAAAATACTCAACCGTCATTCCGAACGAGTGTAACGAGTGTGGGAATCTCCTTTAAAGTGGTTTAGGATTGCCACGTCGGGCATAGCCCTCCTCGCAATGACGTATATAATGAGATTGCCACGGTTTTTCAAACCTCGCAATGATGAATTAAAAAAAAATAATTAACCAACAATAACTATGAAAACGAAATATTTAGCAATAGCAGCATTGGCATTGGGAGTGGTTGCGTGTGAGCAGGCTGCCAATAATGCCGTGATACCTGCCGACAATCGTATGCTATTCGATGTTGCATCACCCGCAGCACATACGCGCGTAAGCAATGGCGTGTTCGAGGCAGAGGATAAAATAGGTGTATATGTTACCGACTACGCAGATGACACAACCCCTATGCCACTACAAATTTCGGGTAACCGCGCAAACAACGAGGTGTTACTCTTCGACGGTGCATCGTGGACGCCCGAGCGCACAATATATTGGGGCGAGGGTAAGAGTGATGTCTATGCCTACTATCCATATATGGAGGTTGAGGATGTTGACGAGCAACCATTCTCTGTGGCTCTCGACCAAGATGTAGAGGGTGCATACGAGGTAAGCGACCTCCTTTGGGCAAAGGCAGAGTGCGTAGCACAGACCGGTGGCGCTGTGTCACTCACAATGAACCACGCTATGAGCCGCCTTGTTGTGAAGATTATGGCGGGAGAGGAGTATGTTGGCTCACTCCCTGCTGATGCTACTGTACACCTCCACTCAACCGTAACCGATGCACGTATCTCGCTTGCAAATGGCTCGGTTGTGAAGAACCCATATAGCGGTGCAAAGTCTATCAAGATGCGCAACCTCGGCATTCGCACTTTCGAGGATGGCGAGGCCGTTGTCTATGAGGCTATCGTTGTGCCCCAGATGCTCGAGACCTCTGTGCCATTGTTGGAGATTAACTCAAAGAGTGTCTCCTACCTCTTGGAGGATAGCTTCAACTTCAAGCCTGGCGTGTCGTACACCTATACAGCTGTGTTGAACGCCTCGACTACAGCTATCAAGGTTGAGATCGGTTGCGAGGTTGAGGATTGGAATAATATTGGTGGTGGCTCTGAAGGCGAAGGTGGCTCTGGCGCCGACGGTGGCGAGGACGATGGCATTGACCTCTCATTGTACACCGACCTCTCTGCCGAGGGCACCGCAAACTGCTACCTTATCCAGGCTGCGGGTAACTACAAATTCAAAGCCGTGCAGGGTAATACCAATATGTCTGTAGGCAATGTCAAGAAGACCGAGGTACTTTGGGAGTCTTTCGGCACAGATGTAATGCCTAATGTAGGCGACCTTATCGCATCAACAGGCTACAAAAATGGCTATGTCTACTTCTCAACACCTGATACATTCAAAAATGGTAATGCCTCTATTGCAGTTCGTAACTCTAAGGATGTAATCCTTTGGTCTTGGCATATTTGGTGCTCGGATGAGGGCTGGGTTGACCAAGTCTATCCAAACAACGCAGGCACAATGATGGATCGCAACCTCGGTGCAACATCTGCCACTCCTGGTGATATTGGTGCGTTCGGTCTGATGTATCAGTGGGGTAGAAAGGATCCATTTATGAGCTCTTGTGATTTATATGGAACAGCACTTGCTGCTTCAACTGCTACTTGGAGCGTAGCATCAAGTTTTGGTGACGCAGATATAGCAGCTATGATAGATAGGATGGATTTCGTAGAGGAAAATCCTATGACATACGCAGAAGACTGGAGCGGTCGTTCTGTTCCAGGTAATGGTTGGCGTGAATCAGACTCTCCAAAGGGGTTGTATGACCCTTGTCCTGTGGGTTATCGTGTGCCAGATGGCGGGGAAGATGGTTTCTGGTCAACTGCAATAGAAGCACCATCCAATTTATGGAATACTAATTTATGGAATAGTTCAACTATGCAATGGGTAAACAATGGATTTAACTGGACTTTGGCAGACGGGATAACAACGGCTTGGTATCCAGCTACCGGCTATTATCATATCGGCTGGCAGTTAGTCAATGTCGGCTATTCCGGCTTCTATTGGTCAGCTTCTATTAATACGGATAATAACACAGTATACTACTTGTCGTTCCAACCCGAATATGTTAACCCCGCAGACGACTATCACAACCTCGTCTTTCCTGTCCGTTGCGTTAAAGAGAAATAATTCTAACTCTGTAGGGCATTGTTTCGGCGATGCCCCTATGTCAAAACAAATCGGCAGTCACATCGTGTGGCTGCCGTTTGTTTAATGGCTAATCGCTACATAATATTAATACTCTTGTATTTAAGAATGCGGCCATCTTTATTGAAAAATATATACATTATTTTTTTTAATAAATATTTTGTTAAAACATGCTTGAGAGTGAATAAAAAGTGTATTTTGTCGTTACGCTTGCCCTCAAAATGCTCATTTACGCCAAGTAAACTCCGCTTTTTCGAGCTTCGCAACGCCGCGAGTAAGCGAGAGCAGAGGCCGCTTGTGGACTATGCCGAGCGTGAGCGGTGAAAAGGAACTTAAGCCTAAAACTACATCTTTTTATTCACTCTCTTGGATTATGTAGGGGCTGGCTATGTTACTTTTAGCCAGCCTCAAGCATTCTAATGGCGTTAAACAGGCTCTAATAGTCGTGATTGTGCCACTACTTCACGGTTCGCTGTATGTACGATGTGTAGTCCTTGATGACTGGCTTATACTCCTCGTGAGACATCAGTGATGATGATATTATAAAGTCTGCAGAGGAACGGTTGATTGCTGTGGGCACATTATAAAGCGTTGCCAGACGGAGCAGTGCCTTGACATCAACATCGTGTGGCTGTGCAGACATCGGATCCCAGAAGAATATCAATATATCTATCTCATTGTTCGCTATCATAGCACCCAACTGCTGATCGCCACCCAGCGGTCCCGACTTAAGCATTGTGATGTCAAATCGAGTATTTGCCGCATCTTTGCCTCTACGTTCCATAAGTGTTTCGGCGACGATGCGTCCCGTAGTTCCTGTGCATATCAGGCGGTGTGACAATAACTTCTCCCAGTTCCAAGCGACCCACTCTGCAAGGTCGTGCTTCATAGCATCATGAGCAACAAGTGCTATTGTTAATCTCTTCTCCATAAATTTCTCCTCTTTTCTTAAAAATTATCTCCTCTTAAATACAGTGCAAAAATAGTGAGACATTGTTTCTGGGTGATTGCAGGAGTGTTAAATTTCTGTTAAAAGCCTGTCTAACGCATTAGACAGGCTCTATTAAGTGGTGCGGAGATTACTTCTCTAACTGCAGCTCCTCAATCTCGGCAACTATGAAGTTGCTGCCGCCGATAAAGATGGCGTCGTTGGGCTGTGCCAGACAGCGGGCATGCTCTATGGCCTCCTTGACAGTGGCGCGGCACTCGAAGTCGAGGCCAAGTCTCTCGGCAACAGCTGCTATATCCTCAACAGCCTTGGCGCGTTCTATGCTCGCCTTGGTGAAGATGTAGTGTGCACGCTTGGGTAGCAGCGACATCATCTTCTCCACATCCTTATCCTTGGCGAAGCCTACGACGGCAAAGATGCGATCAGCATCGAGCTTCTCGAGCTGTGCGGCAACATATGCCATACCCTCGGCGTTATGGCCTGTGTCACATACCGTATATGGTTCACGTGCGAGTACCTGCCAGCGACCCATGAAGCCGGTGTTGGCAACCGTTGAGGCGAGACCCTCACGGAAGGCACGGCGCGAGATGGTTAGAGGTGTCTGCTCGGCGAGGTAGTCGGCGGCGGCGCATGCTGTGATTATGTTATGGCGCTGGTAGTCGCCGAGGAGGTCGAGGTCGAGCTCGAAGCCTCGGTCATCACGTGTGCGCACTACGCTGAAGTGCTGGTGTTCGTCATCGAAGTACTCAACGCCATTGAGCACAAACTCCTTCTGGGCGTATATAACCTTTGAGTTTAGCTCCTTGCCACGTGCCTCGAAGATGCTGTTATAGTCGTCGTTAGCCTCACCGACGATAACAGGAATGCTCTTCTTCATGATGCCCGCCTTCTCGGCTGCAATCTTGGCGATGCTATCGCCGAGGTACTCGGTATGCTCCAGACTGATGTTGGTGACAACGCTGAGTAGTGGGGTTATGATGTTTGTGGCATCGAGACGACCACCGAGACCTGTCTCGATGACGGCAACCTCCACATCACTCTGGTCGAAGTAGTCGAAGGCCATGGCAGCTGTCATCTCGAAGAATGAGAGGTCGAGTTCGAGCATCTTCTCGCGGTGCTTATCAACGAAGTTAACAACCTTCTGCTTTGGTATCATCTCGCCATCAACACGTATTCGTTCGCGGAAGTCGGGGAGGTGTGGTGAGGTGAAGAGTCCTGTGCGGTATCCCGCCTCGCGGAGTATTGAGGCGAGCATGTGTGACACGGAGCCCTTGCCGTTTGTGCCAGCAACGTGAATAGTGTAGTAGTTGCGCTGGGGGTTGCCAAGGTGCTGGCAGAATGAAGCTATGCGATCTAATCCTGGCTTATAGGCGTCGCCACCAACGCGCTGGAACGACGGCATAGAAGTGAAGAGAAAATCGAGGGTTTGTGTATAATTCATAATATATCAATTATTAATCTACAAGGTGATTACGCTTGCGTATGCGATATGCTATGTAGTATAGTATGCCGAGTATTGCGGCAAATGTCGCCAGGCGGGCTATCATGTCGCCATAGCGTGTGTAGATGGTCATCTCGTCGCGTAGCTCGATCTTGGCGGTGAGCACACCCTGCTCGTCCCACTCGAGGCGTGGACCTATGGTGCGGCCTGTGGGCGATATGAATCCCGAGATGCCGGTGTTGGCGCTGCGCGCTATGGCACGGCGTGTCTCGATGGCACGTAGTCGGCATATGTCGAAGAGACGGCGGTGACCTGGCGTGTCGCCCCACCAGCCATCGTTAGATATTACTGCCATAACCTCGGCACCATCGCGCGCAAATCCCGCGAAGTAGTCGCCATAGAGACCCTCGTAGCATATCGCAGGGCCTATCTTTATATCGTTGTTGGTGAATATGCTATACTTATCGCCCCAGCCGAGCTGCCCCGACACGCCGCCGAGGTCGACCTCAAAGAGGTCAAAGAGGCTCTTCATGGGCACTGCCTCGACGCCTATGACGAGCTTGCCCTTGTGGTATACATCCTCCACTGTGCCTTGGTTGTTGGTTAGCAGTGCAGTGTTGAAGTGGTCGTACCAGCCGTAGTAGTCGTGGTGGTGTGCTGTTGTGGTGGCCTGTATGTCGCCATAGTAGCGTGCTGTAGACGCACCCACGACAAACTTTGTAGTTGGCGCAGTGCCGCTATATATGTATCCGAGTATCGGCTCTATGCGGTCGAAGTCCTCCTCATCTATCGAGCCAATGGTAGGTATGTAGGCGAGTGCCGACTCTGGCATTATGGCAAACTGTGAGGTGTGTGGTATGCTCGATGCGAGTCTACGCACATCGGCTGTGGGGTCCTGCATGCCCGCCTCCATGCGGTCATCTGCGTAGCATGGAACGTTGGGCTGTATGATGCTTATCTCCACGGTGCGGTCCGAGGATTTGTGGCATAGGAACAGCGTGATCGATAGGAGTATTGGTAGTAGCACTACCAGTGCAGCACGCACCTTCGATGTTGTGCTCTTGGTGCGTAGTACCTCGAAGATGGAGATGTTGGACACGAGTACCCAGAGGCTACCGCCGAAGATGCCCGTATACTCATACCATTGCACGAGCAGTGTGCCTCCCGAGAAACCGTGGCCGAGGAGTAACCATGGGAAGGTCATCACGTCGGCAGAGTTGTATATCCACTCTGTGGTTATCCATATAGAGACTAAAAGGGTATAGGCGAGTGCGCGGTGGGCACGCTTTGCGGTGTAGTGATATGTCATAAAGGCACATAGATTGTAGAATGTGCCAAATATGCCAGCGGCGATAGGGCCGAGGGGTGTTGCTATCCACACCCACCATATTGTGCTGATGCTCCATAACATGAAGGCGAGTGTCGCCCAGCCACACATACGCCACCAGTCGCGTGCACTGTCGCTGTAGTTCTCGCTGATGATCATCAGGGGTACGAGGGCAAAGAGTAGTGTGACGCCTGTGCCTCCTAGCCATCCCAGCGATAGCATTGCTACGGAGAGTAGCACGAGCAGTAGCCTATGTAGTGATGAGTTACGTTTCAACATCGTCGTGTAGTTTTAATATTACGCAAAAGTAATAAACATTCCCTAAATATCAATCGTCGGCAGTTGACTTTCTTTAAAAAAAGAAAAATAGTTATCTTTGTTCTAAAATAGCGAGTGATTATGTGTAGTAAAAGTGTGGTTGTGACGCCACGTTCAGGACTTATTCTCGAGGGTGGAGGCATGCGTGGCATCTTCACGTGTGGTGTCCTCGACAACTTTATGGATCGTGGTATACGCTTTCCCTACACCATAGGTGTTAGTGCTGGTGCGTGCAATGGCCTCTCCTATATGTCGGGGCAGCGTGGCAGGGCGAAGTTTAGTAACATAGACCTCCTGGAGAGGTATCGATATATAGGCTTTAGACACCTTCTCACGAAGGGCAATATCATGGACTTCGACCTTCTGTTTAAGAAGTTTCCGCAGGAGATAGTACCGTATGACTATGCACGTTATGCACGTTGTGAGGAACGCTTCGAGATGGTTACTACGGAGTGCGCTACGGGCAATGCTTGCTACTTCGAGGAGAAGTTAGACGAGGGTCGTATCATAGATATTGTGCGTGCTTCGAGCTCACTGCCCTTTGTGTGTCCTATAGCCAAGGTCGATGGCAGGGAGATGCTCGACGGAGGAATCGCCGACTCGTTGCCCATGGCGCGTGCCATGGAGCTCGGATACGATAATAATGTCGTAGTGCTGACGCGCAATGTGGGATATCGTAAGAGTGAAAAGCCGACGATTGTGCCATGGCCATATTATAGAAAGTATCCCGCTTTGAGGGAGAGGATCCGCAATCGTAATAAGCATTATAATAGTCAGATAGAGTTTATTGAGGAACGCGAGAGACGTGGCGAGGTTGTTGTCATACGTCCCGAACGACCCATCGCTGTTGGGCGCATGGAGAGGGATCTAAATAAACTGCGTGACCTCTACGATGAGGGTTACGACATTGCCTCGCGCATCAACTTTCTGTAGATGGTATCTCTATATTTGGATTATATCGTTATTTTTATTACTTTTGTGAGTTATGTGGTGTGCACAATGCTTCTGCGTAGCGCGTCATTAAGATGATTTTTAGTATGAGTAAGAATATAGATTTAAGTGAATTTGCTTGGTATCATAGGCTTGGTGCTGCAATGCTATGGGGCGTATGCCGCATAATGAGCTTTACACCACGATGGTTCCGCTACCATATGTTTGCCCCCTTTGTCGTGGGCATCTTGCGCCTTGTGCGCTACCGCCGTGCCGTGATACAGAATAACTTGCGTAACTCATTCCCCGAGATGTCGCAGCGCAAGCGCGACGACATCATGCGTGGCTTCTATAAGACGCTTGCCGAGATTGTTGTCGACACGGTATGTCTTGCTGGCATTAGACCAGGACATGATGGAGGTGTTATCACTTGGGAGGGTCGAGATAAGCATTATGCCGAGACTCATGGTCGTGATTGGATGGCTCTGGCTACGCATTATGGCTGCTGGGAGTACTTGCCGCTGTGGAGCTGGCAGGATCCCGATTGCCACTTCGTTACTGTCTATCATCCGCTTAAGAATAAGGTCTTTGAGATACTATACCGCAGGCTGCGTAAGTTTGCCGACAATGTGTATACCATAACTATGGCAGATGCCGTACGTCACTATGTTCGCAATCGCCGCGAGGGTCTTGGCATCACTATGGGTCTTGTCTCGGACCAGAGTCCTAACCTGCGTGCCGATACCGAGTGGTACGACTTCCTGAATCAGAAGACCGCCTTTATTGATGGTGGCGAACGTCTGGCTATGAGGTTCCATGTGCCTGTCTACTATGTCGACGTGAGGCGTGAGGCGCCAGGTCGCTATCGTGCTAGTTTTGTGATGTTGTACGATGGTGTGGAGAGTATCGCCGAGGGAGAGATTACACGTCGCTATGCCGCAGCACTTGAGGCTACTATACGTCGTGAGCCCGAGTTGTGGATGTGGTCGCATAAGAGATGGAAGCATACGCCCGAGAAGCAGGCACTACGCTTTGGTCGCATGAAAAACGAAGCATAGAGGCTAAAAATTTATATTTTTAACTATCTTTGCACCCTAAATGGTAGATTAGTTTAATATGGATGTAGTAATTACCTATGTCAACGGACTCGATCCCGTGTGGCGCAATGAGTATGAGAGGTGTACGCAGATACCTATCCTAGAGAAGCGTTTCCGTGATTGGGGTACACTAAAATATCTCTTTCGTGGCATCGAGGTGAATATGCCCTTTGTGCGTAAGGTGCACCTCGTGGTGTCGGGCGAGTCGCAAGTGCCCGAGTGGATTAACCGCGAGAGTGTCAATGTGGTGCTACATAAGGATATCATCCCCGAGCAGTTCTTGCCTACATTCAATTGTAACCCTATAGAGATACATCTACACCGCATTGCCGATTTGGATGAGGAGTTTATATACTTCAATGACGACATATTCCCTGTCTTGCCCCTTAAGCCCGAGGACTTCTTTCGTGATGGCAAGGGTGTCATTGGCATGAGTCGTCACCTCTTTGCCTTTGATATGTTTAAGAGGATATGTCGTAACTCGGACCGTGCGGCACGCAAGGCCTTGGGTCTCGCGCCACGCCTATGCTTCCTGCGCCCACAGCACACCTGTGCCCCTATGGTGCGTAGCGAGTCGAAGATGCTCTATGATACTCTGCGTGAGGATTTAGAGAAGTCGTTTACTGTAACACGCCAGAGCTGCAACATCACGCAGTATGCCTTCACGAACTATCTCTACCTTAAGGGTCGCATCATTAACTCGCGACAGTCGAAGCGCCACTTCTCGGTGGGCATAGCCTCGGTGTCGACCATACGTAAGTTTATCCTCAATCCTGACTATAAGCTCGTATGTATCAACGATGTGCGTGTTACAGATGAGAAGTATGCGGAGTTGCGCAATATGTTGTTAAGTACCTTCGAGGAGAGATTCCCTGTAAAGTCAAAGTATGAGAAGTAGTAGAGCCATCGACGCTGTTATCACGTGGGTTGATGGTGATGACCCACGCCATATTGCCAAGCGTGAGCAGTATGGTAGTGGTAAGATACTGCGTGCTGACGACGTGGCGGGCGATACACGCTTCAACAGCCTCGGCGAGAT
Organism: Alistipes sp.; assembly: GCA_045614205.1. Taxonomy (GTDB): domain Bacteria; phylum Bacteroidota; class Bacteroidia; order Bacteroidales; family Rikenellaceae; genus Alistipes. The sequence goes on along the minus strand of JAZLCL010000027.1, from coordinate 48,330 downwards.
ATTCTACTGTGTAGCCTCCATCAATCGCTTTGCTCCCTGGATAAATAAGATATACATCGTCACCGACGAGCAGGATCCTCATCTTGAGGAGTTCCTCGCCAAGCACTTCCCTGAGGGTCATATCCCCGTGGAGATTGTCGACCATAGGGTTATATTCGAGGGCTATGAACACTGCTTGCCCACGTTTAACTCCATCTCTATAGAGTCCATGACGTGGCGCATACCAGGTCTCAGCGACCGCTTCATAGAGTTCAACGACGACCTTATCCTTGCCGCCCCAGTAAGTCCCGCGGACTTTTTCACGGAGGATGGTGTGGTGTGCTATGGTAAGTGGCGCAGCTCGTCGCTTGTGCGCTTGAGCCGTCTGTTGAAGTATAGGTTTGATGGTAGCAAGAAGGTGACATATAAGGAGACAATGTGTAATGGTGCGGCACTCGCTGATAGCCATGATAGATTTATCATGATGCACCACACGCCCAAGGCACTCCTTAAGTCACTATACGAGGAGTTCTTTACGCTGCATCCCGAGAGTCTGCTGGAGAACATACGTCACCGCTTCAGGTTTGCGGGTCAGTATAATCCGCAGGAGATGCACTATGTGACACTCGCCAAGCGTGGATGCTGCCAGATGCGCAGTGTGGATGACAACCTACTATATCTAAAGCCGAAGCCCGATGTGGAGTATGTGAAGAGTAAACTCGATGGCTTCACTCGCAAGGCCGACTATAAGTTTGGTTGCTTCAACTCGTTGGACCAGACATCGGAGCAGGGCCTGAAGATGATCATTGAGTGGATTGAGCAGCGCATAGGACTACGATAATCCCTCCCAATTATATACCCAAACAGATGAAGATTGATGCAGTTATTACGTGGGTTGATGGCGATGATCCACGCCACAGAGCCAAGCGCGAGCAGTATGGCAGTCGCAGGTTTATACATCATAATGATGTTGCCGGCGACACACGCTTCAATAGTCTTGGTGAGATATTCTACTGTGTTGCATCACTCAACAAGTACGCCTCGTGGTTAAATAAGATATATATAGTAACTGACGAGCAGAATCCCAATCTTGAGGACTTCCTCGCCAAGCACTTTCCCGAGGGACATATCCCCGTAGAGATTGTCGACCATAAGGTCATATTTAGGGGCTATGAGGAGTATCTGCCTACGTTTAACTCCATCGCTATAGAGTCCATGACGTGGCGCATACCAGGCCTTAATGAACACTACATAGAGTTCAACGATGACCTTATCTTGAGTGCCCCAACAAATCCCGAGGACTTCTTTCCTGCCGAGGGTAAGGTGGTGTGCTATGGCAAGAAGTACAACCCGTTGTATGTGATGATGAGCCATCTGTGGAAGCGTCATGGCGATGGCTCGAAGCAGGTGTCCTTCCGCCAGACGATGCTCAATGCTGCGGCACTCTTGGGCAAGCGCCGTCACTTCATAAAGATATACCATACGCCCAAGCCGCTGTTGCGTAGCATATATGAGAGCTACTTCGCAAAGCATCCCGAGCACCTCACACGTAATATCAAGCATCGTTTCCGTGAGCCATCGCAGTATAATGTCGAGGAGCTAAACTACATCATCGCCAGGTGTAATGGCCGTTGTGTGATGCGTAAGGCGTACAACGAGCTGCTATACCTTAAGCCCAAGAAGAGTGTGGCATACATCGCCGAGAAGTTGGCAGCGTTCGACAAGCGACCAAAGCATAAGTTTGGCTGCTTTAACTCGTTGGATATGATGACAGAGAATGGTCGTTCCATGACCATCGACTGGATAGAGAGGCGTATCGGCCTCAAGGACTAACCCTACCTTTTAAATAGTGCGTAGAGTTTTGTTGCGAGCTGTGCTACAAGCGGCACGTCGGAGTGGTGTGTGCGTATGCGTGCCTTGCGTATCGCCGAGGCGAGCCATGGGTACTTCTTGAAGAGCTTGAGGTTGTAGAGGAGTGAGTACCAACCACTCTGTATCACTATGTCGTCCATTATGCAGGCCACAGGGTTATCCTTTGGCTCCATATCGCGGTAGTTTAGGTATAGGTCTATGAAGTTCTCGGCATACTCGCGCTTACGGCGCTTGTGCTGCTGGCGCATGATGGCGTTGGGGTTGTCCTTGCGATAGTGGTATAGTATCTCGTCGAGGTAGGATATCTTTGTTGCATGGCCTATGAGCTGTGCTGCGAGGTAGCAGTCCTCGGCATAGGCTACATGTGGCGTGTAGATGGTGTTGTTGAGGTATAGCGAGTGCTTTATGCACTTGTTCCATACGGCTGCGGCAGCACGATGGTTGTACATGTCGGCAATATACTCATCGCGTGTATCTACGCTGTAGACCCTCTGGCGCTTGATGCGTGTGCGGTCTTTGTACTCCTTTGCAAAGCCGAAGTATACGACGTCGGCCCTTGTGGCGTCTATGTGTGCCACAATCTTCTCCACAGCATCATACTCCAACCAGTCGTCAGAGTCTACATGATATATGTAGTCGCCCGTGGCGCACTCCAGTCCTGTCTTGCGTGCTGCGGGTAGTCCTCCGTTGGCCTTGTGTATAATCTTTATGTTGTCACGCAGATGGCTATATTTACCCTCTATGACGCCCTCAAGCACCTCTATCGACCTGTCGCGTGTGCCGTCGTTCACAAAGATGAACTCTATGTTTTGGTATGTCTGTCCAAGTAGCGAGTCGGCGAACTTGGCGATATAGCGTTCTACACCATATATGGGTGCTATGACGGATATGCGTGGCGTAATCATGGCTCTGCTATTTTACTCTTCCGCTTTCAATCTTGTAGATGTAGGAGTGTCGACCCTCGGCGCGGAAGTCGTTATGGTAGCGTTCCAGCACCTCACGGTATATCTCGTCGTAGAGGGGTATGTATAGGTCTGCTCGTGCCTTGAGGTTGGCTATTATCTCCTCGGCAAGCACCATAGTTAGTGATAGGTCGTTATCGCCATTATAGAAGGCGGTACCCTTTATGGCGCCTGGTGCTACGTTGAGGATGCGGTTTGCGGAACCCGCCATCTCGAGCTCTATGTTGACACTCTCGATGAATATCTTGAGTGCCGCCTTTGAGGCTCCATATACAGCAAATAGTGGTGAGGAGATGAATCCCGCGATGCTGCCCATGATGCCGCAGTAGAAGTTCTCGTGCGTCAGTAGCCTGTCGTAGAAGTGGTGTATGATGCGTATCACGGCCGTGGTGTTCACGCTGAAGCTATCTACAATATGACTCTCGTCAATGTCGGTGAAGTGCGCCAGGCGGCCGAAGCCAGCTGTTATCATCAGCGTGTCGATGTCGGTGAAGCGGTCGAAGAGGCTGTAGTCGTCGCTGCGCAGGTCGAAGACTATGTGCTCGAACTTGTCGCACATATGCTCTTGGGCTACGGTCGCCCTGTCTACTATGTATACCTTTTCGTACTCCTTATCTTGGGCAAGGAGTGTGGCTATGGCCAGTCCTATGCCATTTGCGCCGCCAACAACTAATGCGCGTCTCATAGCTCGAAGAGGTTTTTGCGGTCGCCGAACTGCTCCATGACGTATGCCATGGCTATGCTCTGCTGTGGTGTTAGGCGCGAGGATGTCAGGCGCCTATTTACTATACATGCTACGAACTCCTGTAGCTCATATCTTAAGCCGGGCTCATCCCACTTGTAGAAATACTTCTTATTACGATTCTGATCCTCGTAGCGTAGCTCGAAGTAGTCGGTCTTCCACCATGGCGATGGCACATAGGCATATCCCTGTGTGCCCGATATTACAAGGTTGCCCTCGGTCTTTACGCCGAGACCAAGCTGGAAGGATGCTATGGCATTGTCGTAGAGCATGATGCCACGTGTATATACATCGACATCGCTGCTGTTCATACGGCTGTAGAAGTCTATGTTGCGGTGCTTCGTGCCGAGCAGCTTTATTATTGGTAGTAGGGGATATGAGCCCATCTCGAACATCGAACCACCCGCCTGTGTGGGGTCTAACTCGCGCTTAAGTCTCTCTTCACTCCATAGCTTCGACTCCGAGGCGTCTATGCCCACAACATCGCCTATGAGGCCACTCTTTATTAGTGTTATGAGGTGGTTGAAGGCAGGGCAGTAGGCTGTCTTGTTGGCCTCGAGTAACACAAGGTTGTGCTGCTCGGCAAGGGTGTATAGCTCCTCTGCCTCGCTGCCATGGAGCACCATGGGGGTCTCGCATAGCACATGCTTACCCCTCTCCAGAGCATATTTAGTCTGTGCGTAGTGGGCAGTGTGTGGCGTAGCGATATATATGGCATCGCACCTATCTACCGCCTCCTCGAAGCTGTCGCACACGAGCTCCACATCGGGTGCGAGTCTCTCGGCAGCAGACCTATCTATGTCGTATAGCGCTGCTATCTCCACGGCATCTACCTTCGAGTGCTCGGCCGCAAGACGTGTGGCGATACGGCCGCAGCCAATAATGCCAAGGCGCACACGTATCTCACTCTCGTGGCGTAGCATCGATGATGACACACCCTCGGTGCGTGGTAGGTATACCACGTCGCAGTACTCCTTGAGGTAGTCGAACATGCCCTCCCAGTCGGAGCCCACGGTGAAGATGTCAACGTCATACTTCTGTATGTCGTCAATCTTCTGGCCTATGTAGTCCTCGATTATTATCTGATCGGCAAGTCCTGTTGCTCGCACTGCCTCCACACGTTCCAGTACGTTGTTACGCACGTTTAGCTTACCACGTTCGCGGTCGAAGCTGTCGTTTGTGACACCCACGATGAGGTAGTCGCCAAGTGCCTTGGCACGGCGTAGCAGGTTGATGTGTCCCTCGTGCAGAAGGTCGTATGTGCCGTATGTGATAACCTTTTTCATAGTCAGTAGTTACTCTTCATTACCGTATATCTCGCGCCTATACTCTCGGCAGTGTATGCTGCGCTTTATGCTCTTCTCGTCGGGTATGTCGTGCCACTTGCCGTATACGTTGGTAAGGTATCTATCCATGTCGTGGGGAACGGGGAAGGTGTAGCCCTCGAAGGTGGCGCTGCTCAGTGGCAGTGTATCCTTGAGGAAGAAGGTGTGTCGTGCCCAGCCGGTGCCCAAGACGTAGTGATACTCTCCTCGTGGGTTGATCAGACCTATGAGGCGTAGTATGGGGTTTACTATGCCGAGACATAGACCCTCGATAAGGCGTATCAGTGGCTTGCGTAGCCAGCCTATGCGTATGTAGGATGTTAGGTGTTGTAGGTTGTTGTATATCACAGATGCTGCCTTTGCCGAGAAGTAGCTTGTGCGTTCTATGGCGAAGATGTCGAGACCTATGCCGCGCCACTTGTAGTAGGCGTAGCGCCTATTTGCTGACTCTATGCTACCCTTGCGGTGGCGGAACTTGCCGAAGATGTTTACGTACTCCACATCTGTGTGCATGTCGTGGTATACGAACTCATCGCTGTGCATCGTGCGTAGTATCTTCTCCAGACGCTTGCAGTCCTTGCGCATGAGGACTATGTCTACGTCGTCATCCCATGGTATGAACCCGCCATGTCGTGCCGCACCGAGGAGTGTGCCAGAGCTCAACCACCACTGAATGTTGTGTTTCTGACATATGTCGGCAACAACACGTAGCATGTTGAGTAGCTCCAGCTGGTCGTGGCGCAGTCGTGAACCCTCGGGGTTGTATTTGGCCTTTAGTGCCTCGGCATCGAACGTAGGTTTCATCATCGCAGGGTAAAATAATAGGCAAATTTATAAAATATTTTTTAAAAAAACGGATAAATAACTATCTTTGTCTACCGCTATAGCCTAACAGAGAGTGCTGATGAAGAGATTTTTGCAGATTGTGGCGTGGGCCCTGGGGCGCATCGTCAAGTTTCCTGGCAACGTGCTGTCGTTCGTTGTGCGCCTATTCACGAGTGTGCATAAGGGACGTATAGTGTGCTGGGCGCATAACTTCAAGCAGTATGGGTGTAACCCTCGTTACCTCACCGAGCACCTTATAGCCGCTGGCCATGAGGATGTGTGGTGGGTATTTCGTCGCGGTGTCAACACTTCGGAGGTAGATCCAAGGGTTAAGGTTGTGCGCTTCCGTTCGTGGCGCTATTTTCTACTTATGGCCACAGCAGAGGTGTTTATTACCAATGCACGCACCGACCCCTATCATATATATTGGCATAAGCGCCCAGGACAACGCTACGCCATGCTGTGGCATGCGGGTGTTGCGCTGAAGCGCATCGAGGGTGATGCCCTCGCGGGCCTCGGCTATAGCTACCTGCGTAAGGCGCGTCGTGACTCGCAGATATGCGACCTTATGATCTCGGGAAGTAGAATGCATAGCGATATTGTGCGCCGTGCCTTTTGGTATGATGGCGCTATTATGGAGTGTGGCTTGCCTCGTAATGACATCTTCTTCGATGTCTCGCGCCATGCAGATATGCGCAAGGAGGTGTGCTGCCACTATGGCATAGCCCAGGATAGTCGCATAGTGCTCTATGCCCCAACCTTCCGCCATGGCACCTCCATAGAGCCCTATCGCCTCGACTGGTCGCGTGTGAGGAGTCATTTGCAGAGGATGTATGGCACGGAGACTGTCACGGTGCTTGTGCGCCTGCATCCAAACCTTATAGGTAGGGTAGATACATCACCTCTTGTCGCCTATGAGGGTGTCGTGGATGCCACCCTCTACCACGATATGCAGTTACTCCTGTGTGCCAGCGATATGGTTATTACCGACTACTCGAGTGCAATGTTCGACTTCAGCATGCTGCGCCGCCCATGTATGCTATATGCTACAGATGCTGATAGCTACGATCGTGGCTTCTACTTCGACATTCACAACCTTCCATACCCTCTTGCCACCAGCGAGGAGGCACTTCTCGATACCATCGCTAACTTCGATATGGAGGCGTATCTCTGTGACCTCGATAGGTTCTTTACAGATGAGGTGGGGTTGTGTGAAACGGGTAAAGCTTGCGAAACATTAGGTAGATGGATTATAGACAAATAAAAAATAAGAGCTCGTTTGGGCTCTTATTTTTTAGTCTAAACTCTATTAGTCGGCAGCTTGTAGTATCTTATTGCGTAGCAGTGGGTGTATGTCGGGGTTGTCGGTAAGGAAGCGTTCCACCTCGGCTGTGGCATCCGTGTGGTAGTGACCTTCAAGCAATGCTCCTGCCCAGTTGCGTGGGAAGAAGATGTCGCCTGTGCGCTGCACCTCCCATATCTCCTCTAGGCCGCGATATACATAGCGTTGTGCCGATGAGGTGCGTGTGTGGTGGTTGAGGTATGATAGGGTGGTGGCTGCCCATGGCTCAATACGCCTATTCTCAGGCTCAAGAAGCCATGCGAAGAGCTCATCCTGTGCCGTAACGTCGGGTGTCATGGCGCGCGAGATGTAGTCGAACTGGCGCACTCTGTCGGCATTTGTTATGCGTGCCCTCTGTGTGGCAAGTATCTCATCGCACCTTTCGGGGTAGCGCAACGCAAGCTCATAGGCCATGGTAGTATACTCTGCAACATCGAGTATATCCCAGCTCTCACACTCCCATATTCCGTATATATTCTCAACTGCCGTTGTAGATGTCGCAACATGTGCAAGTGTCATTATCATGCGACGGCGTAGTGCCGTGTTGTCGTGTGTTGTGGCTATATCCCACACCGTAATCTCATCCTCGGCTGTGCCGTGGCATAGCATAGCCTCGGCTAGGTAGCCGTTGAGGGTTGAGGCGATGAGGTAGTTGCTCTCCACGCGTAGCATGCCGAGGATGAAGCGTAGCCACACCTTGCCATCGAGGATGTCGTGCTCGAAGCACTCGTTGAGGGCTATTATTAGTGCCTCACGGGTGATGTCATCCTCTATTGTTGCACAATTATCAACTATCCATGCCATGCTTCTGCTGTCAGGGATGAAGAGACCATAGCCCCTGCCATCAGTATTGGGTAGTAGTGCTACGACACCCTCGGGAAGTGCGAAGGTGTGGTTCTTGCTGCGTATGGTCACGGGGATGTCGTGTGTGGTACCATCGGCGCATACAGCACGGCAGGTGAAGCTCTGTGTGCGACATACATCCTCACCGCAGCTATCCTCCTGTGTGATGGTGAGTGTTGTATCCTCAAACGAGGTGCTCACCATGGGCATACCCTTGCGGTGTACCCACACGTCGCTGAATGTGGCGAGGTCCTCGTCGGTATACTTGTCGAGGATGGCTATGAGCTCGGGCCATGTAGCATTGCCGTAGGCGAAGGTCGCGAGGTACTCGCGTATGCCACTGCGGAAGGCCTCCTCACCCATGAGTGTCACCATCATCTCCATGACGATGGGAGCTTTGTTGTATATTATCTTTCCGTAGATGAGACCAGCATTTTGTAGGTTGTCAAGATCCTGACGTATGGATGTTGTGCCAGGTGTTCTATCCTCACTTAACGAGGCTGTGGTATATGTCTTTAGGCGTGTTAGTCGGTGGTCGACGTCGGGGAATAGTGGCTCGGCCATGCGTGCTGCGAAGTAGTTGGCGAATACCTCCTTGGTCCAGACGTCGTCGAACCATCGCATTGTCACATAGTCGCCAAACCACATATGTGCCGTCTCGTGTGCTATGAGCTGTGTGCGGCGTAGCTCCTCGTCGAGTGTGGGGTTCTGTCCGAGGAACATCTGGCTATCGTTATAGAGTGTTGCTCCCGTGTGCTCCATGCCTCCATATTGGAATCCTGGTAGCATGATGAAGTCATACTTGGCAAAGGGATATGCCACGCCCGTATACTCCTCAAGCCACTCTATAGATGCTGCTACCTGTGCGAAGATGTCGTCGAGTTGTGCGAGACGCTGTGGGTCTGTCTCGCGGTAGTAGGCAGTGAAGCGGTGATGACCATCGTCGTAGGTGCGACTATCGAGGCGGCCAGCGACAAACGAGAATAGGTAGGTGCTCAATGGCTCTGTAGGCATGAACGATATGTCGCCACCCTCGCTTGTTGCACATGGCGTGTTCGACACTGCCACCCAACCTTCGGGTAGTGATAGCGATAGCTCGTATGAGGCCTTCATGTCGGGCTGGTCGAAGCAGGGGAAGAGTGTGCGGGCACGTTCTGGCACAAGAAGCGTGTAGAGATACTCGTCATTACGGTTTAGTGACTGGTCGCCCGCAGTGAAGGATATAGATATCTGGTTTGCACCCTTCACCATCGCCTCGGCAGGTACTATGATGTGCTCGTTGTGTAGCGTGTGTGCCATGCTGCGACCCTCGCTGTCGGTGACGCTAACTATACTCTGTATGTCGCGGAAGTCTATGATCACCTCCTGCGCTGCTGCGAGGTTGAAGCATATGTCGATGTTGGCCGTCACAGCCACGGTGCGCACGTCGGGGATGTTGAAGTGTAGACGGTATACGACATCCTCTATCGTTGCCTTGCGCCACTCAGCAAGCTCACGACTCACGCCACTATCGTAGCGCGTGTCACTCTTTGTCGTTGTACATGATGCCATGGCGAGTAGCATTACTGAAACTATTAGCGTTATGTATCTCATTGTTCTGTGGTATTATTCTACAAAGGTAGCAATTTCCGAGAAATATTCCCTATATTTGTAGCTAAAAGAGAATTTAGTATGACACGTATCGTTGTTGCCTTCGACTCATTTAAGGGCTCCCTCACGTCGCGTGAGGCGGGCGAGGCCTTTGTGCAGGGCTTTAGGAGTGTTGTTGATGCTCAAGCTACTATTGTCGGCATTGCCGATGGTGGCGAGGGTACGGCAGAGGCTGTTGCCGAGGGTGCTGGGGGCAAGATCGTGAATACGACGGCCACTGACCCTCTTGGTCGAAGCGTCGAGGCGCAGTACGCCATTGTTAGGGATGGCACTATGGCCGTTATCGCCATGTCGGCAGCGAGTGGCCTTACGCTTGTCGAGCCTGGTAGGCGTAATCCCGCTGTTGCCACTACCTATGGCACCGGTGAGCTTATCAAGGATGCCCTGGCGCGTGGTTGTAGGGATATCGTCGTGGGTCTCGGTGGTAGCGCTACGAATGATGGTGGCGTGGGCATGCTGCGTGCCTTGGGCTACCGCTTCTATGATAGCGAGGGCGTAGAGTTGTGCGATACTCTGGATGTATTGGAGAGAGTTTGTAGGCTGTCTGATGAGTGTGGGGTGCAGTTTGGTGATGTGCGTATTGTCGCAGCCACGGATGTGGATAACCCATTGTGTGGACCACGTGGCGCCACATACGTCTACGCACGACAGAAGGGCGCAGATGATGCTATGATAGAACGCCTCGAGGCGGCTATGAGACACTATGCAGAGGTTGTAGATGCATGGTGTGGTCGCGATGCCTCTGCTATACCTGGCGTAGGTGCTGCTGGTGGCGTGGGATATGCCCTGTCGGCACTTATGGATGTAGAGCTGCGTAGTGGCATAGATATGGTCCTCGATGTTGTGGACTTCGATAAGGCTGTTGAGGGTGCTGACCTTGTTGTCACGGGCGAGGGACGTGTGGATAGACAGACACTTATGGGTAAGGCCCCTGCGGGCGTGGCGCGTAGGGCACAGCGCTATGGTGTGCCATGTGTTGCTGTTGGCGGCAGTGTGGCGTGGGCAGAGCTCCCCGAGGATAGGCCATTCGTATATATAGATGCTGCCACTCCCGACGGCATGCCCCTTGATGAGGCTATGCGCCACTCCGTTGCCATCTTCAACCTCCACTCTGCCGGCTCCCGCACTGCACGCTGGTGGCTCAAAAACCGTTATGTAGGTGTTCTGTAGTCTACACAATAGGTAAATTTTATTGTAATATATTGCCGATTGACAAGAGTTGTCAGTCGGCAATTGTAGTTTTGTGGTGATGGAGTATTGTTGAACTAAAACTTTCGGGTTATGGTAGTATGGTATGTGATAATTGCTATAGGCATTGTGCTGAACTTTTTGGTATTCCTCATTGGTGGTAATAAACACTGGGGTAAGTAGAACCACGGTGAGTTAATGACCTTATATATAGTTTATTGCTGATTGGAGGGAGGTGCTCATCCCTCCATATTAGTCATCCTATTTATAATTAACCACTCTCTATATGTGTTTTTCTTATAGTGTCATAAGAATATATGATTAACAAAAAAGACCAAAAACTATTGTAGATGAATTTTTATTTATACCTTTGCAGTGGAATGATAATTGATTCTGATGTGTTAAAGGATAAATAAAAATATAGTAAATAGTTTGATTATGGAGAATTCAACAAAGAGATGTTGCTGCGGCGCAAAGAAGGGTAGTGAGCTATACAATATTGAGGTTATGGCACAGGGTAACAAGCCAGTGAAGCTCGAGGAGTATAAGGGTAAGGTGCTCCTCATAGTAAATACGGCTAGCAAGTGTGGCTTTACGCCCCAGTATGCCGAGCTCGAGGCACTAAACAAACGCTTCAAGGAGTATGGCTTTGCCATCCTCGACTTCCCATGCAACCAGTTTAAGGGTCAGTCGCCCGAGAGTGATGAGGAGACTACGCAGTTCTGTCAGTTGAACTACGGCACCACCTTCCCACAGTTCAAGAAGTTGGAGGTTAACGGCCCTAACGAGTCGCCTCTTTACACATATCTCAAGGCGCAGAAGGGCTTCGATGGCTTCGATAAGGATCATGCTCTTACACCTATCCTCGAGAAGCTCCTCGGCGAGGAAGACCCCGACTTCGCATCAAAGGCCGACATCAAGTGGAACTTCACAAAGTTCCTCGTGGACCGCGATGGTAGGGTTGTTGCGCGCTTCGAGCCTATGGCGCCTATGGCGTGCGTGGAGAAGGCCATTGAGGGCTTGCTGTAGTACGCTACAACATCAGTAAGTTAAGTTAATATTGGGTGGTTATTTATAAAGAGGGAGAGATGGTCGTGGACTATCCCTCCCTATCATTTGTCATATATATAGCGGTAGCTAAAATGGCATGTTGTCATCGCAGGGTATATGCTCCTCGGCAGTTGTCCCTTGAGTCTCTACCTCATCGTCATACGCACCGTCATATGCCGATAGTTCTGCCATCTGCTCCTCGAAATCAGCCCTATTCTCGGGCGATAGATCGAAGTAGTCGTCGTGGCAGTACTCCATAGTGTAGATGTGAATCGCTATATCATCTCTCTTGCTCTCCTCCTTTGTGATTATTGCATTTATGTCATCCTTTGTTGCGGTGATGGGTATCTCTACCTTGCTATCCTCGCCTTTATTCCAGCAAAAGTTAACGCTGCATTTGAAGAACTCGCCCGTGGTATCATTCGTGTAGCCTCCCATGCCGTTATACTCATCCGTAAAGTTATAGATGAAGTCTATGCCCCTGTTTTTGAAGTAGAGACCAAGCGTTAGTATGTTTACAAAGTGACCCTCAATCCTGATGTGGTCGGGCATGAACTTTATCTCTGTTATCTCACTCATGGCACCATAGTGCCAGTTGTGCTCCTCGATGAAAAAGTCCACGGGGAGCATATATCGGCCACGCATCCTCTTGAAATTCTTCGCTATGATGTTGGTCATCAGGTCATGAAATGCCATCTTGTCCTTAAGGATGATGGTGTAATAGCCATGATTGCTCATATGTCTACATAGTTTAATTTAACGCTACAGCAGTTTCCTCGGTCTGCACCGCTGTGTGCTCGTTAAGCAAAGATAGTAAAAAAGGGCGATATGTCAAAGTCGCGGTGCTATATTTATGCTATAGTAATGCAAGGTTGTGACCGTTTCGACAGCCGCCTATGTTCAAGAAACAAATTCTGTAAAAACTACCCACCCAAAGCATTAATAACCTTAATGTATAACCCTTGGGTAATTTTTTTGCTTTTAGAAAATACTTTTGTATATTTGTAGTAGCATTGTGAAATACGCAGTGGTTTTAGATGGCATTTAGGGCTATTGTTTCGTGAAGTAAAACGACCAAAATTATTAAACGAACAGACAATAGGCACATTAAATGCTCACGCCGCATGGCGTGGGTGTGCTTATGTTCGTATGGGTACTTGGTCGTCCCTTCTTCCGATAGGCACTACCCACGTTTCTTTTTTTAGGTATTATCCTGATTTTAAGTTGAACGGTTGCTGTCTTTGCGCAACGTAAATTACTAACTCTAATAATTGTATAACTTAAATTTTAAACTATTATGAAAAAGTTTTTCGGATTGATGTTGTTATGTGCAACAACCGTTTGTCTAACTTCTTGTCTTGGGGGCAGTTCATCAAGTACTCGAGTAGAAGATGACAAGTATTGGGAGTCGATTGGTCGCGAACAGGCATTGAAAGATGCTGGCATGGACGGTGCAGCTGCTATTGAGCGCGAAGCTCGTCTAAATTATACGAAAGGTGGTGGTTATACAGCTCCTGATGGAAGTAAGCAAGTTCATTATCAAGGTTCAAAAGAGCAAAAATCAGATTTAGAAATGATTGACGCATATTTTAATGAACACGGGTGGGATTAAAATACCATTATTCTAACTACTAACCCAAAGGTTGTAAATATTTAATGATGCACCCATAAATCTCTAAATAATTTTAAAATTGGTCGTTGGCTCATTTGCTTAACGACCAATTTTTTTATGTTCCAGAAATAAATTCTATAAAACACTTTTGCGTAAGCACCTTATTCAAACTACTAACGTTTCCACGAGTAGGTCAGACAATGGTCGAGGTTGGCGTGTTACGCAGTAACTGCAAAAGAGTGGCGCACCATGGCGAGTTTACTTGCTGAATGGTGCGCCACACTTATGCATAGATGTATCACATCCGCCGACAAGAGCATTGTTGCTACGTTCAAAATCGTCAGTAGTTTTTTCAGAATTTATAATAAAAAAGCAATAGGCGGGAGTCTCACGACTGCCGCCTATAACCTCAGAAATAAATTCTGAAAAAACTACTAACCCAAACTTAAATAAATGAAGAAACCTAGTGGTTTTCAACCACTTATCGTATTATATTGCAAATACCTTGCCAAAGTATTTGACTAAATAATTCTTTTATTTACTCCTCATTTATACCCTCAGTGCAAAACTACTCTTTTGCCCGATTTATAAAAAAATGAAGAAACCTAACTACGTTGTCTCGTTGCCAACGTAGCTGTTAGAGTAATAAGCAATACTCGTGCCATTTTAACGTATGGCATATCTTTAATATTGCATGTATCGTACCATTTGACCTAGTTTAAATACTATTATGCTATAATAAACGAAGCTGTCTAACAACAAATTTGTTGTGATAATGACACATCTACTTCGACTAGCGGATTATCTCGTCAATGTGCTTCTACGTTACACTTGCTATCAAGATGCTTATTGACGATGAGTAAACTACGCTTTTAGAGTTGCGTAAGCTTAAAACCAACTCTTGGTATATAGATACTAAAAAAAAGGGGTTGTCCGCATGTTTGCTGGACAACCCCTATAAACCCTCTTCAGATCTATATCCTAGCGATAGAAGATTGAAGATATCGACTTGTAGTTGTGTACTCTCTCGATAACCTCCGCGAAGATTGGAGCAACACTCAACACAGTGAACTTTGACAAGTCCTCGCCCTCCTTCAAAGGAATAGTATCTGTAGTGATAACCTCCTGGATGGCACTCTCGTTGATGCGGTCGTACGCCTTGCCAGAGAGCACAGGGTGTGTAACAGCAGCACGTACACTCTTCGCACCACGGTCCATGAGCATGTTAGCAGCCATGCAGATGGTACCTGCTGTGTCGATCATATCGTCAACGATAATCACGTTGCGGCCCTCAACCTCGCCGATGGCGGTCATTGAGCCTACGACATTAGCCTTGGCACGTTCCTTATGTGAGATGATGATAGGTGCGTTGAAGTGCTTGGCATAAGATGAAGCACGCTTTGCGCCACCCATATCTGGAGATGCGATTGAGAGGTCTGGAATATCCAACTTCTGGATGTAGGGCACGAAGATACCTGATGCGTAGAGAGCATCCATAGGTAGGTCGAAGAAGCCCTGAATCTGATCGGCGTGGAGGTCCATAGTCATCACGCGCTGAACACCTGCAGCGATAAGCATGTTGGCTACGAGGCGTGCTGTGATAGGCACACGTGGACGGTCCTTACGATCCTGACGCGCCCAACCGAAGTAGGGGATAACGGCGATAACCTGGTGTGCAGAGGCACGACGTGCAGCATCAGCCATCATCAACAACTCCATGAGGTTGTCTGAAGGTGGGAATGTAGACTGAATGATAAATACAGTACAACCACGGATTGACTCGTGGAAGCATGGCTGGAACTCACCGTCGCTAAACTGCAGAACGTCAGAGTCTCCGAGCTTAATGCCATACTCGGCAGCGATCTTCTCTGCGAGGTAGCGTGAGCCACGACCAGCAAAGAACTTAATTTTATGGATTGCCATAATTTAATATTAGGTTAGGTTAACTGATACAAAAGTAGGTCAAATAAGCCGAATAAACAACTTTTTCGGCGCTTATTTATTAATAATTTGTGAGGCACTCCTCGATGAAGGTGAGTATCTCGTCACGACCTGTGCCCTTCTCACTCGACGATATGAACATAGGTGGTAGCTCCTCCCACTGCTCGCCAAGTGTCTTCTTGTATGTTGCTACACTGCGGTTTAGCTGCGCCTGCGACATCTTGTCGGCCTTGGTGAAGATGATGCCAAAGGGTATGCCATTTTGTCCCAACAACTCGATGAAGCGTAGGTCTATCTTCTGTGGCTCGAGGCGTGAGTCTACAAGCACAAAGAGGAAGTGCATCTTCTCGCACTTGAGAACATAGTCTGTGATGATCTTGGCAAACTCGCCACGTGTGCTCTTCGATACGCGGGCATAACCGTAGCCTGGTAGGTCGACAAGATACCAACTGTCGTTGATGATGAAGTGGTTGATGAGCTTTGTCTTACCCGGTGTTCCCGACACCTTGGCCAGTCCCTTGATGCCGGTGAGCATGTTGACAAGCGATGACTTGCCTACATTACTACGTCCAATGAAGGCTATATCCTTGAGGTTGTCCTTGGGTACCTGTGATATGCGTTCCGAACTGCACTTGAACTTTGCTTTTACCGTAATTGCCATCTCTGCATTGTAATTTTTGCAAAGGTATATAAAAATGGGAAATTAACCACTCTCTGGCATAAAATAAAGTTGTGTAAGGTGGGTGGCAGCTGCTCTAATCAGTGTTATTTAGTCATAAAAGACCATAAAAATATTGTGCAGACATGGCACTTTCTGTATTACAAATAGGCGGATTCGTTGAATTTATTTCTCAAATGGGAAAGTTTATTCTATCTTTGCCGCACTTATTATTCAATATAAAGTAATATTTATGAATATTCTAAAGAGAGTAGTCTTGTCGTCTATCGCCCTTGTTGCTTTGTTGGCGTGCGATAGTCATATTGACGAGAGTAGACCCATGGCTCCCGAGGCGGTAAGTGAGGTGGGCTTTGCCTTGCCTACAGATGCTACGCGTACGACACTTGCCGATGATGGCATGACGACGCGCTGGGCAGAGGGCGATAAGCTTGCTGTGTGGGCTATGGATGCAGAGGGTGGCTTTGCATTCGAGAATTGTGAGTTTAGAATGAGATATTTTAGTGCCGAGTTCGATAAGGCATACTTCGTCTCAAGCATTGAGCCTATGGCCGATGGCGAGTATACCTATATGCTCTCATACCCAACGCCCAAGGCTGTTGAAGGTACTCACGCCACATACACGTTGCCTGCTGTGCAGTCGGGTGTGTATGACGGTAGCTATGATGTGATGGTTGCCGAGAGTGTTGTCGCTGGAGAGCTTAATAAGGATGAGAAGACGGAGCTTAACACCTTGATGCACCACCAGATGCATGCCCTTAAGATTACCATACCGGAGAAGAGTGGTAACTTTACAGATAGGGTATATGGCCTCGATATTACCTTCCCTCGCGGTGTTGTGGGTGATATGACGGTGGATGTGGCAAATCCTACTGCGGAGCCTACACTATCTAACATGTCGAACACTATTACCGTGTGGAACGATGAGGGCTTTGCTGTGGGTAGCGACATATGGGTATTTGTGCTCCCTGGCACCGTGTCGGGTGAGGTGAGCTACAGGATTGAGGGTGCAGAGCAGCGTTCAGAGGTTGCTGTCTATAACCTTGAACGTGATATGCAGCGTGGTCATGTGACGCCTATCCGCATGGGTATGCCATCATTTGAGAAGTATACAGCCTTTAACTTCTCCATCGGCGAGAACTACCTCGGTGAGGATTTCAATTTCTTCACGCTTTACGATAGCAATGGTACTAATATGGGTACTTTTAATCGTAATAGCGAGAATCGTTATACGTGGGAGCATCACGGTGAGTTTGATGTTACGCCTTACAACAACTCAACCTGGACTCTTGTCTTCGATACGGAGAGTGCTGTTGTGGAGAATAAGGTGAACATGGGAACTCTTCGTCCATACTATAAGCAGGATATCACCCCTGTGGATGTGCCATACCTCCTGTTCCAGGACTTCAATAGTGTGTCGGAGGCAGAGAGCTATGGTAATAACTCCTACTCGTCAGATGAACGTGAGCAACCTGGTGTAGCGTTGAGTGGCGCACTTTCAGGTTGGAATGCTGCACGCTTTTGGCTAAAGCCTGGTGCTATGCGTATCAATGCTCGTTCCCAGGTGGTTAAGTTCTTTATGACATTCCAGTCATACCACTATGGTCGCGTGGACACTCCGCCACTTGGTAATGGTGTGCGAGGCTTGAAGCCAGGTAAGAGTGTGTCGGTTAAGGTGCTGTTCGATGCTGCAATGTATAAGCATACAAGTAGCTCGATGGATTACACTGAAGCAGGTATATGTGTGGTTACGCATACCAATGCAAACAATCCAATAGATGGTATCCCCACAGGTTCGACAGGTATTTCCTCTTCATACGATACTACACTTGCTGACTTTGGAACAACCTTTTTGACTCAGCAATTGGCGAATAATGCTGGTGACGATGCCTTTGGTCAGAGTTTTCCTACATACTCAACAGATTTCTCTGCGACAAGTGACACGCGCATATGTTTCTATCCACACTTGAAGACCGCAGAGGTGTCGTTCATTGGAAATGTCGAAATAAACGTCTACCTCGACAATATAAAGGTGTCGATTGCAAAGGAGTAATTTAAATATAAACCAATAAAATCAATTGAGTATGAGAAAGTTTTTTACATTCGCATCACTCGTAGCGTTGATGCTTTCGGCATGTTCGAAGGAGGCGGCGCAGAGTGAACAGGCGGGTAAAGGACAGGTGACTATCAACTGCAATGTTGAGACTGTAGTTGATACACGTGCCAACATCAGCTGTACAACCCCCACGGCAGAGGATTTCGCACTTACTATCGAGGGCGTAGGTCACACCTACATTGCAGAGTATGATGCCATCCCAATGTTCAACGATGGCGATAACTATCTGCGCCTTGGTGACTATGTGGCAAACATTGTCGCAGGAGATGTCAACGATGAGGGTTATGATAAGGTAGCATTTGTCGGAAGCAGCGAGTTTAGTGTAAGTGCTCGTAAGCAGACGGATGTTGCTATCGAAGCGACCATCGCTAATGCTATTGTTAAGGTGGAGGTGACAGATGCCTTCAAGGGTTACTTTACTGACTATGAGCTTACGCTTACAACGGCTCTTGGTAAAGAGTTTGATGTTACAGCGCAGTCGGCACCCCTCTTCATTGCTCCTACATCATTCACTATTATTGGTACGGCTACCAAGCAGCCTAATCAGTCGGGTGCCGAGGGTGTTATTGTGACACTCCCTGAATACAAGAAGGCAGATGCTGCGGCACGTACATTCTACACCGTGAAGTTCGATGTTGAGCAGGCGGGTAGTGCGTCGCTTACAATCACGCTTAACGATACTCTTGTCGAGACATATACCATCGAGACGGAGCTTAATGATAACGCTAAATAATAAACCTTTGAGATATGAAATCAGTATTAAGAGTTATGAGCATCGCCCTCGCCTCACTCCTTGTGTTGGCGTCGTGCCACAAGGATAAGGTGGATTACCAGGAGAATGGTGGTGTAGCGAAGCAGAATATAGGTTACCTCAGCATCGGTGGCATGCAGGCATCGGTGATGGAGGATACAGATAACGTAGAGACACCATCTGCTACACGTGCCGAGGGTGTTAACATCGACAACTTCAATGTGACCATCACAAATAAGGCGGGCGATGTTGTTAAGTCGTTTACATATGGTGCCCGCCCAACTGATGCCATCGAGCTTGAGGCTGGTGTATATAACATCACTATGAGCTCTGCATCTATGGCGGCAGCCGAGTGGGAGGCTCCTGTATACTCTTGCCAGAAGGAGGTTATCATCAAGCGCAAGGAGACAACCAAAGTTGAGGATATGGTGTGTAAGCTGGCAAATATTAAGGTTTCGGTAGCCTACTCGGCAGATGTCGTCGAGCAGGTAGATCCAGAGTATACCAAAATGACTGTTGCTCTTGAGAGTAACGCGTTGGAGTTCGCCTTCTCGGAGGAACGTGCCGGCTTCTTTGCACCTGTTGCTGCGGAGAATAGCCTCAAGCTAACCTTCAACTGTCGTTATAAGGGTGAGACGAAGGATATCACTATGACCAGCGAGATTAAGGGTGTTAAGGCTGCACAGTGGCGTAAGATAAATGTTGTTATCCAGCATGCTGCAGATGGTACTGCTACCATCGGTATCACATGTGATACATGGACCTACGATGAGGAGGTCATCTTCGACTCATCGGCAGTGATGGTAGAGGAGGTTATTCCTGATGACACAGATGCTCCTGTAATCGTATGGGAGGGTCACGACCTTGCGGAGGCCTTTGAGCTTACAGATGATATGTTCGATGCGGAGGGTAACTTCACCAAGAGCATCAATATCGATGTATTTGCAAAGTCACCTATTAAGTCATTCGTTGTTAAGGCTTCATCAGACAATGCAGACTTCGTTTCGGCATATTCAGAGATTATGCCTATTGAGGAGGACTTGTGTGCTCCTACGGCAAGCTCTGCAATCCTCAAGATGATGGGTTATCCTACAGATGTTAAGGGTAGCACACAGACACGCATTAAGTTCGCTGCGCAGGCCGACCTGCTCAAGTCGTACGAGGGTACTCACTCATATGAGATGACTGTTGTGGATGAGAATGGTGCCACAGTAACAACAACACTTACAATTAAGTATGGACAGAATGTTGCTCCACAGATACAGTGGGTAGGTTACGACATCGACAAGCGCCAGACAATCGAGGCTGACGATACTTGTATGATTCGTATCACAGCACCTTTGGCAATCAAGGACTTTAAGATTAAGATTGTATCTAATGCTCTTACTCCAGAGGAGTTGCAGGCTGTAGGTCTTGCTGCAGAGTTCAGCCTTGTTAACTCTACAGAAATGTTTACATCGCTTTCAGGCCTCGGTTTCCCTGTTGGTGACCAGGTATACAACCAGACATTAATCTCGGAGGATAAGCTTAACATTACGTCGTTCCTTGGTATCCTTGGTATGCTTGGTGCTGGTGATCACGACTTCGTGATGACTGTAACAGATATGGAGGGCAACACTACTACAAAGACTGTGATGATGCGCTTCCAGTAGCATTATAATTTATCAAAGCAGATTGTTCTATTATGAAAAAGTTGTTCGCTTTGTTGAGTGCTGTGCTCGTTGTTGCATCGTGCTCAAAAGATACAGATATGAATGTGGAGTTTGCTGCTGGGGAGGGTGCTATGCGTTTTGGTATCGCCACACAGGCAGACCTCACAGCCGAAGATAGTGTCGTTATCAAGGTATATAAGGTGGAGGGTGAGGAGCAGATGCTCATCCGTCGCTACGATGCCATAGGTGATGTGCCAGAGTATCTTGCACTCCTTGCTGGTGACTATGTTGCCAAGGTGCAGGTTGGTGAACGACAGGCTGTGTCGTTTGACAACAAGTACTACTATGGTGAGTCGTCGTTTACTGTAGAAAAGGGTGTCGTAACACCTGTTACGGTGGATTGTAAGCTCATATCTACTGTTGTTGCAGTAAATTATGATGCTACTGTTGCAGAGAAGCTTGCGGAGGGTTACTTTACGACTGTGGCTATCGCTGATAACTACGATGCTGATGCCATAGCTACAGGCGATGTCCTCTCGTTGATATACGAGCAGAGTAAGGATGGCTATGTGATGATGCCCGAGGGTATGACCTCTCTCTACTGGCACTTCGAGGGTACTCATCCTGTTGAGGGTGACATTGTGAAGGAGGGCCTTATTGAGGATGTTAAGGCTTCAGCACGCTACACCATCACGCTTAAGTATTCGGCTGATGCTCCAGGTAACCTCGTCATCGAGGCTACGGTGGATGAGAGCATCGATGAGTATGACGATACTATGATCTTTAGCCCAGACCCAACACTTCTCGGTGATGGCTTTGATGAGGGTGCAGCACAGCTCTCTACTGTGACTCGCAGATACAACATCGCATCGTTGGCGAATATTGATGTCATGATGCTCGATGTTGATGGTCAGTCGTACAACCTTCTTGAGAGCCAGCCACAGGGTATTGTGCTCACAAAGATTGATGAGATGACATATACACTCGATATTAATCCTGCGTTCTTCTCACAGGTGACGGGTGGTCAGCAGGAGTTGTCATTCCACATTGAGGATGTTGATGGTGGTAAGGCGACAAAGAGTCTTGTATACTTTGTACAGGGTATTACTCCTCTTCGTGTCTACAGCTTGTGGAATGCAACTGCGAAGTTTGAGGCTGTTGTTGTCGATGCTGCTGCCTCTACCGTTGAGATTGCTTATGCTGCAAATGGTGGCGAGTGGAAGGTTGTTGCAGCCGAGAAGGTGGCAGATGATAATATCTATGCTGCTACCATCGCTGACCTTGCGCCAGCAACAACATATAGCTACAAGCTCATCGTCAATGGCGTAGATGCTGGTAAGAGTCTCTCAATGGTTACCGAGGCGGGTACACAGCTCCCTAACGGCGATATGGAACGTTGGCATACGAAGACATGGATTCTTCCATACGGCGAGGGTGATAGCCCATTCTGGCTTACAGGTAACGAGGGTGGTAACATGGCAGGTGCTACACTTACTGCGCCTTCTGAAGATGTACGTCCAGGATCTACAGGCGTAAGTTCGGCATACCTCAAGTCACAGAAGGCTTCTGTGATGGGTATTGGTAAGTTTGCCGCTGGTAACCTCTTTACTGGTACATTCTCACTCAATGGTATGGATGGTATTGTTACCTTTGGTCGTGACTTCGCCTTCACTGCCAAGCCAAAGAGCCTTTCATTCTGGATGAAGAATAATGAGGGTACTATCGATGAGGGTAGCCACGCTTCGGGTACTGATATCTACACCATTATGGTGCTTATCACTGATGGTACTACCTTTGCGGTGAATACGAAGGATACATCTACATTCCTCAATGTTACGGAGTTGAATAACTTGCCTGGTGTCATCGGCTCTGGCTATATGTCGGGTAGCGACTCACGTGCGGAGTGGACAGAGGAGACTATCAACATCACATATCGTGAGGATATGAGCAATGTTAAGCCAAAGAAGATTATTGTGTCGTTCACACCTTCAGGTTATGGTGACTACTTCTGCGGTTCAACAAGCTCGTGGATGTATGTCGACGATATCGTACTAAACTATTAGCAAATGCGAGATAGTGGCGACATGGTTGCCACTATCTCACAATCTTTTATTGATGAAGAAATTTTACATTACACTTCTTGCCATGCTCTCCGCGGTGAGTCTCATGGCACAGAGTGCAGAGGGTGATGCTGTCGTTGTTGTGGAGGAGGATGCCTCGGAGCAGCTCCTTACACCTAATGAGGCGCGTATGCAGCGAGGCTTCACTACGAATACCAACTTTGTGCCCAAGGGCCAGTGGATATTCGGTGGTACGGCGTCGTACTCTATGCATCATAATCAGGACTATAAGCTGCTTATCATCGATGACATAGCATCCGAGGGATATACCGTTAAGGTTAGCCCTATGATTGCCTATGCGCCATGGAAGAATATGGCTGTCGGTGTGCGCTTTGCCTATGGTCGTTCTATGCTTGCGCTTGATAGTGCGGCGTTGTCGTTTGGCGAGGGTGAGTCGGGTATTAACATGAATGTGGACTACTACCACCAGGTTAAACACTCGTACACAGGAACACTCTTTTGGCGTCCCTACATACCCCTTGGCCAGAGCAACCGTTTTGCAATTTTTGCAGAGGTGCAGCTCAACTTCGTCGGCTCGCAGTCGAAGCTTGTTGCCGAGGATGGTGTCATCGATGGCTTCCAGAACTACCGTGGCTCATATTCCGAGTCATATGGCGGCTCTATAGCCCTTCAGCCGGGTATCGTAGCCTTTGTCACCAACAACACAGCTCTTGAGCTCTCTATAGGTGTCTTTGGTGTCGGCTTCGAGCATACCAATCAGGTGCGCAACCAGGTTGAGACTGGTACTACAAAGCAGAGTAATATGAATTTCAGGGTCAACCTTCTGTCTGTTGGCTTTGGTGTGTCGTTCTACTTATAAACTTACAGCACTATGAAGAGAGTATTATTATTTATGGCGGCTGTAATGTTGTTTAATGTTTCAGTACGCGCACAGGAGGTGGTAAATGAGGGTGTTGAGGCTGCGGCTGCTGTTGAGGCGGATGTCGCACCAGAGAGCACTCGTTTCCTCCCTACAAGCCGACGTGTAGATCGCAATGTCGACAACGTGAAGTTCGTGTATAAGGGCGAGGTGATGCTAGGTCTTGCTGCCTCATATGGCACGCTTGATGTCAGCGATAGCGACCTTATGTTGCTCTTCGATGATATTAACCTCAATGTACGCCGCACGGCTGTTATGCCATTCGTGGCATACTCGTACCGCGATAACCGTGCTGTGGGTATGCGCTTCGGCTATGAGTTCTTCCAGGGTGACCTCGGTAACATTGCCTTAGACCTTGGCTCGGGTGCCGAACTATCATTCGGTCTCTCGGATATAAACTTGCGTAACGAGAGCTACTCATGGTCGGCCTTCCACCGTAACTACATCGGTCTTGACCGTCGTGGTATCATCGGTGCCATCCTCGAGACGGAGCTTCTTGTGAAGACGGGTACAACAACCTTCTCTATGGGCTCTGGCGAGTCGCGCGACTACTCTGTGAGCAAGAACTTCGCTGCGAAGCTAAATATCAACCCTGGTGTTGCTGTATATGTCTTCCCCCAGGTGTGTGTGACGGTCACCGTGGGCATCGGTGGTCTCTACTACAACCAGATACGTCAGCAGGATTTGTATGGCGTGGAGACAGGTCGTCGAGATCACTCTGCATTGAAGTTTAAGTTGAACATCGCCGACATACAGATTGGTGTTGTTGCTCATCTGTGGAATAAGAAGAAATAATGGCTATGCGTAAGATTATGAGATATTTGGCCGTGGGTGCTATTGCACTTCTTGCGGCTACGGGATGTATCGAGAATGATATTCCCTATCCCGTTGTTAAGCTCGAGATATTGAGTCTTGAGGCTGACGGTTTGCTCGCCCCTGCGGCGATCGACCCCTCGGCACATAGCGTAAGTCTTGAGTTGGACGAGACAACTGATATACGCAATGTGAACATCACTAGTGTTGCCATGACAGAGGGCGCTACATCGAGTGTGGCGTTCCCTGGTAACTTCGATTTGCGTCTTCCTCTATATGTCACTCTCTCGATGTATCAGGAGTATGAGTGGTGCATCACTGCCAAGCAGAGCATTGAACGTTACTTCCGCGTTGAGGGACAGATTGGTGAGTCGGTTATTGATGAGGAGCACCACATCATAACTGCATATGTGCCTATGGATGCTGACCTTAAGAATGTCGTAGTTACGGCTGCCAAGTTCGGTCCTCGTGACATCACTACATATTTGCCCGACCCACTCACCCTCACCGACTTCGATGGCACGGTGCGTAATGTTGCGGTAACATACCACAACGATGTCGAGGAGATATGGACAATATGCGTTGAGCCTACAGATGTGGAGGTTGAGTTCACGTCTGTAGATGCATGGGCAAAGCGTGTGTGGCTATATGCCCAGGGTCGTAGCGATGCTAGCCTCGGCTTCAAGTATAGATTGAAGGGTGACGCGGAGTGGATTGATGTTGAGGATGTCACTGTTGAGGGCGGTAGCTTTAAGGCGTGCGTCACAGGTCTCGAGACACTCACCGAGTATGAGTTCGTGGCATTCTCTAACGATAGCTTCACAGAGGTAGTGTCGGCAACCACAGAGGATGTATTTATGTTGGATAATGGAGGTTTTGAGGAGTGGTCGTTTGCCAGCAAGTGCTACTTCCCATATGCAGATGGTGCTTCACCATTCTGGGGTACTGGTAACCCTGGTGCTACAACCCTTGGTGATGCCTTTAACCTCACAACACCTATCAAGACAGACCTTCGTCCTGGCACTGCGGGCGAGACAGCAGCAAATCTGCAGTCTATGTACCCCAATATGGCGGGTGTAGGTAAGTTTGCCGCTGGTAACCTCTTTGTTGGTCGCTTTGCAGGCACCGTAGGTACTAATGGTATCGTACATTTTGGTCGTCCCACTACGGCACGCCCTGTGGCACTACATGGATGGGTTAAGTATGACCAGGGTACTATAGATAAGGTTGGTAAGGTGCCATCAAACCGCCCTGATATCGGTGTGGGTAGCCCTGACGAGGGTCAGATACTTGTTGCTGTGGGCGATTGGGATCCTGCCTCCTTCGGTGGTGATGCTGATAGTCCTATCGCTATTGATACACGCGATGAGTCTACCTTCTTCAATAAGGGTGGTGAGTCTGTCATCGGTGTCGGTGAGATTATCCTTAACCAGTCTACTGATGGTTGGTGGGAGTTCACATTGCCTCTTGAGTATAAGTCGACATCGCGCATACCTACGCACCTCGTTGTGGTATTCACTGGCTCGCGCTTTGGTGACTACTTCACGGGATCTACGCAGAGTAGAATGGTGGTGGATGATGTAGAACTCGTCTACTAAATAGGTCGGGGATGTCGCGAGGCATCCTCGATTTTTTTGTGATAGCGGGGTGGTCTACGGGCCTAAAGAGAATAATTAGGTTTTTTTACATATCTTTGTGATATGAATGGTAAAGTTATAATCTTCGATTTCGATGGCACATTGTGCGATACGCGCCAAAATATCATCATCGCCTTTCGTGCTACGATGCAGCGTCTTGGCCTCGATATTCGCGATGAGGCTACATGTGCTGCAACCATAGGTCTCACGCTACACGATGGATTTAAGGCTATGTATCCTGCGATGAGTGATGCCGAGGCTGCGCACTGCGTAGATACCTATCGTGAGATATTCGCTGAACGACGTAGGGAGCTTATCCCAGCACTCTTTCCTCATGTGCGTGAGGTTCTCACAACTCTGCATAATGATGGTTATACCCTTACTATCGCCTCATCACGCCTCACCGACTCTATCAGGCTATTCATTCGTGAGCACGCCATAGAGCACCTCTTTAGCTATGTTGTGGGCTCGGATAGTGTCACGCACCATAAGCCACACCCCGAGCCTGTCCTTATGACCCTTGAGGCGTTGGGTGTTGTTGCGGCAGATGCCGTGGTGGTGGGCGATATGCCCCTTGATGTGGCCATGGGTCGTGGCGCTGGTGTGCGCACCATTGCCGTTACATATGGCAATGCCTCGCGCGAGGAGCTCGAGATGTCGGGGGCAGATGCTATAATTGACTCCTTTGATAAGTTGCTACATCACATATAGCCAGATGCAATATGATACTTTTATGAGTGGGGTTGTCCAATGTTGGGCGGCCCCACACTCATTATACGGGGTCACCTGCTACGTTGGTGTGTGAGTCATGCAACACAAGTTCGCTATATCTTGCAGGTTGATGAGCTATATTAGTTATGTTTAGAGAGACTATTAAATGGACTATTATGGCAACAATAAAGGTGAAATTACGTCTATCACGGGTGATGGATAGAATGGGTGTTGTGTACTATCAAGTTACCCACCACCGCAGAACGCGGCATATAACGACAAAGTTGAGGGTGAAACCTTCGGAGTGGAATGGTGATAAGGGGCGACCTAATGAGTCGGCACCTAATAGTATGATTATTCAGAGTCAGATAGATCGTGATGTTGCGACCCTACGAAGGATTATCGACTACTATGAAGACTCCAATAAGGAGTACAAAATTGAGGATATTATTAGTCGCTATAGGTCTGTAGATATCAATATTACGACCCTTGATTTCATGCGTGCGCAGGTCGAACAGCTACGTGCTTCAAATAGACTGGGAACGGCCAAAAATTATGAGAAGACGATGAGGAGTTTTATGCTATTTTTGGATAATGCACGACTACCAATATCTGCGCTGACAGAGCAGGTCATCAGAGACTATAACACCTTTCTCATTCAACGGGGATTGGTGCGTAACTCGGTGTCGTTCTACATGCGTGTCATGCGTGCTATATATAACAAGGCTGTGCGGCAGCGGCTTGTAGAGCAACAGCATCCATTCGTTGAGGTATATACTGGCATTGACCATACGCGCAAACGTGCTGTGTCCGAGTCTATTATTTTGCGTTTGTGTCGTCTTGAATTGGAGCCTGGCTCGCCTCTGGCCATGTGTCGTGACATCTTTATTTTCAGCTACTGCACACGAGGTATGGCATTCGTCGATATAGCCTATCTTAAGCAGAGTAACATACAGAATGGGGTGATATGTTATACACGACGTAAGACGGGGCAGCTTCTCACAATCAGAATTGAGCCGAGCATACAGCGCATTATAGACCGTTATGCAGATGCGAATAGCCCCTATATCTTCCCTATATTGAAGACTCTGGATGCTGTTGAGGCCTATGAACAGTATCAATCTGCTCTTAACACCTATAATAGGCATCTTGGCCGCTTGTCGAGGATTTTGGGGTGTGGTTGTAGGCTCACATCCTACACGGCACGTCACAGCTGGGCTACGGCAGCAAGAGACCATAATGTGCCTATATCTGTCATCAGTCAAGGTATGGGTCATGCGTCGGAATATACCACCCAAATTTATCTTACGATGTTAGAAAATTCGGTTATTGACGAGGCTAATAGGAGGATAATTGGTTTTCTGGAGTGAGAGTTCCACAAAAGAACTAATCAGATATGCAAAGTTAATATAAAATATCTTAATATGTTCAAATATTGGAGACTATTTTCGACCATTGTTCCACAAAAGAACTATCTTTAATTTATTTGATTTCCAAATACTTATTACCATATATATGATTAATACGCTGAGTATTAGCCGATAAAAAATAGTTTTTTGCCGATATTCACAATATAAACGTCATTATAGTTTTTTATCCGATTGTTTAAAAAGTTTTTAAATATTTCGTTAAATAGGCATTCTACTAATCTTATTATCAAGACAATATCTATAAGTGTTAGTTCTTTTGTGGAACTAGCAATACTAAATTATTATATTTTGCGAAAAATTATATTCGCATATTGGTGATGTTTAGGTGGTTATCCACTTGTATTAGAAATTGTAAATATTAAAAACTATGAAACCCAAATGTAGCTTTTTGATATTGCTATTCTCTATTTTTATTGGAGGTGGCGTATCGAATGTTCATGCACAAGACTGGGCGATAAAGACAAATATAGTCTACGATGCTACTGCTACGGTAAACATCGGCGCAGAGGTGGGCCTCGCCAAGAGGTGGACACTTGATATCTCGGGTAACATAAATGCGTGGAGCAAGAATGAGGAGACAAAGTGGAAGCACTGGTTGGCACAGCCCGAGGCGCGCTACTGGTTTTGTGACCGTTTCTCACGTCACTTCATAGGTGCTCATGCCATCGTCGGAGCCTTCAACTTCGGCGGTATCAACAACAACATATCAATGCTCGGCACGGACTTCTCGGTCTTAAAGGATAACCGTTATCAGGGTTATGCCTATGGTGCTGGTGTGGCCTATGGTTTTGCCTTTATGCTTTCGGAGCACCTTAACCTCGAACTCGAGGCTGGCTTCGGTTATGCCTATCTCGACTATGAGGTCTTCGACTGCGGTAACTGCGGACGTAGGATTGGTGAAGGTGGTCACCACTATATTGGCCCTACAAAGGTTGCAATTAATTTAGTATATCTCTTCTAAATCACTTCACAATGAGAGCTATTTTCTTGATCGTTGCTGCTGTTCTAACCTCTGTTACAGGCTATGCTAAAGAGACAAAAGGTGTTGATATTAAGGATTTTACCTTGGAGCTTAATGAGGATGGTAACCTGAATGTGGCAATAGACATAGATTTCACTAATCTCGACATAAAGGCTACACAGGTGGTTGTGCTTACGCCCATTATCGTCAATGGCAATAATTCCGAGGAGTTGATGTCGATAGCTGTATATGGCCGAAATAGACGTATTTACTATCAGCGTAATGAAGATGTGAAGCCTACCACGGCCGAGGATGTTGAGCTTACGCGCAGTGAGGCACGTGGCGTTGTGACATATAGCACATCGCTATATTTTGCCGACTGGATGGATGGTTGTAGTGTTGAGCTTCTTCGTACCGACTATGGCTGCTGTGGCGAACCCTCGATGATTGCTCGTGAGAGCCTTGTCGATAGATTTCCTATTGAGGCATACCACCCCGAACTTATCTACCTACGTCCCGAGCATGAGGTCGTCAAAACACGTCAAATAAGTGGCTCGGCATTCGTCGATTTCCCTGTGAGCCAGACTGTCATATATCCTGATTACCGTGATAATAGAGCCGAGTTGGCGAAGATTACCGGCACCATTGACGCTGTTGTGAATGACAAGGATGTATCCATAAAGTCTATCTTCATCAAGGGTTATGCCTCGCCCGAGAGCCCCTATAGCAACAATACCCGCTTGGCCAAGGGGCGTACCGAGGCTTTGAAGGTCTATGTTGAGAATATGTATCACTTTGGTGAGGGTTTCATCAAGACTGACTACGAGCCAGAGGACTGGGCGGGTCTCGAGAGATATGTCGAGGCGTCGACACTTGAGCATAAGGATGAGATCTTGGCGGTCATACGTTCAAACCGTGAGCCCGACAAAAAGGAGTGGGTTATCAAGTCTACATGGAAGGATGAATACCGCTTCCTGCTGGATAACTGCTACCCAGCACTGCGTCACTCGGACTATGTCATCGAGTATGAGATTAGGAGCTATAGTAGCCCTGTGGAGATAGAGCAGATACATTGCACCGCGCCTCAAAATCTATCCTTGGAGGAGTTTTACATTCTCGCCCAGACATACGAGCCTGGCAGTGATAAGTTTAATGAGCTGTTTGAGACTGCTGTGAGGATGTATCCTAATGACCCTGTTGCAAACCTCAATGCCGCGAACTCGGCAATATTGAAGCACGACTATCGCAGTGCTCTTCGCTATCTCGATAATGCGGGTGATATGGCCGAGGCGGTATATACGCGAGGCGTGTTGGCGGTATATATGGATAATCAAGCCGAGGCAAGGCAATACTTTGAGGAGGCGCAGAGGCTTGGCATACCACAGGCGGAGGTCGCCCTTGTGGAGATTGCGAAGAATAGGAATATCGTGACTATGAATAATAATAACAGATAAACAAACAAATCAATTTATTAACTTAATTTTTGCTTTATGAAAAAGTATCTATTTATTGCACTTGCAGCATTAGGTTTTGCTGCTTGTGAGAAGACTGCTGACGACAACAACGTTCAGCAGAATGCCGAGTTGGAGCAGTCATACGTGGCTATCACACTCGCTGCCGACGACATGACTCGTGCCGACGATGGTAAGTACGAGGAGGGCCTTAATGAGGAACGTGCTGTACACGAAGCAATTGTATTTTTCTTCAAGAATGGTGCGCCATTCTATGTAAAGCACGATGGTGACACATCAACTAATGACGGTAGATATAACTACCTCAAGATTAAACTTGAGGACAATGATCCTGCAAGCAATATGCCTAATATTTCTGATATTAAGGATGAGGTACTTGTTCTTGAGAACTATAAGGGTCAGTATCCAAACCAGATGTTAGCTATTCTTAACTGGTCTCCAGAGAAGGCAAGCTACTCACTTAGCGAGCTTCAGACATTGATTTCTGATCTTGGTAACGACGCAAAGGGTTATGTTATGAGCAACTCTGTATATGCTGATGCAGCCAAGACTGTCGTTGATGCTGTTAAGATTACCGAGGCTAATATCTCTAAAGATGAGACAGGTGCATTGGCAAACCCAGTAAATATCTATGTTGAGCGTATTGCTGCAAAGGTTAGCTTCTCAGCAAAGGATAATGGCGTTTTCGCAATCGGCGAGCAGGTAAGCAACGCTGAGGGCGGTGATAACGTTATGGGTGATGCTCCAGTAGACGTATATGCACGAATCGAGGGCTTCCAGCTATATAATGATTTTGAGGATTCACACCTTATCAAGGGTATTGATGCTACCTGGTCTGACCTTGGATTTACTTGGAACGATCCTGATTTCCACCGTTCATACTGGGCTAAGTCACAGACTAAGGAATTTCCTAACAATACTTTCGATTGGAACAACAATTACACCGCACTTAATGCTGCAAAGCCTTTTGTTTACTGCGGCGAGAATACTCAGGCAGACAAGCACACAAAGGTTATCATCAAGGCAACACTTGTAAAGAAGGTCGGTGATAATTATGAGCCACTTGAGGTTGTAAACTGGTTTGGTCAGAACTACATCGGCGAGGAGCAGCTTAAGACTGTAGTTGCTAACACTCTTAAGTACACTTATTTCTCATCTGCAGATGAGGGTAAGACTTTCTCAGGTATTACTCCAGGGGATTTGAAGTGCGTTGCACGCGGCGGTAACGAAAAAGCTTATGAGGTATATATTCAGCTAAGCGATGATGCTAGTGCAAAGACCTGGTATAAGTTTGATGAACTCAAGAGTGAATATAAGAAGTATTCTGATAACGCTGTCTTGAATGACGAGCTAAAGGCCGATGTTCAGCCAGCATTGGTTTACAACGATGGTATGACATACTACTACACAGATATCAGACACCTTGGTAATGGCAAGGGTATGGCTGGTGATTATGGTGTTGTTCGTAACCATGTTTACAAGGTAAATATCACTGACATTCAGGGCTTCGGTACTCCTGTTTACGATCCAGAGATTGACTTTGTTACACCAGAGACTCCTGAGGATATGACGACATTCGTATCTGCTCAGGTTAACATCCTCTCTTGGCGAGTTGTTGCTGAGGACTACGAGATTGGTGGCGAGTATTAGTAAAATATTTTATTCCGACTCTGCAAGACATTGCAGAGTCGGTAACCACTATTTACTTTTTGATTAATATTGTCATTATATGAAAAAGTATCTATTTTTAGCAGTGGCACTCCTTGGCATGGCATCGTGCGCAAAGGATGACATCGCTAATGGTAATAACCCTATCCATAGCGGCGAGATTGAGGAGTCATATATCGCCATCAACCTCTCTGCATCGGATGTCACACGTGCTGAGGGCGATCCAGTCTTTGAGGATGGCGAAGCAGCTGAACGTGCCGTTCACCACGCCGATTTCTTCTTCTTCGACGAGGCAGGCAACCCATTCAGTGTAGTAGGTAATCCTGCTGTTGCTCCTGGCGGTGGTAGAAACCACCTTCGTGCAACAGGTGTAACATTTACGAAGGATAGTGAGACAACTGATGGCGATGATATCTCTGATACATCATCTCCAGTACTTTTGCTCCAGACCTACAAGGGTCATTACCCAAGTCAGATTGTTGCAGTTCTTAACTGGAGCACAGATATTATAGATCCTAATAAGTCATACTCATTGGATGAGCTTCACGCTGCTGTGAACATTACTGAGGAGTTTGAAAGTGCCGATTACTTCGTAATGAGTAATGCTGTGTATGCTTCTAATGGCAAAACTGTGAATGCTACTGCTCTTCCAGAGTCCAGCATCAAGAAGACAGAGGATGAAGCAATGAAGGCACCTATTAGCATCTATGTTGAGCGTGTAGCTGCAAAGGTTGCCGTATCAACAAAGGGTGGTAGCAATGTTATCAATCTAAATAAGCCGGTTGAAGGCTTGACAAGTATTGGTGAACTTGTTACTAAAGATGTTTATGCTAAGCTTCTTGGTTGGGAGCTCTACAACGATAACACTAAGTCATATTTGCTTAAGCACATTGACCCAACATGGACTACTGATAACATCGGCTTCAACTGGAACGACTCTCCATGGTATCGTTCATACTGGGCAACATCAATGCCACGTCCTGATGGTGATGGTAACTCATTCCAAATGACGTATAAGGACTATGCTACTGCAGGTTTTCAGAATGAGTATGGTTTTCCGATTGGCGGTGCTACCTATATTGGTGAGAACACTAATGGCAAGGCACATGGCACAAAGGTAATCCTTAAGGCTCAGCTTGTTGATGCAGCTGAAAATGGACAGCCCATTGAGATTGCTTCATGGTATGGTAACAAGTATATCGGCAAGGAGAGCCTTTGCACAGCTGTGGCTAACACGTTAAAGTATACTCTCTTCTACCTTGACGAAACGAATAATAAGTATATTGGCATTAAGCCTGAGGATTTGCAGTGCGTTGCAGGAGGTACTACTGATGCTCCTGATGGCGTTGCGGCTAATGAGGTTTACTTCCAGCTATCTGACGAGACAGGCTGTGGTAAAAACCGACTTGGTGGCTGGTACAAGCTTGTAGAGGGCGTGTATAGGCCAGTGGCTGATTCTATCAGCAATGATGCCAATAGTATAGCGGCAACAAATAATGCTCTAAAGAGTGTCCCTGCAGCTGTGCTTTATAAGAGTGGTGAGACCTTCTACTATATCGACATCAAGCACCTTGGTGCTGAGAAGTCAGTTGCAGAGTATGGTGTCGTTCGTAACCACATTTACAATATTATCATAAATAGTATTGGTGGTTATGGTAGCCCTGTTTATATCGGTTATAGTAATCTTATTACTCCAGAGTACCCTGACACACCAGATGCAGAGGAGTCATTTGTATCTGCACAGATCAATATCCTCTCTTGGAGATTGGTAGATCAGCTGGTGGATATTCAGCCTAACAAATAATTGCTAACGTAGCATATACTCAAGGGGTCGCCAGGCGACTGCTCGACGACCCCTTCTTAAAATTAACTATGGGCGATAGCCCTGTACATAATAAATAGTAGTAAAATGAACAGAGTGCATATATTCAGAAGAGTACTTCTCGCATCGGCAATGGTGGTGGCGATGCTGGCGGCATCTTCGTGTAAGGATGGCCTCATCTTCGATGGAGAGGGCGACTGCGGCATATATTACCGCATACGCTTTAAGTATGACTACAACATAAAGTTTGCTGACGCCTTCGCTAATGAGGTGAACTCCGTAGCACTCTACATCTTCGACGAGAGTGATACTCTTGTCGATAATATCACCACCATAGATAAGCAATCACTGTCATCGGGTACCTTCGAGATACCTCTCGAACTCGAGCCCGGAGAGTATACACTTCTGGCTTGGGGCGGACTTATGAACGAAGAGTCGTTCGATATGCTGGCTGATGCAACGGTTGGCGAGACGAAACTCGAGGATATGCAGGTGATGATGCGCCGCGAGCATAACGATAGTGGTGAGGCGACGGTAAGTGAAGATCTCTTGCCGCTATATCATGGTACATTGGCTCTCGAGGTTGCCGACATCCCTGGCACCTACACAGAGACGATGTCACTCATGAAGGATACAAATGCAGTACGCATACTGCTCCACGAGATGTCGGGACATGATGTGGATGCAGATAAGTTTATATTTGAGATTAGAGATAATAATGGCCTCTACGACTGGGACAACAGACTCCTTGAGGATGAGGATATAATATATTCGGCATGGTATCAGGCTACTGGCTCTGCCGAGATGGATGAGTCTGACACACGCACGGTGACAGAGGTAAATGTGGCACTCGCAGAACTCGCCATAGGTCGCATTAGGGCAGATAACTCGCCAATACTTCATATCAGAAGCCGCGCGACAGGCGAGGACCTCGTACGTCTACCTTTTGCCGAGTATGCGCTGCTGGTGAAGGGATACTATAGAGGTGGCATGGGCGATCAGGAGTATCTCGATCGTCAGGATGAGTACACCATGACACTCTTCCTCAATGAGGGTGAGTGGGTGAGCTCGCAGATCATTATTAACGGTTGGCGTGTGGTATACAACGACACGAGCATCAAC
Organism: Alistipes sp.; assembly: GCA_045614205.1. GTDB lineage: Bacteria > Bacteroidota > Bacteroidia > Bacteroidales > Rikenellaceae > Alistipes. The sequence goes on along the minus strand of JAZLCL010000027.1, from coordinate 13,168 downwards.
TAATAACCCGACATCTGGAGATATAATAAGACGCGATATTTAGATGAATAGTTTGGTAAAATATGTAGTAGTGCTTATCTGTGGTGCACTCTCTGTGTCGTGCGTATTCGATACAGAGCACTGCATCCCACAGGTGCCCCTCGCGCCAGTGGTACTCGAGGGTGAGCATACTATATCCTTTACCATAGGCTTTGATGCCTCGACAACACGTGTGTCGTGCGACGAGACTGACGATGCTATACCTTTTGACTACTATATCAATCCCGAGACGCTACGTGTGATGCTCACCGACATGGATAGTAACCCTATTGGTGAGGTTGAACGCCTCTACATATGGCCTACAAACGAGGCTCAGACAGAGTTTGAGTTCACAGGAAAGCTCCCCGAGGGTCTCGTCTTCTACCCCGAAAAGCCACAGTATAAGCTCTTTGCTATGGTTAATGCTCCGCGTGAGGCCCTCGACAATGAGTTAACACTATATCGCCAGGAGAGACTCGACCCACGTAATGAGGGTAGCGCAATACCTATGTGGGGCGTCACAACGGTTGATCTTTCACCCGCCGTGAACGCCGATAACTACAAGATTACTAACCCATTGTGGATGTTGCGTTCGGCGGCAAAGATTGAGGTGCAGCTCTCCCAGGCCCTCAAGGATAGGGACACCGAGATAACATCGGCAACAATGAAGTACTACAATGTTGAGGGTTATGTCGCCCCTGCTAACTGGCATAGCTTTGGCGATACACAAGATGTAGACTGTGAGGCAGCCATACACGTATATCGCCATGCTGCTGTCAAACTCCCTCTGATAAAGGATGAGGCTACGGGCAACTACTATGTATATATGCCCGAGTATGACAATAAGAACTATCCTGGCGAACGTAATAAGATAAGCCTTACGATGATTCACTCCGGGAAGGAGGAGGTTTTTGAGGATGCTATCTCGTTCTGTGAGTATAGCGATGGTGCTATAAAGGATGGTAGCGACTATAACATCGTGCGTAACCACATATATAGGTTCACCATACGTTCCATATCGGGCTCGAGCATTGCTCTCGACTACACCGTGGCAGACTGGAGCTCGGAGGATTGGGATGGCAATGGCAAGGGGTATGAGGAGCATGACCTATCATATCCTACATACCACAATCCCGTTGTGCCGTATGAGTTTTTGGGTCTCACAGGCGCCGCGCAGTCTAACTATGTCATTACTCGGGAGCCTACGATGATGTACTATGGTGTTGGTAACCCCGAGGATGGCGGTTTCCACTGCTACTTCCAGATTATAGCACCCAAGGCTGTGAAGTGGAAGCCTGTGTTTATGGGCTCAAAGGAGAACTATCAGATTCGTGTATATCTCGTAGATAAGAAACTTAACGAGTCTGGGGAGGTTATATTTGACTCGGCTGTGTCAGGCAAGCAGGGCGATATCGAGGCATGTGAGGTCGGCGAGTGGTACCATATTGTTGTCTTCCCCCTCAGTGACGATGGCGCGGATAGCTCTGTCATAGAGTTTGGTATCTCATATTATCAGGCATGGACAGACCAGTACATCAACCTCTATGTGAATGGAGAGTACGATAATATCAGATGGCCTAATAGTGGCAATACCCCAAAGATTATAAACATTAGACACATCTCGGCACAAATTGTTGATGAGGAGTAACAGTAGAGTATGAGAGATAGAATACTACATATAATTGCCTTGGTTGCGATGTCGATTATGGCGGTGTCGTGCTCGACGGTGCTCGACGACGAGCCAGGACTTAATGGCGACAACTATATAACTCTTAATTTCAAGGTGCCAGGCGTGGATACGCGCGGTGAGGTGGCAGACAACGATTTTGAGTCATATGTGAGCCATCTCGACGTGGTAATATATGAGTATAGCGACAAGACATACACTCCATTCTATCACCAACGCATAGATGTCTCTGCCTCCGCTAATGGCAGGGCAATAATCGCGAAGACCAAGAGTGATTTTAAGGAGAATGTCCTCTATCGCTTCTTTGTCATTGCAAATAGCACGCATGATAGTTCGGTATACTACGATAATAACGGCAATATCCTCAACTACGACACATTCATAAAGCTCGATCAGACAGATAACTATATCCACCTGTCGGGTATCGAGTTTGGCGTTCATGGCTCTATATACCCACAGATGTTCCTTATGGATGGCATTGCCGATGTTGTTAATGGCGAGACTGCGGTGGCGGGTAACATTGTTATTAACGATCCCACAAAAGATGAGGATGTTACGATTAGTGTTACACTACGACGAGCTGCCGCCAAGGTGCAGATATCCATCACCCCAGGTGAGAAGGTGACCCTAACAAAGGAACTAATGGATAGGTCGAGTGGATATATGGTGCGCAATATGCCTATTAGAACTACGCTAACCGCCGAGGGTGGCTATCCACGTAACGATGCCGGTGCAAACCCATATTGGAAGTCATCGACCATCTCGCAGACCCCATATTTCGAGTTGATACCTACGGCTGGTGATAATTATCAAATACGACTAACACTATACTGCTACTCGCATACATGGCAGAAAGACCAGGTGTTTGATAGGGGTACATCTGTGGTGGTCATGATACCGATGATATACGATGGCGTTGAGTATGTGAACAACTACTATCAGATATCGTTTAGTAAGAAGGAGGGTGATATAGATGAGTCGTACCACCTTATCAAGCGTAATACATTCTACGACCTACGCATCAACCTTAATGCCCCTGGAGCCGAGGACTTCAACGAGCCAGAGGCGATTGAGGATGTCACATACTTTACTGCACCATGGGAGAGGGTAGACCTCGATATCTCGGGCGAGAATACTGTTAAGTACCTCAAGGTAAGTAGAGATAAACTCTATATGTATAACATCAGTGATGATGATTCATCACTATACTTCTCATCCTCTTCGCCCGTAACCGTCACTCTCGTGTCGAATAGTGCGTACTACTATGATAAGTACAACGTTAAGAAGACGTTACGTGATAGCGATGTAGATATCCATGCCGCCTCAACAGAGGTGGGTGCAACATCGGGAAATATCTCGGTGCATAGTGATGTCCCGACAAACAACACCATTCGTTACTTCCAACTTATGGTGAGAAACCAGGATGGTTTGAGTGAGATTATAGATGTTGAGCAGTATCCGCTTATCTACATCACCAATGACCTACCATGGTACTCCTATCGCGATGACTACTACTATCGCACTACGGGCGGACACCAGTGGTCTGGAAATGTGAGCAGAGGAACGGTAGCTGGCGACTTGCCAACGACATATAAATATACTGGTGACCACATCACAAGCATCTCCACCATAGATTACGTGGATGTCAACGCCAATACGGTGAGGTATACCTACACAAGTGCAACTCCAGGTAATAGCAGGGGCTGGACAGCCTCGAAGGTTAGGGGTAACCAGGTTACTAATAGCCAGCACTACGGCATACTATACTACTACTACTCTTATAGCAGAGGCGCATGGGGTAGTGTTAAGACCTCCAGTTGTGAGAATCATAATGTCCGTAACTACCATGTGCGTGTGATGGCATCGTCAAAAGAGTATACGCTTGGCCGCCCCGCATTGGATGAGTATGGTTATACTGCGGGGGATGAGGAGAATGCAAGACTCGTCTCTCCATCATTCGTCATTGCATCGCGTCTGGGTGCCGTGCTATCAACCTATAGTGGCTTGTCGGGTATGTCAAACGATAAGAAGCTTATTGTCTTTGCTGACCACTGCAAGAACTATGTCGAGGTAGACGATGTTAACGACGACAAGAGGGACCCTACAGTCGTCTACGACAACTGGCGACTACCCACCGAGGCGGAGCTAAACATCATCATCGGACTTCAAGGTGAGGTGGAGGCTAATGCCGAGGCTATAGACTATCTGCTTAATGGTAGATATTATATGAGTGCGAGTGGCCCAGTGTATAATCCGAAGAATACTCCAGGTCAGCAGAATGGTAAGTACTTGCCCCCTGAACCGCCGTTTGATAATCACTGGGATGCTACAGATGTCGCTATTCGATGCGTTAGAGATGCCTATTAAACTTGACGAGAGATGAAACATATATCATATATATTCACACTTTTGCTCCTTCTGCTGTGCTCATGCGTGCAGGAGGATGTGGTCGTTACACCTGTTGTAGATGATGTGCCCGAGGGTTATGTTAAGATAACCTTCACCGCGAACATATCATCGCCCACCACAGATGTGCCTACACGAGCCGTAGACCCTGATGGCTTGGATGTGAATAATATGACACTCTTCTGTTTCAATGAGTTTGGCCTATATATAAGCTCCGAGGAGGCGACGCTTAAGCCTGGTAGTAAGACCCAGGATGGTATCTCCGAGAGTGGTGTGTATACCGCTGTTGTGCCTAACCATACACAAATCATCCACTTCCTTGCTAACCATAGTAGTGGTCTCTATAATGAACAGGACTTTCCTGGACAGACTGAAAGTATGGTTGTGGCTAACATGGAGGGTGGCTCTGGTATGCTTGTTTATTGGTCGCGTTTCGAGATGGATGCCAATAATAGCAAGCCTATTGATGAGCAACTCATGGATCTTACTTACCAGATTCATGGCACCACTTATAAAGGTGTAAAGCTTATTCGAAATCAGGCGAAAGTAACTATCGGTAATTGGAATACCGATGATTTCATCGTTACGGGCTTCCGCACTGTCAACATCCCTGCCTTCGGCACCGTGGCCCCACACCATCCAGACCGTAAGTTTGATATTGTGGATGATTGGGAGACTACCGAAGAGTTTGTGACGCTGCCCAATAATCAGGCCTTGATGTCTGATATCTCGGATATCAACACCAAGCCCGTAGACTATATATTCGAGAGTGATAACTCGGGTGACAGACTCATCAGCGTTATCATCAAGGGTCATGCACGTGGTAAGACCGAGGCCGACGATATGTACTATCGTGTGGTTATGCAGAATCACGATGGTAGCAACTTTATGATTCGTCGCAACCACCACTACAACATCAATATTACAGGTATGCTCACCTTTGGTCAGGATAGCTTCGAGAAGGCATTGACTGCTGCCGCCTCCAACAATGCGTGGATATCTATTGACGAGTGGGTAAATGAGATCTCGGATGGTGTGGAGACACTATGGGTGGAGCAGACAAGCTATGTGTTAAGTAGCGACACATACGCCGGTACTAACTGGTCGATACCTTATCGATATACATATAATGGTAAGGGTAGTAGTGAGGCTCCAACGGTAACGTGGATTGATAATAACGTGGCATATAACAACATCACAAATAACTATAATACCACAACGGGTGAGGGCTCTTTGCTGCTACGCCTATACCCTATGTATGAGGGTAATGAACAACAGACGGGTACGCTGCTTATCAAACATGGTAAGTTGCAGCGTAAGATATCTGTATACATTATTCGTACCCAGCATTTTACGCCCTCGTGGATATCGTCACAGATATATGGTGTCGCCGACGAGCATGTCACCTTAATGTTCACCGTGCCTGATACCTGCCCCGATGCCCTCTTCCCATTCACGGTGCTGGTGTCAGTAAACCATCTTGATGTGCGTTCTGACTCTGGTGCGCAGCTGCCTGTATACATTAAGGGTGAGGAGGGTTACTTTGGTACCGACTGGGAGGGTATCAATTATAAGTATGCCTACACAGTAACCGAGCCTGGCAAACACCGTCTACATATGCGTTCTATCCTAAAGCATGAGGATGGTGAAATGGAGGAGGTGCATCTCGAGGCTAACTTCTTTGAGACCATCACCAAAAATGCGATATTCAGTGGATACGACCATGTGCATCGCAGAATCTTTGTTGATAACCTCCACTCCTATGGTAATATGTATGCCGATGATGAGGAGCTATACTATATGCTTGTGCCACAGAAGCGCGCTCACCCCATTGTGTTTACTATAATGTTGGAGGAGAGACAGGATGATGGCACGTACACATCGCTAAACCATGCTGCTAATCCTGATAGCGAGCAGTGGCATAAGAATGGACATGACGAGTTTTTGATATACTCAAAGAAGTTTAGTGACTATCGCACCTATTATGATAATCACGAAGATAAATACGAGGAGATTCAGGATCTTGCATGGGAGGGTGATGTGATACTCTTCAATGAGGAGTATTGGAGTACAAATGGTCGTGTTATGGCATTCCGCACACAGGACTATAAGACTACTTCATTAATAGAAGAAGAGTTGTATGGCCTTCAGGAGGATGGTACGTATAACATCTACTTTTTGACAAATAGTGCAGATAATAGGGATGTTGTGCGTGTCGCATCTAACAATGTGTTGAGTCCTCACGCCTTTAAGACTACGCGTGATGGTAGAATATTGGATCACGACTACTGTGGTAATGAATACCGTTCTGTAATCTTTGATGTTGCACACTATAGACCATACCGCTTTGCTGCACAGATAAGAGTCTCGGAGGGAGGTGCATATAGTGAAACGACGATAATCCCCAGTGATGACGAGCTCTTAAGTAATGAGCAACATGGCTCCCAGGAGGAGAATGTAGACGATGTAGTTTTTAGTTATAAGCCTGGTCAGCAGGTGGATATACTCTTTGATATCACAAGTTTTAAGGGCTCTGATGGCTGCTCTGTACACCCTTTTGGCGAGAACTTTGGTGACCATTTCGAGGTGTACATAGACGCCCCAATGCTCGAGATAGACTATGACCGCTACCCCGTGAGTTGGTATAAGGAGAATAATGGCTCGGGATTGAATGTTGACAAGCTGCGCCCTCATCCTACAATCCCCGGACGATTTATCTATACCGTAGACCGTCACCGTGACCACGAACGTCACTTTGGCGACAGCAATCTACAGGTGGTAAATAGGGATGCTTCGAAGATAGAGTTCAATAAGTTTGGTCAGAAGGAAGAGACAGTAGGTATCGACCAGACGGGTGAACGTAAGCTGTTGCCATTCAAGAAGTCGGCTATTACGGCAGGTGGTAACATCTATATTACGACTGATAAGGATAGGATTGTGTTCTGGGATAAGACCTTCAATGTGGATACGGAGCACATCAAGGGTGAGATATACTACATGAAGGATGGACAGCCTCTTCCTGTCCCCCAAGATGCCTTTGTGGCCTTTGTACGTCTGCGTACAGGTGCACGAATAGGCGTGGTGACAATCACGCAGAGTGGCGCTTTTGAGCTCAACTTGCGTGATGAGTACCAGTTCGCATGGGATGATGATAGTATCGACTTTTACTATACCGATTCAGAGGGTGTGACATACAACTTCAACTATATGGAGAATGGTGTGGCCAAGAGTGTCGACTTGAATCTCCTCTATACTCTTGTGGAACGTGGTGAATCTATTGTGCTGACCCAGGAGTAGAGGCGGTTATGCAGTAAGATAGTGACACATAAGATCTGTTATGGCGTTTTTGCCGTCGCAATATCCCCCCCCAATACTGTATGTAGCAACTTTGGTGTTATTAGTGTGTTAGATTTAATATTGTATCTATATGGCAAATATAAGAATATAATATACTACATCACATAACTATTACACGACTCTATGAATTTGCCGTTGCAGGATTAAATGTGTGATTTGGCAACTGAAAAACCATCCTCAAAGATATTTTGTGTGTAAAAATTTGTGTTTTATTGAAGATCATGATAAATATTTACTATCTTTGTGTATACTTAAACCTTAAACTTAAAATTATGATAAGTATCAAATCAAATCTTTCATGGGGATATAAATTGGTTTTTGGCATAACAATGTTTGTTATTTGTGTTGGAACTATGGTATCTTGCCAAGAAATAACGATTGAGGTAATTAATCATGATAACACGCTACAAAATAAGCAACTATTATTGAGTGGCGAGATTGTTTCAGAGACTGAAACCCCAACCTTATATGATGGTTGTGAGTTATTGTGCGCTGGAGGTATAACTGAAATATTTGACGGAGTGTTTCAAGTAAACTCCTATGTAAATGATAATGTTCAGACATTTGCAGTTACTGACGACTCTGATAACGTCTATTTGCTCTCTAGAATGTATGTTGATCAAGAGAGTAATATTAGAATAGACTCTTATACAACAGCAGTGGCGTTAGTAACATTGCATCCATTATTTGCGCCTGTTAAGTCAGATGAATATGATGAAGTTGTAAATATTATTACCTCTAGCAGCAAGTTCGAAAATTTGCATAATGAGGTTAAGAATACAGTCGTTAGAAGGCAAGATATTTTTGATGTAGATAACGAGGCTTTACTTCTTGCTTTAAATGATTTAATGGAGGATATAAGTGATGAGACAAATAATGAAAATTTTTCAGGCAGTTTAGATGATATCGTACCTGAAAGTACTAGAGCAATTTACGATAATCCTACAGTATATCCATTTCATGTTGATATTTCAGGGAATGTTTTAACTATTAGAAATGTTGGCCTTACCCCTAGTTACTATGGCTATGTTTCAGAGGCGAGCGGTGCTCAAACTCCTTTCTCGGTTCCTTCACGTTTCGATTATGGTGGTATGGATTTATTTGCAGAAAATGTAGACGAATTCATGCTTGGCGATCCAAGGACGTTTAGATTCACAAATCAGGGCCAATATAAATTTCATTTGTCGAGGATGAATGCTTCGGCTACTGCTGATTTTTATTTAAGATTGGCAAATTCAATATTAACTTCGTTGGGACTATCTGTGGGTAATGATGCTCTTCAGGAGGTTGGCAATGCGGTGAGTAGGGCTATGATAAACGCTGGCTCAGGAGTTAATGATGCATTATCAGATCCAATGGATTGGGTTGGCATAGCATATGGAGCAGTCGTAGAATGGATGGTGCAAGATTATTGGGAGGCAGTAGGTAAAGGTGGTATAGTAAAATTGGGAAAAGTTTTATCTAATTCGCTAAATCTGTACGATAAACTTAAGGGTGTTTTTAATGCTAGTCTTAGACTAGCACATGCTCTTTCAGCCCCTGAAGAGGTTAATTTCTGCTTGTGTTATTATGATGGCGAAATATCGACTTGTTCCGTGGCGAGATTGTATGAAGTAAGTGGTAATAATCAGGAGGGTTATAGTTCTCAAAGGTTATTGTTGCCATTAGTCGTGCAAGTAGAGACTTTAGGTGATGATGGTGTATATAGAGATGCAAATACATATCATCGCATAAAATTTGAGGTTATCTCGGGCGGTGGTAGTGTAGAGGATACGTTGGTATCTGCTGACAATAATAATCAGGCATCTACCTATTGGACTCTAGGAGATGATGGAGATCAGGAGGTTAAGGTGACAGTTGTTGATATAGTAACAGAAAAAGAGATATCTAATCCTATATATTTTGTTGCAGATGTAAGTAGTGCGCAAGTTACAATCAGATTAGACTGGAGTAAACATAGCTGTGCTACAGATATTGACTTACATGTAGTTGACCCATATGGAGAAGAGATTGCGTATTATAATATGTCATCGTCTTCTGGTGGATATTTGGATAGGGATGATATCTACGGTCCAGGACCAGAACATATTAGATGGAGTGATGCTCCAGTGGGAACGTACAAGATTTATGTTCACTATTATCCAAATGAGGCAGAAGATCGTTCGGTTACAAGCTATAAAGTCACAGTAAATGCCGATGGAGTAGCGTATCAGCCAAAAACTGGATCAATTGCTTATGATCAGTTTGTTCCTGTTGGACAGTTTACTATCGGTGAGTCTTCATCTACCTATCCTATGTCATTCAGAGCGCTGGATGAAACAGAGGTTGTTAAAGACTATTTGTTTCCAGCCAAAAAATAATCTTTAAGAATAAAGCCGCGTCCTTGATGCGGCTTTGTTTATGAGGCCTATTTTTAAACTCTTGCGAATTTTGACATGTTTGACACTATCAATGGGGGGAGTAAATATATATCTTTAAACTCTCTAGATTCATTAAATAGTAACCTTGCAAAAAAAAACGGTTAATTTCTTGTCAAATGAGGCAATGTTTATACATGACAGTAGTCTGTATGCTGCTCAATAGTCGCTGCAATCGCTATAGTAGCACATACAACATGGTTGCTGCAAATCCGAGTATGATGAACACAAAAATGCCGAGCCTAAAGCTCGGCATTTTTAAGGTTGTGTTGAGTTATTTAGAAGTATAGCTTGAAGCCAATCTGCGCATTTGCAAGAAGACTAAAGTTGAAGGCATTGCTGCTAACCTTTGTGGTAATCTGCGTGTTGAGTATCTTGCTACTATTTGCGTCTGTGAGGAAAACATACTGAAGCGAGCATAGGCTAACTGTCATGGCAAACTGCTGTGTAGGGCGGAATTCCACTGCCAATGGCTGTAATTCTGTGGCAAGACCACACATCGTAAAGTTCTCGTTTGTATAGTCGTTTGTGCCAGTAGTGCCAAAACCAAAGCCTATCGAGAAGTTAGGTGTGTAGTAGAAGTTATCTGTCAATCGCACGTAGTATGCTATGTTAGGCATTATGATTAGCGAGTGGGTCTTCGATTCATCTGCAGTGTAGCCATAGCTAATTTGGCCACCTACACGAAGGTTGTTGGCAATAAAGTAGCCATACTCAATGCCTACGCCAAGATTATCTCCGCCGAGGATAGTAGTAGCGGTGCTCTGCTCATCATTAATCTGCACCTTTGTTGTTGACTTACCTGTGCTGTAATTGAGGTTAAAACCAAGTGTCTGTTCGCCCTTCTGCTGTGCCGAGGCCGATAGTACCATCGCTACGATGGCAACAATTGTCAATAATGTTCTCTTCATAACTATTCTAATGGGGTTAATGTCTCTATTTTGTTTAACAAATGTAGCAATATTTCTCTTGCTAAAAAATTAAATTCAATAAACCCTCATTATTTTAAATTATATTCGTAATAACTTGAAAATATAGTATCAATACCCAACACACGTAGTATCTTATATCTGCGTGTCTATCATCTCAACGTGTTTTAGCACTCGTTAAGAACTTGCGTATGGGCTTGTCATATAATTTTAGGCAGAGGTATGCGAGTGTTATGCTCGAGGCTATGACCAAAAGGGTCGCAGACCAGCAATCTCGTAATATATAGATGTCGTTTTTAATAAGCCAGGCGTAGAAGATATACATTATTGGGTAGTGTACAATGTATAGTGGGTATGATAGTTCCCCAAGAAATCTGTTGACTCTGTTTGTAAGCTCCTTTGCCGAGCCGCAAGCACCGAGCCATACGATGGCTGGGAAGATGCACGCTATACATATAAACTCGTATAGGCTGTTGATGCTGATGCCGCTATTCGAGGGTATGTATGGCACCGCAAAGAGTGCTATGAGTGCAGATGTACATATCCAGAATGCGCCTTTTACCTCTCTTGGCCTGAATGTGCGTGCTAGCAACATTCCCATGCTGAATGGGAAGAGCATCCTGATGAATCCACCCCAGAAGTTTATGGTATCGAGTCTCCAACCAACACCAATCATATCGTACCCCGATGCATCACCTATGAAAAACCAGGCGTGTGTAATGCCGAGCAGCACCGTGAAGAGGAGTAGTATCTTGGTTGACATACGTCGCATGAATAGCGCATAGCAGATATTGCCGATATATTCGAAGAAGAGTGACCAGCTTGGGCCGTTAAGCGGAAACATCTCACCGTTGCCACGAACCTCATATTGTGCACCTGGTATAGCGGGTATCATGCACATCGAGAGTATCATGGCGACCATGACATGATGCATGGGCGTTGTGCTACCATCCCATCTTTCACAGCCTACGATGATGAATGCTATGACACCAATTGCAACGCCCATTAGTAGCATGGGGTGTAGACGAATAAGGCGGCGTTTGAAAAAATCTTTGAGAGACATTGTGCTCCAGCGGTCATCATAGGCGTAGCTAATTACAAATCCGGATAGGATAAAAAAGAGGTCGACAGCAATATGACCATGGTTAAGCGTCGTTATGACCCCGCTACCCACACCATCAGCTGTTTGAGCAAATGCAAATCCTTCAAAGATGTGATATATGACCACCAGTATGGCGGCAACGCCTCTCAGTCCGTCGAGTAGCTCATAGTGAGGTTTTGTATCTGTAAAGTATGTTGGCTCGATTGTTTGCTCCGGTTGCTTCATATACTAAAGTTTGATAATGCAAATATATATAATATTACATAATAGAGGATTTATTTTTATAATATTAGCATTATTGACACTTAACAGACCCCTTCCCTGCAATGAGTTGAATCTCTTGTTAGAAGAGGTTAGGCTTGGTCCCGGCATGAAAAAAGCCCGATTGAGGAGTGTGAGAAGTTTTTGATTTTAGAGGAGCAGATTTGGTCTATCACAAAAGAAGAGTCCGGGGGATAGTAGTTTAATCTACAGCCCTCGGACTCTTACTTTTAGGGATAGGACGAAGATACCCTATACAAATCGAAAATTAGTTCATTGCCTGCTGAATAGCCACTGCGATAGCAACAGTTGCACCTGCCATAGGGTTGTTACCCATACTTAAGGGCCTATCATCTCAACGTGTGCTGGTAGGAATAAGACACATAAAGCTATGCGTTAATAGTTTATCGTATGTAATACGATCAAATTGCTATATAGTTATAGTAGGCCACCTCCTCGTTAACCTTATTTATCCTCCATAAGTTTATCTATAAGCATATCAACCCTCTCGCCTCGTCGCTGTATCTCCTCTATAAGCTTGGAGTTACTTGCAAGAAATTGGTCGATCTGCTCATCCTTCTTTATGCGCACAGCCTCCATCTGTGAGTATGACGATGTGAAATTCTTACGGAAGATACCTATGATATTAGCAGCACTAAAGTGGTCGGCATCCATATCTAAGACTATATCGCCATACTTTGGATTACGCGCTCTAAGTGTCATCTGTTTGCCGTCGATGTACACATCGCGTATCACACCCGCATAGGCTGGAGTATCGATAAAATAGACACTTCCACTATGAAGCTTTGCCGTCTTTGGCAAAAACTTGAGAAAGACAATATCGCCCTGAGCTATATCTGGCGACATAGAATCCTTGAGTATCTCCATTGCAAACTCAGCTCCCTCAACCAACGAGCGAGGATCAATAGAGGCTAACTCCGAGCCATTGTTCTGGACATACTTACAAATATCAAGATTGCGACGGCTGATA
>JAZLCL010000026.1:0-16619 GCA_045614205.1 Alistipes sp. | reverse complement strand
ATTCTTGAGGGTACTGTTAAGAACATCACATCATACGGTGTATTCATCGACCTCGGTGGTGTTGACGGTCTTATCCACATCACAGACCTTTCATGGGGCCGCGTAAACCACCCAGAGGAGGTTGTTGCTCTCGACCAGAAGCTTCAGGTTGTTATCCTTGACTTCGATGAGGCAAAGAAGCGCATCGCTTTGGGTCTCAAGCAGCTTACAGTACATCCTTGGGAGGCGCTTAGCGCTGACCTTAAGGTTGGTGACAAGATCAACGGTAAGGTTGTTGTTGTTACTGACTACGGTGCATTCGTTGAGGTTGCCCCAGGCGTTGAGGGTCTTATCCACGTTTCAGAGATGTCATGGAGCCAGCCTTTGCGTTCAGCACAGGAGTTCATGAAGGTGGGTGACGAGATCGAGGCAGTTCTTCTTACACTCGACCGCGAGGAGCGTAAGATGTCACTCGGCGTTAAGCAGCTCACTCCAGATCCATGGGCAGAGATCGAGAAGAAGTATCCTGCAGGCACAAAGTGCACAGCACGTGTTCGCAACTTCTCTAACTTCGGTGTATTCGTAGAGATCGAGGATGGCATCGAGGGTCTTGTACACATCTCTGACCTCTCTTGGACAAAGAAGGTAAAGCACCCATCAGAGTTCACACAGGTAGGTGCAGAGCTCGAGGTTGTTGTTCTTGAGATCAACAAGGAGAACCGTCGTCTTTCACTTGGCCACAAGCAGCTCGAGGAGAACCCATGGAACGGCTTCGAGAGCCAGTATGGCGTTGACAGCGTTCACGAGGGTACTGTAACAGAGGTTACAGAGAAGGGCGCAATCGTATCACTCGGCGAGAACATCGAGGGCTTCTGCCCTGCACGTCACCTCGTTAAGGAGGATGGCACGACTTTGAAGGCTGGCGAGAAGGCAGAGTTCAAGGTATTGGAGTTCTCAAAGGCTACAAAGCGCATCACTCTCTCACACAGCCGTATCTTCGAGGAGGCAAAGCGTGCTGCTGATGCTGCAGAGAAGGCAGAACGTCGTGCAGCTGCTGATGCAACAAAGTCAACTGTTAAGAAGATCAACGCACAGGTAGAGAAGACTACTCTTGGTGATATCGCAGGTTTGGCAGAGTTGAAGGCGCAGCTCGAGAACAAGTAATAATTTCTTGTGATAAGCCGCAATCTGCGGCACATCTCTAAAAGTAAACCACTCAGGGTTGTAGGTTAACTACTATCCCTGAGTGGTTTCTTTTGTGATGCACCACATCTCACCGCTTCTGACAAGAATTTGAGTTGTGGTGCTGATAAATGGTTAATGTACCATCCCAAAAGAAAGACCCCACAGATGCAGATTGTACAACCCGTGGGGTCTTCTCTTTTATCCTCTTCTTACAATAATTGCAATATATTTATCGTTTGTTATGCGATAAAAATGGTTAAAAAGAGTATGAAGAGAAAGAGTATTTCAAAGAGTTTGGAGGCGGCAATATCGCGCACTGCGTATAACTTGAGTCGTGACGGCATTGCCACATCGTATGTTGATAGACTTATCGTGGAGCTTCTGGGTGATGATGCCACCTTTGCCTATAGGCTCTTGGAGCACCTTGTGGGGCAGAGAGGTGTGGGCATAGTGTTGCGCAGGGTGATGCAGGGTATCATCTACGAGCCGAGGGTTGAGGGTATGAGGCCCGAGGGTTACTATCATGCTATGTGTGGCGAGATGCTTGGCACTATCGAGGCAAAGCGAATATCTACTGCACATATATTATATTATGCAACTCTTAAGGGTGACTCTGCCTTTGCCCATGAGATGCGTGGCTACGGCATCGTTGCCGAGGATATCCTAAAGGCTATTGACGAGCTTGCCGAGGTGCCACGCAGTGGTGATGTTGTACCTTTGGAGGATCGCAGCAAGTGTCTCTTTATAATGATTAGTGATGTTCAAGCCTCTTAAGTGTGCCAATAAAAAATATACCCTGGACAATTTGCCCAGGGTATATTTTTGTGTATAGGTATGACTACTTCGACTTGATATACTCGTCGATAGCCTTTGCTGCCTTACGGCCTGCGCCCATAGCTAAGATTACCGTTGCTGCGCCTGTCACGGCGTCGCCACCAGCAAATACGCCCTCACGTGATGTTGCACCCATCTCGTCAGCCTCGATGCAACCACGGCGGTTGATGTTGAGACCACCTGTTGTTGAGGCAATAAGTGGGTTTGGAGATGTTCCAAGTGCCATGATCACAACGTCGCAGTCGATCACAAAGTCGGAGCCCTCCTTCTCTACAGGCGAACGACGACCACTTGCATCGGGCTCGCCGAGCTCCATCTCTATGCAGTTGATGCCCTTCACCCAGCCGTCCTCTGTGCCGAGGATGTGTGTTGGGTTTGTGAGCATACGGAACTCGATGCCCTCCTCCTTGGCGTGGTGCACCTCCTCCTTACGTGCTGGGAGCTCCGCCTCGCCACGACGGTATACGATAACGGCCTCTGCGCCGAGACGCTTTGCTGTGCGCACGGCATCCATTGCCACGTTACCGCCACCTACGACAACAACCTTTCGGCCCACGTATACAGGTGTGTCGGAGTGTTCTGGGTCCCATGCACCCATCAGATTTACGCGTGTTAGGAACTCGTTTGCCGAGAGCACGCCGTTGAGGTTCTCGCCCTCGATGCCCATGAAGCGTGGCAGACCTGCGCCCGAGCCTACGAATACGGCGTCGTAGCCCTCATTGTCGAGTAGTGCGTCGATGGTCATTGTGCGGCCAATGATTACGTCACTCTCAAACTTCACGCCGAGCTTCTTCACCTCGTTTATCTCGCGTGCTACGACACGATCCTTTGGGAGGCGGAACTCGGGGATGCCGTATGACAATACGCCACCGAGGCGGTGTAGGGCCTCGAATACATCTACCTGATAGCCCATCTTTGCGAGGTCAGAGGCACATGCCAAGCCTGCGGGGCCACTACCTACAACAGCCACACGCTTGCCGTTCTTCTCAATTGCTATCTGGCCAACATCGTCGCTATGCTCCAAAGCCCAGTCGCCAACGAAGCGTTCGAGCTTGCCGATAGCCACAGCCTCACCCTTGATGCCGAGCACGCATGAGCCCTCGCACTGCGACTCCTGTGGGCATACACGACCACATATCGAGGGCAGTGAGCTATCCTTATGTATTACGTCGGCAGCGGCGCGTATATCGCCCTCGGTGAGGTGGTGTATGAACTCGGGGATGCTGATGTTCACAGGGCATGCTGCCACGCAGCGTGGGTTCTTACAGTTCAGGCATCGTGATGCCTCGAGGAGTGCCTCCTCCTGGTTATATCCGTAGCATACCTCCTCGAAGTTGGCAGCGCGGAGTTTTGGGTCTTGTTCGCGCACGGGTACGCGAGGTATCTTATTTGCCATAGCAGTTACATTTGTGTTCGCGATTGTCGTTGTCTAATCTCTCCTGGTTCTTGTACATCGCCTGACGACGCATTGCCTCCTCGAAGTCTACGGCGTGGCCGTCGAACTCTGGGCCGTCGACACATGTGAAGAGTGTCTTGCCACCTACCGACACGCGGCATGCACCACACATACCTGTGCCATCCACCATGAGGGCGTTGAGAGATACTGTTGTCTGGATGTTAAGAGCCTTTGTTGCGAGGCACACGAACTTCATCATGATCATAGGGCCGATACATACGCACTCGTCGTACACTCTACCCTCCACCTCTACGAGTTCCTTGAGAAGGCCTGTCACCATGCCCTTGAAACCCTCTGTGCCATCATCTGTTGCTATGTGCACGTTGCCTACCTTGCGCATCTCGTCGATGTAGATGAGCATATCCTTTGTCTTTGCGCCGATGATAACGTCGCACGCCACGCCATGCTCCTTTAGCCACTTAACCTGTGGGTATACGGGTGCTGTGCCCACGCCGCCAGCCACGAAGAGGTACTTGCGTGCCTTGAGCTGCTCCTGGTCCATGTGTACGAACTCCGATGGGCGGCCTAGAGGGCCTGCGAAGTCAACGAGAGAATCTCCTGCCTCGAGAGCGCATATCTTCTTTGTAGAGTGACCAATGGTCTGTGTTACGATAGTCACGGTGCCCGCCTCCTTGTCGTAGTCGGCAATGGTGAGTGGAATACGTTCACCACCTTCATCGGCACGCACGATAACGAACTGTCCTGGTAGGGCAGCACGTGCTACTCGTTCGGCAGATATCTTCATCTCGTAGATGTTATCCGCCAACTTGCGTTTCTCAACAATCTTAAACATTTCGTTAATATTAGGTTATCTATTAGTTTTTATTGTGTCCTACTCTGTCACTATGGCACCTACGCGCAGTGTCTGCATGGGCCTTATGGGGTCATTCGTTATAAGGCGTATGCGTGCTGCGAAGGGCTCGTCAATATCCTCTATGCGCCCCATGTCGAGTGCTACGACCAACTCCATGCTCTTGCCTGGGGCTATCGTCGTGTTCGCTATCACCTCGCATCTTATGGCCTCTGACGATGTCTCTGCGCGGCGTATTATGAGGGGTGTTGCACCATTGTTTGTTATCGTTGTAGTGGCATAACGCACTCCATCCGACACTTTTACATCCCCAAATTTAATAATATTTTTTGAAATATCCGCCCTCGGAGCTGAAATATCATCAATTAAGTCGAAATTGTCTGTCGCCACCACCTGTGTGCTCACCGCGTATTGTGCCTCGATGCCGTTGATGCCTATGCTCAATATGTCGGTCAGTGTTCCATATATATCGCTGTTGGGGGCTATGGTGTAGCATAGTCGTATGTCGGCGGTGGTGTGTGGCGCCATCTGTCTGGGGTAGTCCACGGTAAGTGCGCCTGATGATAGCTTGGGCGATATTGTTATTGATATCTCTTTGTCGCTATTGTTTAGACACTCTATGTATGCCTCTGTGCTCTTGCCCTGCTCCACGTAGCCGAAGGCGTGGAATGTGCTCTTTAGGCGTAGTCCGCCACCCATATCGAAGGGATATATCTCCTCAACCGATCTCTCGCGTGGTTGCACGTAGCCTGTTATGTGGAGTGTTGTCAGTGCCTCCGTGTCGGATGTATGTACTATGATGTCCTTATCTATGCGCCCTGGTCTGTTCATCGGGTCGTAGCGCACCTCGAAGCGAAATGTATCGCCTGGGGCTACTGTTCTACTCTCATATATTGCCGATGTGCACCCGCAGGTTGTCGATATCTTTGTCACCTCTACGCTATGCTCTGCGGTGTTTACCGCCTCGAAGGAGCATACCACCGAGCCACCATCCTCGGCAATATGTCCGTAGTCGTATGTCGTTTCTGTGAAGTGCAGGGCACTTCTTGCCAGCTGCTGTGCTACGACATGCTGATGAGTGAGCAGTGCGCTTATGAGTACTATCGCGTATTTATATAGGTATTTCATACCACAAAGGTATCATTTATCCCCGATTTTAGTGTAAAAGATAATTTTTTTTGAATTTTTTTGCGAAAAAGTTTGCAGAATAAAAAAAATGCACTACCTTTGCACCGCAATCGAAAGATAACGGTTCTTTACAATGCCTGAATAGCTCAGTTGGTTAGAGCACATGACTGTTAATCATGGGGTCCTAGGTTCAAGTCCTTGTTCAGGCGCACAAGTGCATGGGATGCACAAGAAAGAGGTAGCAAACGATAAGCTGCATGGCACAAGGCCATAGGTGGTGGAGGAAATGCCAGAGTCCCGATAAGCAGACGACGCGGTCGAGCTTCGAAAGATGACGAGACTCTTAAAAAAAACTTATCGAAAAATTTGCAGATTAAAAAATAATGCTTACCTTTGCAGTCCCAAGCCTTAACAAACGGGAGCATAGCTCAGCTGGTTCAGAGCATCTGCCTTACAAGCAGAGGGTCAGGGGTTCGAATCCCTTTGCTCCCACTAACAAAACAGAATAGACGACTTACGGGTCGTCTTTTTTGTTTTTATACCTGAAGGCGTAATGCGAGCATTGCCTTCAAGTATAAAACCATCTGCCTTTGGCCATTCTGTTTTGTTGTGTGTTGCGTTGTCATTGCTCACATATGTTGGGGTTGAGCCGATATGGTGATTATCTATTGCTCGGCTGCGCCTGCGCTTTTTTATGAGGTATCGGCTCTCCAGCTAAGCCGGTCGAATCCCTTTGCTCCCACTAACAAAACAGAATAGACGACTTACAAGTCGTCTTTTTTGTTTTTATACCTGAAGGCGTAATGCTGCATAGCCGAGACAGCGAGACAGCGAGACAGCGAGACAGCGACAACGTATTCCTTTTATGCCCTTTTATGACATTTTATGCCCTTTGGTACCCGAGAATGAAAAAGGGCACAAGGGGCACAGGGGGCAGAAAGGTTATAGACAGCGGGACAGAGACAACGCATTCCTTTTGTGCCCCTTTTGACCCTTTATGCCCTTAAAACATATACGCGAATGTAACAGCCCATATTACAGCGATTTACCTCTCTTTCCGCGAGCACTCCAAGACCGTGTCTGTA
Organism: Alistipes sp.; assembly: GCA_045614205.1. Lineage (GTDB taxonomy): Bacteria > Bacteroidota > Bacteroidia > Bacteroidales > Rikenellaceae > Alistipes. The sequence goes on along the minus strand of JAZLCL010000026.1, from coordinate 10,141 downwards.
ACTGTCTGATAATCAGCAATATGAAAAACTTGCAAAAAGATCCTTTTCAATATGTTGATAATCAATGTATTATACATGGTGTTGCGGAAAAACAATCCTCTGAAAAATTTGGATTTAGGACTTAAGGTATCTAATTTTGCATCGACAAACAAGCGCAAACCAATTAATAGTTTACATTATGAATTATATCCGTCTATTCTTTGTAGCTCTATTTGCCATATCGTTCATCTCATGCGAGCATGCTGACGATGAGCAGATATCGGGTAACCCCTATCCCGTAGAGGATTATTATCAGGGAGAACTTGTCAAGAGTGATGACGCTGCCGAATATAGAGACACATGTGTACAGATATGGCGTGACAAGACCACTGATAAGTATGGGCTTGTGATTCATATTAATGGTCTCATGGGTTACGAGTCATTGTTTCTGGAGGGTATAGATTATCGTACCGAGTCCGATGTTCTCTATCTTGAGGCAAACAATGTTGAAGGTAGAGCAGGTGTTGTAGAAACTGTGATTGTAACATCGTTGCATGGCACCCTTGACCAGCATCGTCTGCTAATGACCATAACCTTCGAGGATGCAACCTGGGAGTTCGATGGTGTGGGAGTGTCCCATAAAGAGTAACAAATAAATTAATATTGTAGCATTATGAAAAGGTATCTATTTTTAGTTGTGGCGGCATTGTGCATGGCATCATGTGAGGAGGTTAAGGAGGATATCCTGATGGATGTGCCGGAGATTGAGTTTGAGGAGTCGGAGATTACTCTCGGAGCAGAGGCTGTTGAGGAGTTTATAATCCCTCTATTGTCTACGGGGGTAGATGAAGTATCTATTCATCATATGGGTAGCATATATGATAATTGGGATGTCGACGAGGAGAGTGGTGACCTTACGCCCAAGGAGTCATGGATAGAGATTGTCCGCGTCATCAATGAGTATGATAACCCTACACGTGCGCTTCGCGTCTGGACCTCTGCAGTTGTTGTGCGCATCAAGGCTAATGACACTGGTCGTGAACGCAAAGCTGTAATCACTGCTCGTAGCTTCACCAAGAGTGACCAGTTGACTATTATCCAGCTAGCGGAGTAACGCCCCTATCGCACCAAAGTATTGAGCTGTCCAACACCTGTTGGGCGGCCTTTTTTTTGCGCCATTCGAATTGTTCAAAAGTTCAATGTGGTGGTAAATCTATTCAAAATATGTGGATATGACTCTTTTCGCTAAAGTGGTATATTTAGCCTTGCACAACGGTATTGATACTTACTATCTATTCATAAAATTTCTAAATCGAGCATATAGGTTATAATTATCATGTTATAGGATAAAATTATATTGCCATGCACAAAATAAACCAATATGAGAAATAATGACCAATATGTCGAAAACTATATAAATATGCATACTCATGATGCTGTTATATCGCCTTCCTGGGAGTATATAGGTATATTTTGTCATTTTGATTATAAAACTACCCGCTTTATTGAATAAACTATAATAATCATGAATATAACTAAAAACCTTTAAGACTGATTATATTTCGCTAAATTTATGGTGTAAGAGGAAAAAAGTTAAAAAGATAATGTATTTAAAAAAAAGACATATTATCACAAATTGATATTCGCCTATTGTTTATATCTATTTTTTACCATATGTTTGTACTCGAAAAAGAACAGGAAAATCATAAATATGGTTGAGAAACTATAATATTTTAGGATAAAAAATTTGATATTTTAATTGCACGATTGACTCTGGTAGGGCTATAGATAAGTCATCACGGTTTAAATGTGCAGCACGAGGTTAATGATTAAATAAATTTAAACAATACGGTTATGAAATTAAAGTTCTTCATCCCACTACTTCTTGGCATCTTGTTCTCGGCAAATGTCAAGGCCCAGGATGTTGCCATCAAGACAAACCTGCTATACGATGCTACGGCAACGGTGAACCTCGGCGTTGAGGTGGGTCTTGCTCCGAAGTGGACACTCGACATCTCGGGAAATATAAATGCATGGAATGTCAAGGAGGATGCACGTTGGCGTCATTGGCTGGCGCAGCCCGAGGCGCGCTATTGGTTCTGCGACCGCTTCTCGCGCCACTTCATCGGCTTCCACGCCATCGGTGGTCAGTATAATGTCGGAGGCATAGAGAATAATATCAGTTTCCTCGGCTCCGACTTCAGTAATCTATCTGAGAAGCGCTATCAGGGATGGGCTGCGGGTGCTGGTATAGCATACGGTTATGCCTTCATCCTGGGTAAGCATTGGAACCTTGAGCTTGAGCTCGGCGTGGGTTATGCCTACTTCAACTACGACATCTACAGCTGCACGGGTTGTGGCAAGAGGGTAGGTGCGGGCGACCACAACTACTTTGGCCCTACAAAGGCGGCGATAAATTTAGTATATGTATTTTAAGTAATGACTACAACGATGAGACGATTTATAGTAATAGTAGCAGCTCTGTTTGCCAGTGTTGTGGCAGCAGATGCCCAGACGATAAGTGGTGTGACTGTTGAGGACTACGCCATGCAGCGTGCTGGAGAGTATGTTGTAGTGGATATGGATATCGACATCAGTGACCTCAAGGTTAAGGGTTCGGATGCTGTGGTGCTCACACCCTTCATCGTGCGCGACACCATCTCTGTGGCCCTCAAGTCGATAGGTCTATATAGCCGAAACCGCGACTTCTACTACCAGCGCAACGAGGACCTCTCGCCCACGGGTGTTGAGGATATAGCATACCGCAGCAACAAGGCACCCGAGAAGGTGTCGTACCATGCTGTTGTGCCCTTCGAGGCGTGGATGAATGGCAGCCAGCTGGTTTTCCAGCGCACAGACTGTGGCTGTGGCAACATGATGGTTGCATCGGAAAGCAGTGTTCTTGTTGACGGCTTTGGCGTAGAGCCATTCAAACCAACTCTTATATATATAAGGCCCGATGTGGAGTTTGTTGCCCGCGAGATTAGTGGTCGTGCGTATGTAGACTTCCCAGTGAGCAATATCGAGATCGACCCAAGCTTCCGTGGTAACATGAGTGAGATAGCAAGGATTGTCTCTACAATAGATGCCATGAAGCAGGATGAGGATGTTGTAATCACCTCTATCACAATCACTGGCCATGCATCACCCGAGAGCCCCTATGCTAACAACAAACGTCTTGCGAAGGGTCGTGCCGAAGCCTTGAAGAGCTATGTGGAGTCTCTCTATAGTTTCGATGCTGACCTCATCACCACCGACTTTGTTGCGGAGGATTGGGCAGGCCTTGAGAGCTATGTCGAGTCATCTACACTCGCTAACCGCGATGCTATCCTTGAGATTATCCATTCTACGGATGACCCCGACCATAAGGAGTGGCTTATCAAGAGTCGCTATCCTGCGGACTATCGTCATCTCTTGGACAACTGCTACCCAGCATTGCGCCACTCGGACTACATAATCAGCTACCAGCAGCGTCGCAGTGATAACCCTGCTGACATAGAGGAGGTTATGAACACTGCGCCACAGCGCCTTACACTTGAGGAGCTATATCTGCTTGCCCAGAGCTACGAGTCGGGTAGCGAGGAGTTTGCGGAGTTGTGGGAGGTTGCTGTGAGACTGTATCCAAGTGATGAGGTTGCCAACTTCAACGCTGCAAATGCAGCTATCACACGTGGCGACTACGATAAGGCGTTACGCTATCTCGAGAGGGCGGGTGACAGACCCGAGGTGACATACTCGCGTGGCTGCATAGCTCTCGAGGAGGGCGACTACGACGCTGCGCTTGCTCTCTTCCGCGAGGCTGGGGAGTGTGGCGTTGCCGAGGCACGTACTGCTGTGGAGGCAATAGAGTCAAATTGGACTGTGCGAGCTAAATAATACAATATTAAGATAATAATTGAAAAAACCTTAAAACACTAAAAACTATGAAAACCAAGTATTTCTTTCTGGCACTTGCTGCCGTGCTCACTGTAGCATGCACAGAGAAGAATGAGACCAATGAGGGAACTCCTACTGCTGGCATCTCTGCCGACAAGGGTTATCTCGCTATCGACCTTAAGTCATCGGAGGATGTTACACGTGCCGATGGCCTCTATGAGGAGGGTACTGCTGCGGAGCAGGCTATCACTGGTGCGTCGTTCTTCTTCTTCGATGCTGCGGGCAACGCCTTCAACATCAATCAGAATGGCAACTACTTCTATGTTAGTGTTGCCGATAATGGCGGTTCGGAGTTGCCAAATATCGAGTCTATGACAAACCCAGTGTTGGTTGTCGAGAAGTATAAGGGTCAGTTCCCAGCAAAGGTTGTTGCTGTTGTTAACTACCAGGCTACACAGAGCCTCTCGCTTAACGACTTGAAGAACAACCTTCAGACCGTGGGCCATACATCTGGCACTAACTTCATCATGACAAACTCTGTATATGCTAATGCTGCGGGCGTGCAGGTTGATGCTACGGAGCTTAACATCGATAACTTCCAGACTACTGCTGACAGGGCTCTTGATAACCCTGTGACAGTATATGTTGAACGTGTTAATGCACGCTTGACAGTTGTTGGTCAGGGTGTTGTGGATACAGGCGTTGAGCTCGATGGAGAGGCGGTATATGCCAATATCCTCGGTTGGAACCTCATTGGTAACCAGACAGAGTCATACTATGTTAAGAGTATCGACCCTGCGTGGACAGATGCGGCGTTGGGCTTCGTGTGGAACGATGCTGCCTACTACCGTTCATACTGGGCATCGAAGAGTGTGTCGACAACTGTAGACAACGACTTCTCGTACAGCGAGCTTGTTAATGGCGATGATACAGTTTTATATCTCGGTGAGCAGGTAGGTGCGCGTGCTACATATGTTGTTGCTGCGCAGTTGCAGGATGCTTCAGGCAACGCTTTGGAGATTGCACAGTGGTATGGTACAAACTATGTTGGTGAGGAGGCTCTCTTGGCGGCTGTAGCACCTACACTCAAGAATAAGCTTATGCAGTTCAATGGCGTTGACACATACACCTCTATCGACGACTCACAGATTATGTGCGTTGCTGGTGTTGAGGGTACCGAGAGCTATGAGGTAACCTTCCAGCTTGCAGAGGGTGTGGATGCTACCAACTGGTACTCTTTCGATGGTGCAAACTACACGAAGGTTGATGCTAATGCTGTTCTCAAGGCTGTTGAGCCTGCAAAGATATGGAAGAGTGGTATGACATACTACTATGCTGATGTTAAGCACCTCGGCTCAGCTGGCTCTGTGGGCGAGTATGGTATCATCCGTAACCACAGCTATAAGATTGCTATCAAGGGTGTTGCTGGCTGGGGTACTCCTGTCTATGACCCAGAGGCTAATGTGGTGCCTGTGAAGCCAACAGACAAGGAGACATATATCTCTGCCGAGATTAATGTTCTTGCATGGCGCGTTGTATCGTACGACGTGGTACTCGAGTAACGTAGTGATGATATTATGGGGTCCGCATTGTGGACTGCACGGCGGGCCCCATCTTTTAATTAGATAGCGAAGTATTAACGTAGAGGCTTCTGTGAAGCGCACTTCGACATCGGTGCAGAGAGTGATGTCGCACGGAGAGGATATGATATCCCTCCCACCAACATTGATTATTAGAGCCCGCTTTTGGGCCAACGATATATAAGGTCTTACCGAAGGTGAGATATTAAGGCGAGAAATAAGTAAAACGTAAAAATAGTAATAAGAATGAAGACCCAAGCTAAATTTTGTAAGTGGGGTTCGATGCTGGCCACTTTGTTTGTAGCACTATCGACCAGCTCATGTAAGGAAGGTTTCATCTATGAGGGTGAGGGTGACTGCGGTACATACTATAACATAGAGTTTAAGTATGACTATAACATGAAGTTTGCCGATGCCTTCGCTAATGAGGTTACCTCCCTCTCACTATATGTCTTCGACCAGGCGGATGTGCTTGTTGAGGCTGTCACTGTTAGCGATGCTACGCGACTTGCAGCCGATGACTTTGCTATCGCCTTGGAGCTCGAGAGTGGCAGGTATGAGCTTGTTGCATGGGCGGGCCTCGAGGGTGAGGTATCGTTCGACCTTTTGGCAGATGTTGCTGTGGGCAAGACTAAGCGCGAGGAGTTGCAGGTGGCCATCAAGGCCTCTGAAGAGAGACGTGTTGAGGCAGACCTACAGCCTCTGTACCATGGTGCCATGACGCTTGACTACACATCGGAGCCAGGCACATATGTAGAGACTATGTCGCTTGTTAAGGATACAAATGTGGTGCGCATCATGCTCCAGCAGATGTCCGACGGCCTTGTTGCCGAGAAGTTCCGCTACGAGATCACGGCAGATAATGGTCTTCTTGATTGGAATAACGATGTGTTGAGCAGTGGTGAGCTTACGTATGCCCCATGGAGTGTTATGACAGGTACTGCGGATGTAGGTCCCGACTATGGCACAAATGGCAGCACACGTGCCGACCAGGTCTCTGTTGCTATCGCCGAGTTCACCATCAACAGAATGATCGACGGTCAGAGCCCTGTGCTTACGATATATAATATCGAGGAGGACAAGGCAGTGCTCTCAATCCCTGTTGCAGACTATGCACTACTTGTTAAGGGCTACTACAACCGCGACATGAGCAACCAGGAGTACCTCGACCGCCAGGATGAGTATAGCATGACCTTCTTCCTTGATGAGGATGGCAACTGGCTCTCGGCATCTATCATCGTCAACGCATGGCGCGTTGTATTGAACGAAGATATCCTCTAACCCTAACGACATAGAGCTATGAGAGATTGGATTTATAGGATTATGATGGCCACGATGGCGTTCGCGCTTGTGGGGTGTAATACCATCTTTGAGCATGGCAACTGCCCAATGATGGATGAGCCTCACGATGTGAACTTCGTTCTTGCCATCGATAGCCCCACCGCCACACGTGCCTCGTGGGATGATGCCGCAGCTACGGATGAGCTTGGCGTGGGCTTTGAGAATAGGATTATGGCCTCGAGCCTACGAGTGTCGATATATACGGCTGATAACCTATATATAGGCGATGTTGAGGGCCTTGAGTATTGGCCTATCAGTGAAGATGGTAGCCGCTATCAGTTCCACGGCACGGTGCCTATGGCACTCCTTGAGCACGCCTCAACACTCGCTGCGGGCGTGGCGCCAGAGTATAAGTTTATGGTATATGCTAACTGTGCAGAGGGTGATGGTGCTACAATCATCTATGGCTTCGACGACCTCGATATGACAAGTGGTGCAATACCTATGTGGGGCGTTAAGCAGGTAGATATCTCTAATCTTTTGGATAGGCGTGTCCAGGAGCTCGGCACTATATCGCTGTTGCGTGCTGCAGCCAAGGTGGAGGTGTTGGTGGATGAGGCTCTTACGGATTGTACCATCGATGGCGCAAGCATCAACTACCATAACCGTTCGGGTTATGTTCTGCCCGAGGGCTGGGATTCGGCTACTGCAACCACGGCTCTCGACCGTGATGATGTCATCCGCGAGTACCGCCAGGTGCACACCACGCCTCACGCACTCACAGAGGTTGAGAGTGGCAGAAGGTATATTATGTATATTCCCGAGTATAGCAACACACTGTTCCCCGACTTCGAGGCGAAGATATCGGTGAATGTGACATATAACTCTACGGCTATGGAGTTCCCCGATGCGTTGCAGTTTAGAGGTTATACGGCAGGTCGCCCTACAGGTGAGGTATCTGACATCGTGCGTAACACCATCTATCGCTTCCGCATAACAGAGGTTAAGAGTGGTGCTCTGGTACTTAACTATGAGGTTGCCGATTGGCAGCAGGGTGATAATTGGGAGTGGGTGCAGCACTTCGACTACCCCAACTACCATAACCCTGTGCTTCCAGATAGCGCGGTACGTGATGGTGACCCGTCGAATGACATATTCCCCGATATGCCTACTATGTACTACGTTGCCCCCAACGAACGTGGTAACATCGTCAGCGAGGAGGGTGCCTTCTCATGCTGGTTCCAGATGGTTAGCCCTATAGGTCAGACATGGCTACCTACGTTGCGTTCAGCATCCGACCGTTGCGAGATACGTGTATATAAGGAGGTTGATGCTGTGACACGCACCCTTGTATATACTACCGAGAGTAGCGTATTAAACGAGAGTCTTAAGGATGGCTCGAAGCTCGAGGCCTTCAGTGGCTGGTACAACATCCTTGTTATACCCACAGATGCAGCATATACGGGTGAGGCACGCTTCGGCATCACCTACACACAGGATTGGATGGGTGCAGGCTCGCGCTACTTGCTCATAAATGGCGAGGTGGATCACATCTTCTGGCCCAATAGCGGCTCGGAGCCACGTATCATCGACATCCAGCAGGTTACTAACTAACAAAGTGTTGAACTACTATGAGACGATATATGAGATATATGACCTTGGCGCTTCTTGCCTCTGTTGTTGTGGCTTGCCACAATGATGGTGTTGAGACGCAGGGTGTTGTTCGCGAGGCGGCAATAGTGCTTAATGTTGACGGTGGTGTGCTGGGCATAGATACCCGTGCTGACGTTGCAGATAGCGCTGTGGAGAGTGCTGTTCGTCACCTCGACATCATGATCTTTGAGGATGCCCAGGACGATGCCGATAAGACCCTCTTCTATCACCAGCGTGCCACCACAGTCTCTGCGAGTGGTGCTGTACGCCTCGGTGTCAACATCGATGACATCGTCGTTGGTGCCAAGTATTGGGTGTATGTTGTTGCTAATAGCACGCTTGATGCCTCTATCTATGCCAACATAGGCAGCGTGGAGAGTCTCTTCGACCTCGAGGAGGAGCTCTTTAACAGCCACCTCACAGGCTTGAGACTAAACAACACACCCTCGCACTTCCTTATGGATGGTTGCGCCTATATGGGTGTTTTGGAGCCTGCGCAGGCTGCCGCTATTGTCATCGCAGAGGAGAAGATTACGGACACCGTGGAGCTGAATGTGACGCTGCGCCGTGCTGCGGCAAAGGTCGTCGTTAAGTTTGTTGCGGGAGATACTATAGAGTTCACAAATAGCATCGAGGGTGCTACACCAGGCTACTATGTGCGTAATGCCCCCTATGTGACACGTGTGATGGACGATGGCGTTGTGCGCCAGAGTGAGAATCTGGAGACTACGCATGAGTCCATGACACCATACTATAGGTGGATTACTGATGAGCAGGGCAAGATTACGTCTGTAGAGATCACGCTGTATGTGTTGAGCCACACATGGCAGACAAACGACAGCTTCAGCTATGCCACAAACCTTCTTGTCGACATTCCTGCGCTGTACGACTCTGTTGTTGATGGTGCGCGTATCATTAAGCCACATCCTAACAACTACTACCAGGTGCCTATGAGTCGTGACTTCACGTTCAAGCGCAACCACTATTATGAGGTCACTGCCAATGTGCATGCCCCAGGTGCCGAGGACTTCTCGGAGCCCGTGGAGATTGGTGACCTTAAGTATAGTGTACACCCCTGGACAGAACGTAGAATAGATATAGGTGGCGAGTATGGCCCCGAGTACCTCAAGGTTAACCTCGATGAGCTTAAGATGTATAACACCGATGTAGATGCTACGTCGTTGCTCTTCTCGTCATCATCACCGGTGACAATCACCATTGCCGATAGTTACTATGTCGATAAGTTTGGTATCCGACAGAACATAAACCCCTCGACATATAGTATCAGCGGTAGCACACAGGAGGGTGCCATCTCGGGCAATATCACAGTGCGCAGCAATCAACCTACGAACAACACCATCCGCTACTTCACCCTTATCGTCACCAACGAGACCGGTCAGCAGGAGATGGTGCTCGTGGAGCAGTTCCCATTGGTATATGTGGTAAATGTTTTGGGACACTACTCATACCGTGATGACTTCAAGAGTGGTAGTAATGCCCCTACGACTATCTATAATCAGGGTTCGTCAATAGGCAGTGTTAGCCTCGGTCGATGGAGTGCTGCGACAGGTTGTTGGAGCTACTCCTATAGTGCATCGCCAGGAGGCTTCTGGACCTCGAAGGTGGTTCGTGAGACCTACCCTTCGACACACTACAACGCCTCGTACCGTGGCCGTTCGGATATCGACTACTATGGCTACTATAGTTCGGGATGGGGTGACTCAAATGTCCAACTTCGCTATAGTGGGGCACAGGATCCGGGTAATGCACGT
>JAZLCL010000025.1:0-22569 GCA_045614205.1 Alistipes sp. | reverse complement strand
TTCCTCGGTTTCGAGCAGACTTTCAAGAACGCTCTTACTACACTTCCTATGGGTGGTGCTAAGGGTGGCGCAGACTTCAACCCAGTTGGTAAGTCAGATGGTGAGATTATGCGTTTCTGGCAGGCATTTATGCAGGAGTTGTGGAACAACATCGGCGTTGATACTGATGTTCCTGCTGGTGATGTTGGTGTAGGTGGCCATGAGATCGGTTTCCTTAACGGTATGTACCAGAAGCTTGCTCGCAAGTACCACACAGGTGTATTGACTGGTAAGGGTGAGACTTGGGGTGGTTCTATCCTTCGTCCAGAGGCTACTGGTTACGGTGCTTTGTACTTCGTTGAGTACATGTTGGCAAAGGCTGGTAAGGACATCAAGGGCAAGACTGTTGCAGTTTCTGGCTTCGGTAACGTAGCTTGGGGTGCATCACAGAAGGCTGTTGAGCTTGGCGCAAAGGTTGTTGCTATCTCTGGTCCAGACGGTGTTTGCGAGATCCCTGGTGGTATCACTAACGAGATGATCGACTATATGCTCGAGATGCGTGCTTCTAACCGTAACAAGGTTGAGGATATGGCAACAAAGTATCCAGAGGCATGTAAGTTCACAGCTGGTAAGAAGGCTTGGTCAGTAAAGTGTGACATCGCACTTCCTTGCGCATTCCAGAACGAGTTGAACGAGGCTGACGCGAAGGAGCTTTTGGCTAACGGCACATGGTGCTGCGCCGAGGTTTCTAACATGGGTTGTACTCCAGAGGCTATCAAGGCATTCCAGGATGCAGGTATCCTCTTCGCACCAGGTAAGGCAGTTAACGCTGGTGGTGTAGCAACTTCAGGTCTTGAGATGACTCAGAACTGTATGCACATTTCATGGGCAGGTGAGGAGGTAGACGATAAGCTCCACTTCATCATGAAGTCTATCCACGAGGCTTGCGTGAAGTTCGGTACACAGGCTGACGGCACAGTTAACTACGTTAAGGGTGCTAACATCGCTGGCTTCATGAAGGTGGCACAGGCTATGCTTGAGCAGGGTATCATCTAATCCTCTCATGTGATAGCGGCGCATTAGCGACGCTTCAATCAAAGCCCCGAATGGGACGTACGTCAGTACTACCCATCCGGGGCTTTCTCATGTCAGCGCCACTACTGCACCACTCTGACATGAAAGACATACAACAATAGATACCTAAACAAATCCCCACGGGCTGTACGTAGGTACTATCCCGAGGGGATTTTTTATTGCTAAAAACCAAATATGCTCCACTAAAATCAAAAATAATCAATCACCTCAACTCAAGGATTTCTCATGTCAGCGCCACTACTGCATCACTCTGACATGAAAGAGAGGTGAAGCCTATAAAAAAGAGAGAGTCCGAATGGAACAATATCCATTCGGACTCTTATTGTTTGGCACAAATGCCACTCTACAACAAGTTTGCAAAGCCCATGAAGGCCATAGCAAGAAGGCCTGCGGTGATGAGGGCGATGGGCACACCACGCATACCCTGGGGTACATCCTCAACATCGAGGCGTTCGCGGATGCCGGCAAAGAGCACGAGGGCAAGGGCGAAGCCCAAGGCTGTAGAGACAGAGTAGATGACGCCTGTGAGGAGGTCGAAATCCTTCTGTATGGTGATGATGGCGACACCGAGCACTGCACAGTTGGTGGTGATAAGAGGCAGGAAGATACCGAGGGCCTGATAGAGGGCTGGTGACACCTTCTTAAGCACGATCTCGACCATCTGCACAAGGGCGGCGATAACGAGGATGAAGGTGATAGTCTGCATATATCCGATACCGAAGGGGTTGAGGACATATGTCTGCAGGCACCATGTGACGATAGAGGCAAGGGCCATGACGAATGTTACAGCCATACCCATACCGAGTGATGTCTCCACCTTTGATGATACGCCAAGGAATGGGCATATACCGAGGAACTGCGAGAGCACGACGTTGTTAACGAAGATAGCACCGATGACGATGGCAAAGAGTGTCACAACAGGCATTGTGATGTTACCTGTAGCGAAGCCTTCGAGCACCTCGGCAGAGATATTCTCACCTATTAGTATATTAAATGAACTCATAGTATACTCTATCTTTTAGCGATTTTATTAAACAAGACCATAAGGTATCCGAGGACGATGAATCCACCAGGAGCAAGGATGAAGAGCAGGGGCATCACGCCGTCGGCAAAGGTGAAGCCGAAGATTGAGCCCATACCCAGCACCTCACGCACAGCACCCACAGCGGTGAGTGCGAGTGTGAAGCCGAGGCCTATGCCTATGCCATCGAGTGCCGAGTCGAAGACGTTATTCTTCGATGCGAAGGCCTCCGCACGACCGAGGATCACGCAGTTAACAACGATAAGTGGGATGAAGACACCCAACGCGGCGTACAACGATGGCACATATGCCTGCATGAGCATCTCGATGATTGTCACAAAGGATGCTATGACGACGATAAATGCGGGGATACGCACCTTATCGGGCACAAAGCTCTTTATTAGCGAGATAGAGATATTTGATAGGATGAGCACCACCATTGTAGCAACACCCATACCCATACCATTTATTGCCGAGGATGTGACACCCAGCGTGGGACACATACCGAGCACGAGGGCAAATGTAGGGTTCTCCTTGATGATACCCTTGCTAATAATCTGCAACTTACTCATTATCTACATCTCCTTTCTGGGCCTCTGGCTCCTCGTTATAATCCTCGCTGGTAGCAGATGCTCCCGAGGGTGCTGCCTCTATAGCCTCCTTACCCATATTGAGCTGTCCTGTGGCCCATAGGTAACCAGCGTATGCTGTCTCCACAGCATTAACATATGCCATAGATGATATCGTAGAGCCTGTGAGGGCATCAAACGTAGCATCCTTATCCTTCTTTGTCACGTTGAACACCACGGTAGACATATCGCGACCGACGATGCTACGGATGAGGCTGTTGTCCTCCTTCTCCATGTTAGCACCGAGGCCTGGGGTCTCCTTCTGCGACAACACTGCGATGTCGCACACTGATGTTATACCCTCCTTCTCCACGAAGCCCACCATGAGGTATATGCGGTCGGAGTATCCATTCTTCAGGATGCTGGGGGCCTCCACGGCATAGCCGATTACGCTATCGTCGCCCTTCGACACTACAGTGCTCACGGTGATGTTGAAGTCACCAATGGTGCGTGTGGTGTCGCGCGCCACGTAAGCCTCGCTATCGTTTGCACCCACAACCTGGAACTTTGCGGCATTCTTTGCATTTATCTTACTCTGCTCGATGGCATCCTTTGTCATGTCGTTGACAACAGCCACGAGGAGTGCTGCGATGACGGTGATGCTACATAGCACCACGACCATATTTCTCAATGTACTTTTCATACTCTACATCGTCGATTATTTAGTGCCGAAGCGCTTGGGGCGGCAATATTTATTAATAAGAGGTGTCGCAGCATTCATGATGAATATGGCAAACGACATACCCTCGGGATAGCTACCCCACAGACGTATGATCATGGTGATGAGACCTATGCCCACACCGAAGATTATCATTCCCTTATGTGTCATAGGAGATGTAGAGTAGTCGGTAGCCATAAATAGGGCACCGAGCAACGCACCACCTGCAAGTATGTGGAACAAGGGGAACTCATAAATCATAGCACCACCATATGTAGCACCCACGCATGCTGCGAAGATGGCCATGGTGCCGAGCACAGCCACGGGGATGTGCCATGATATAACCTTACGGCAGATGAGGTATAGACCGCCAAGGATGAGGGCCAACGAGCCTATCTCACCTAACGAACCGTTCATATGTCCGCCGAGCATCTGCAGAAAGTCGATGTTGTTGATGGTCTCGGGAGCATACTTAACACTCTCAAGGAGTGTAGAGCCCGAGAGGGCATCAGGCACGCCTGTTGTCCAGTCGATCATCTGCTTTGGGTAGGCAATGAGCAGGAAGATACGACCTGTGAGAGCTGGGTTAAAGGGGTTGCAGCCCAAACCACCGAAGGTCATCTTACCGATGCCTATAGCCACAAGAGCACCTATGATGACAATCCACCATGGAATACCCACAGGGAGGTTGAAGGCCAAAAGGAGACCTGTGACGATTGCCGAGAGGTCGCCAATTGTAGAACGGCGCTTGAGCAGGAAGCGTGCGATGAGATACTCGAAAGCCACGCAGCTAACCACCGAGATAGCCGTTACGAGGAGTGCACGCCAGCCCAACACATATATTGAGACTGCCAATGCGGGGAGTAGTGCCAGCACCACGTCGGCCATGATACGGCGCGTATTCTCACCGCCATGGATATGTGGCGAGGGTGCTGCAAAAAGTCTGGTTGCCATATAATCTTTTCTTTCTTTTATTTTCCGTTACCGTAGGCTGTGCTGCTACTTCTTATTATTCGCAGCCGCGCGTGCGCGTATGTTCGACATCACCATCTGCTTGCCGATGCGTATGTAGTCGAGCAAGGGGAGGTTCGAAGGACAGCTGTACGAGCAGCAGCCACACTCTATACACTCGGCATTGTAGTGCTCCTCTGCAGCATCCCATCGCTGAAGCTTCGCAAGGCGTGACAGCAGGTATGGCTCGAGACCCATAGGGCATGCCGCTACGCACTTCGCGCACTTTATGCAGGCAAGCTCCTTGCCACGTGGCGCCTCGCTGCCAGAGAGCACTGTGATACCCGAGCAACCCTTGATGAAAGGGGCAGTTATATCCACAACGGCACGGCCCATCATAGGGCCACCATTGAGAAGCTTAACATCGCCATCGGGCAGACCTCCTGCAAGGGCAAGGACACTCTCGGCAGAGGTACCAAAGCGCACCATGAAGTTATGTGTACTCTTAAGCTCCTTACCTGTGATTGTCACAACACGTTCTATGAGAGGCTTATTCTTCTGCACAGCCTCATATACAGCAATGGCTGTAGATACGTTACATACTACAGCGCCCACAGAGATGGGGAGTGCTGGTGGGGGTGGCACCTGACGGCCTGTGACAGCCGCTACGAGCTGCTTCTCGCCACCCTGGGGGTAGCGCAACTGTAGAGGCATAACCTCTATGCCGGCATAGTTATCGCGCGTGATAATCTCACGTAGGTGCTCAACAGCATCAGGCTTATTATTCTCCACGCCTATGACAGCACGCTTAACGCCCACAGCACGCATTAGCACCTCGACGCCTACGAGCAGCATCTCGGCACGTTCCAGCATATTACGGTAGTCGGAGGTGAGGTATGGCTCACACTCCACACCATTGATGATGAGCACCTCGGCAGTCATGCCCTCGGGGATAGAGAGCTTGACATGTGTTGGGAACTGCGCACCACCAAGACCTACGATACCCGCCTGGCGAACCTTGGCAACAATCTCCTCGGGGGCGAGGTTACACTCGCGCTTAAGCTCTGGTGTGCGGTCTATCTCGGGCATCCACTCGTCACCCTCGCGCTTGATGACAACCATCAAGCGACGCTGGCCCTGGCCGTTAGGATAAGCATCCACGGAAGTAACAGTACCCGACACCGTGGCATGAATGTTTGCCGACACGTAACCTGCCGACTGACCTATGACCTGACCTGTGAGCACCTTATCGCCCTTCTTGACGAGTGGTGTCGAGGGTGCACCAATGTGCTGTATCATAGGTATCTTAACCTCATCTGGAAGGTCGAGCACCTCGATACTCTGATCCTTACTCCACTTCTTATTATCTGACGGATGAATACCGCCTATAGGGAATGTTCTCATACTCTTACATTACTGATTGTTTGTAGCCTCACTCTTCTCCACGTTAGGCGTAGCCTTTGGGGCCGCAGGAGTCTTTGGCTCCTTGGGCAGAGGCTCCATATTCTCGAGGTGGATGGCACCCGTTGGGCACTCATTCACACACTTACGACATAGCTTACACTTATCGGGGTCGATATATGCCAAGAAGTTATCCACGGTGATAGCACCAAATGGGCACGTCTTAACACACTTACCACAGCCTATGCAACCAGCCTTACATACCTTTGTCACCACCGAGCCACGGTTCTTGGAACGGCAAGCAACATATACGGCACGATTCTTTGGCCATTTCTTACGCAACTCAAAGAGTCCCTTGGGACACGCCTTGACACATGCGCCACACGCTGTACACTTATCTGGATCTACCTCCACGAGTCCTGTCTCGGGGTTTAGCTCAAGAGCTCCGAACTTACAAGCATGCACGCAGTCGCCATAGCCTATGCAACCGAAGGCGCAGCCCGACTCACCGACATAGAAGGTGTTAACCACGGCACAGCTTAAGGCACCATCGTAGTGGTTGACCTTGGGGCGCTTCTGGCAGCTACCGCCACAGCGCATTGTCGCAACGAGAGGTTGCTTCTCTGCTGCTGCCTTGCCGAGGTACGACGCCACGCGACCCATGACATCGGCACCTGCCACAGGGCAGTACAACGCCGATATATCATCACGCTTAACGAGAGCCTCCGACATTGCTCTACAGCCTGCGAAGCCACAGCCACCGCAGTTAGCACCAGGCAACATCTTCTCCACCTCGTCGATGCGTGGATCCTCCTCGACCTTGAAGCGCTGTGCTACGAAGTAGAGGATTATAGCCAGAAGTATTCCTAACACACCAAGTGTTACTACTGTCAATACTAAAGTATTCATCACTATTCCTTAATAATTGTAAAGTGTATCTTTCTTTCAAACATATTACGCAGAGCATACAACACCACGTAGTATACCACCACCGATGCTATGGCTATTAATGCCGCAGGGCCATCCGCCAAACCACAGAGTTTACTACCGAAGAGTGCCACGAGGAGTGCCACGAGGGGAAGTACATATCCCCATAGAACAGATGAGAAGCCCATTGAGGGCTTCACAAGTGCCACGATGACACTCTCACCTACAGCATACTGCTGGGCATAGGGTGTTGTCACCTCTATCGTGCGCTGCTTACCCTTCTCACCACACACACCACGTGCATGACATCCACCGCAAGCTGTCTGCTGCTCCACGACAACCATAACCTTGTCGCCAACAACAGCCTCTACCCTACCTCTATGCTGTATCGTATGAGCCATACCTCGCGTTAGTCGCAGTAGTGGTTTACAAGAGGCATTAGCCACTCATGGCCGAAGGCACATGGCGAGAGACGCAACACAGGAGGGAACTGGTAACGCTTCTTCTCGTTCTCCATAACCATCTTGTGAATCTTCTCCACCACTGCCGAGTCGAAGCCGGCGTTGATAATCTCCTCACGATGCTGCTTCTTCTCAATCATACGGAAGAGGATGGCATCGATAACCTCATAGTGAGGCAAGAAGTCGCTATCCTTCTGGTTGGGGCGCAACTCCGATGATGGCTCCTTGTCGATGATAGCATCAGGGATGGCATCACCAAGTGCAGCGTTTATGTAGCGCGCAAGGTCGTATATCTCGCCCTTGTAGAGGTCGCCTGTAGGGCTGAACGTACCAGCGGTGTCGCCATAGAGAGTACACCAACCGAGTGCATTCTCACTCTTGTTCGACGAGTTGAGGAGCATATATCCTGTCTTATTCTGCAATGCCATGAGCATCGTTGTGCGGATACGTGTCTGTATGTTCTCCTCCGTAGCGTCAAACTCCGTACCGCCGATGACGGGCTGCAGTGTGCCTACCATGGCGTTGTACGCCTCGATGATGGGCAATACGCTATACTCCACGCCAAGGTTCTCGGCAAGACGCTTCGCATCCTCCACGCTGTCGTTAGGCGTGAATGGCGATGGCATGAGCAACACGCGGACATTCTCCTTGCCGAGAGCACCCACAGCGATGCATGCCACAACTGCCGAGTCGATACCTCCCGAGAGACCTACGCAGGCCTTGCGGTAGCCATTCTTATGGAAATAGTCGCGAAGACCGAGGCACGCAGCCTCATATATCATGCGAGTGCGGTCGTTGTATGTTGTGAAGGGCACATCGAAAGGTGTTACATCCTTCTCTGTGTCGAAGATCTGCATATCCTCCTCGAAGCTCTTAAGGAGCTTCACTAGGTGACCATCCCTATCGAGCACACCCGACGTACCGTCGTAGACGATATCGCCCGAGCCACCAATCTGGTTGATCATGACTACCGTTCTACCCTCCGCGAAGGCCAAGCGGCTTATCTTGTCGAAGCGACGTGATAGGATTCCCTTGCCATAGCGACGTGCATTCACCGAGATGATAACATCTACCTCCTCCTCGAGGTCCTCCATGCGGCTCAAGTCGTCACCCACGATAACCTTCAATGCCTTATCCTTGATCTGGATATTCTGATGGCCCACTGACGAGCCCACGATGTAGCCCATCTCGCGGCGTGCAGTGACATATCGCTTGCCGATATACTCGATGTTACCCTCGGCATCGATATACGCCGCAGCACTGATGGGACCCTCGGCAGTGAGGTATGGTGTACCAACGATTGCTGCGATGCCGTTGCACGACTCTGCGATGCGTTCTACAGCCTCTTCGCACAACGTAAGGAATGTTGTCTTGGTGAGGAGTCCATACGCAGGTGTTCCTGACACAGCAAATTCGGCAAAGACAACAAGGTCTGCACCCTGCTCCTTCGCACTCTTTATGGCAGCAATAATCTTATCGGCGTTGGTCTTGATATCACCAACCGTAAAGTTAAGTTGTGCTAATGCTATTTTCATAGTTTAAAGTTCATCTATCGCTTCACAAAACAAATACAACCACACCAAATATCGAGCTTGTAGGGGGCAAAAATCGCAGCACAATAACTTCGCGCACCAATTTCGCCAACAAACACACACCAAATAAACACCGTTTGGCGCCCTCTATACCTATGGTATAGTTATACGGCGGCAAAGATAGTAAAAAATTACCAATAGGCAAAGAAGAATAGCAAAAAGTGTGGTGCACAACACCACACTCCAAAGATGACTATTTACACGGATAAATAGAGAGGCTACAACACACCCCTAAAACGACTCATTAAGGCCCACAACAAAGTTGTAGCAGCCACGGCCAAAGCCCACATCTATGCGCACAGCAGTAGTTAAGTTCAAGTACCAACGTATGCCCGCACCATAGTTGGGTAGCACCTTGCGCCACGCCACCATATCGCTATCCGACCACACTGCGCCAACACCTCCCCAGATCACTCCTACAAGACCCTCCCAAATGTGTTGTCGCAACTCGAGCTGCGTGGTAATAAGGCTGTTACCATTGTATTGTCCTGGGTAGTAGCCTCGCATACGACTATCATCACCGAGGCGCGCAAGGAGCTGCCAGGGTGTTGCTTGGGAGTGATACTCACCATAGATGTCAAGCGCCATTAGACCACCACGCCACAGCGGTTGATACCAATCCATCTGACCCCTGAACTGCCACGACGAGGAGGATGTGCCACCCATGAATGCTGGGCGCATGATGGCCTCGAGAGACACCTCCACACCACGGATCACATTTATAGCCTCCGTGCTCGTGCAGTGCACCTCCGCAGCGATGCCCAAACCCGCACCATGGTAGAGAGTCTCTCTATCGCCCAATAGCTCGCGTGCCCTCGCATCGAAGTTTCGAGCATCGTCGTAGCGATAGTCGGCACACACGCCGAGGTCTAAAACCTCACCTATACGACGGAGGTAGCGTAACTCCACCACGCCACGCTTTGCGGTGTAGTGGCCCGCCATGCAGGCCGCCGAGGTATCGTAGTCGAAACCATATAGAAGCGTCGGAATGGATGCAAAGGCTATGCTGTACGTCAGTCTATTACGACTATTGACGATATAATTTATACCATCTATATCGGCACCATATGCACCCCTCAAAGATGCCATGATGCGCAGCGACAGGTTGTGCGACAGGGTCTCGTTACCATAGGTGCGGTAGCGCATATTTCCCACTGCCGAGAGGCGCAATCCCGTCTCTGCCGAGTAACCAGGGCCACCTATTATTGTGAAGTTTACGGGGCGCTGTGGGGCTATGCCATCTGTCATATACGTAGCTAACGACTCGGCAAAGTTATCGAAGCGCTGCGCTGCGGTCGTTGAGCCCTTTAGTGGCGTATACTCGTATATTAACGTATCGGCATTAACAATCGACACCTCATCGCCTTGCGCCGATAAGGTGTCTGATATAGTGATAAGTAGTGCTGCGATGAAGAGTCTACGCAACATGATATTTTGTGATTAGCGTTATGCTATCGCAAAGGCTCTGCCGTAGCGATGAAGCGCTGCTGCTCCTCCTCCGACATCTCGCCCTTGTGCACGTATACGAGCTCACCAGCCTTGTTTACAAGCATGATGACGAACATATTGTTACAATCACCAAGACGCCATGCGCTGCTGATGTAGTGGTCTGGGTCACAAAGGATTGTAGCACCATTACGTGCTGTACGTGTTGCCGCGAGGTTACGCACGAAGGCGTTAGGATATACCGCATCCTTGAGGTTTACGATACCGAAGCCCTCGATGTTTGGACCTGCAACACGACCTGTCTCCTCGAGATACGTGATAAAGTCATGGTTCTGGCGTGGCACCTCTGGGTCAACATAGAAGATGAGGAGGTTTTTCTCACCCCACCATGGCAAACGTGCCTTCTGTGCATCGAGGTCCTGAACCTCAACATTACGTACCTTACGTGGTAGGCTCTGCGCCTCTGCCGCAACTGACGATAGCATCACGGCCATGCAGATAAGAAGCAATGCTTTAATTTTCATATATTTTCTCTTAATAAATTATTTGCTATACTCTCTTTCGAGGCGGCAAAGGTAAGTAAAATATTGTTAAAAATGCCCACAGCACGACTGCATATTTGGTCTTTTTTTCTCAAATTGACATAAACAGAGCTAATAATTCAACAAACACGACATTTTGCTAAATGAAAAAGTTGGGCTTGGGCGCAGAAAAATTGTATATTTGCAGAAAATTGCAGACTATCATGAAACAGCGAATACTCTTTGTATGCCTCGGAAACATATGCCGTTCTCCGGCTGCCGAGGCAATGATGCGCCAGCTTGTGGAACGCAGCGGTTTGGCAGACATCATCGATATAGACTCCGCCGGAACATATGGAGGGCATAGTGGCGAACGTAGCGACCCACGCATGCGTCGCGCCGCAGCAGCACGCGGCATAGAGATGACACATCTGGCACGCCAGGTGCGCGAGGAGGACTTCGAGAGGTTCGACATGGTAATAGCCATGGATGACAATAACTACGAGGCTCTCTTCCGTCTCGCCCCCGACCGTGCGGCACAAAACAAGATATTTCGCTTCCGCGAGTTCCTAACAAACCACCCCGAGTGGTCATACATCCCCGACCCCTACTACGAGGGACATGAGGGCTTCGAACTTGTTCTCGACCTTCTGGAGGATGGCTGCGCGACACTCCTTGAGAGGCTACGCTAAATATATAATAGAAGTGGACAGCCTGGCAATACGGCTGTCCACTCTCTATATATGTTGTGGGGATGTAGCAGTACAATAACTACTTCTCTTGCACCTCTACAACAATATCCTGCATCTCCACCTCGGGATGCTTAACACCATGTGGCTTACGCACCTTTGGCTGCTCCACTCTCACCTCCAGAGCCTCCTCCTTGGCTGTTGGCCACAATGCGGGCTTAACGATGCCGAACATGAACCATGCTATAAGACAGGTGATAACGATATTGAAGAGCTGTGCACCAACGAAGGACCATAGCACGGTACGGTTCTCGCGTGAGACGATATCCTTAAGGCGTGTATCCATACCTATACACACGAACGACAGTGAGAAGAAGAATGTAGAGAATGTCTTGGCAAGAGAGGTCTCCATAATCTTACCGCTACCACTAATGGTTAGCAATTCCTCGGTCTGCAAGAGGCTGAATATCGCCGAGGCGACGATGAATCCGAGGATGAACTTGGGAAACTTCTCCCACACGATGCCAAAGGATGGCACATTAGAACGCTTACCCTCGCTACGCGCAGAGAGGAATAGGGCGATGAAGAAGGCGACAAAGCCGATGAGCACATTCTGCGTAGCCTTGACCACGACAGCCGTATTCTCGGCAATCTGTCCTGCTGCCTCTGCCGAGGCCACAACACCCGAGGTTGTATCTATGGTACCACCTATCCATGCGCCAGCAATCTCCTGCTGTATGTGCACATCGTCGGTAAACATAGGCACTACAATGCTTGCCAACCATGGCATGAGGTAGATCATGGGCACCACGATGATGAGCACCAACGATATTATGTAGGATAACTTACGCTTGTCTGTGCCCGCGACACCCGCAGCGGTGATACATGCCGACACACCACATATGGAGCAGCCACTTGCTAGCGTCATTGCCGAGGCCTGCTCCACCTTGAGCTTACGCGCCAGGAGGTAACCAAAGAACCACACTATGGCAACCACGAGGATGGCCTGTATGAGACCCGCAGCTCCCGACTTCATGACATCAGAGAAGAGTACCGTGGCACCGAGGCACACGACACCTATCTTGATGAAGAACTCACCCTGGATGGCGGGCTTGAGCCACTCGGGAACACGGAAGATATTACGAACTATAAGACCAAATATTACCGAGAAGAATACCGCCTCGAAGCCGTAGAACTTCACCGCCTCGAGCTTTGCTACCCACTGCGCAAGCACGGCGAGGGCAAAGATCACGATGAAGGAACGCAGCAGACCCTTAAGTGGTCTATCCAACAGACGGTTACCTACATATAGCAGTACGAGGGCAATGACAAAGAATAGGCCTATATTAAACCATGCCTTGCCAGTAAGGAGTGTCTCGGGGATTGATGGGCCGCCATTAGGCAAGAGAGATGCAAGGCCGGCCACAACAAGCAGTGGGATGCTCAAAAATGTAACAACCCAATCTTCTGTTTTAAACTTTTTCATACTCACAAATGTTTATCTCGCACGTCACTTTAGAACATTGCCGTGGCGAGGAGATTTACGCCAAACGAGCTACGGTTCACTCCAGCGATCTTATCGCGCAACGTGTAGGATGTGTTTAGTTGCAGACGCAGGAACCTGAAGGGTTTATATGCCGCACCTATGGCAACCCTCTGCTCGTCCATAATCTTGAGCTCATCGTTGATGAACTCGTAGCGCGCCATTACACTCACAGGATATGTGAAGTTGTAGGCCGCCATGGCGTAGAAGGCACGTGTGAGGTTACCACCGAAGTCAGCCTCGGCATACTCCGAACGTGCTACGATGTGGCGTGAGTCGTAGAGAGCACCCACAGCCCAGCGTGGACTCTTCATATACTTGTCGAGTCCATAGTTTGTCTCGGCATACATATACGAGCCTGTTAGCGCAAAGCCCTGGAAAGGTTTGATAACAAGACGCGCAATGAAGTCCTTCGACATGTTGTTATCCTTGAGGTTTATGCCCGAGCCATTGAAGACACCAACATTATAGTTGATGATGCTGTAGCCATCCCTCTGGATGAAGCCGCCATAGATCTGGAAACCTATGTCGCGACCTGTTGCCGCTATGCCATCATAGCGTGCGTTGTTACGTGCAAGATATGTTGTGATGTATGAGTAGTCGATAAACTCTACGGTTGTAGGGCCACAATTCTCATTCTCATAAGAGAATGGGATCTTGAACTGACCAAGCTCGAGGTTTAGTGCGTTGAGTGGTTTGTAGCGCACATAGAGGTCACATATCTTTGGTGAGCCCGCCATGTCTACCTGCAGGCGGTAGTCCAACCTATCCTGTGCGAAGTCGCCCGTGAGGCTCACACGCGCACGATGTAGATAGAATGTAGAGGCCTCGTCGATGCCACCATCATAGCGATAGCCACCCTGGAGGTAACCCGAGAGTCTCATGTGCTTATCTGCAAACTCCTTTATCTTCTCGCCCGTTGTCTGTGCATTGGTAGAGACGGCGAATGCAAGCATAATCGCCACTAATAGAAAATGTTTAATTCTCATAGTTTCTTCTTTTTCTGTTTCGGCTGCAAAGTTAAAGTAATTTTGCAATTTCCGTGTTAGTATAAATACCTAAACAACTTAACATACAGCACCATAGGCTGATTATCAGACATTAAAGTCAAACGAAAGCTGTCTCTTGGCGTATAAATTTATTATCTCTATCTTTTGTCGTTTCGCCTGGCGCACGGTGTATCCCGTGCCACTTGGTCCGCCATGCCACCATGCCACAACATGGTTCGCACCATCTATGAGCATGTCGTTACGCTTGAAGTAGATATTGTCTACATACACCGCCCCAACATATCGCACCACCGATGCTGCGGCGATGATCTTGAAGTAGCGGAGCTCATTCTCGCGCTTGAAGCCCGTGAAGAATAGCGGCCATGGAACTATTGCCACAAGGCGCACATCGCCATGCTTCCTCTTAAACTCCAACACCGCCTCGGCAGCTGCCAGGTCGAAGCCCTCGGCCATGCCCACACGGAACTCACGCGCACCAGCAGCATATAGAGATGCTATAGTCTCTCGGAGAGCCTCTTCTCCCGAGCCGTCATAGTTGCGATGTCCCGAAAAGGCGACTATACCAGACTTACTATTCATTGTGCAAAGATACAACAATTTATTTATTCCACACCACCATGGCGCAATGTTTGCTCATTTCGATGTGTGGAATACTTAAAATTTACGACTATGAAAAATTCATCACTATGCCTACTCTCGGCACTCGGAGGTGCCATCGTAGGTGCTGCCATCGCCGTGCTCATCACCCCACAGTCGGGTAAGGAACTACGCGAGAAGATTCGTTCATCGATAGATGATGCGGCACGCAGAATGCGCCACCACTGCGACTGTGAGGGCGAGAACTGCCACTGCAACGACGAGTAACACCTAACATTGGACTATGATGGCACCACTGATGTTCGTTGTTATGCTATGCGTAGCACTACTCCTGTTGAGCCTTGCACTTGTGCTTCTACTAACGGAGCTTATGGGCAGCATCCTCGTCGCACTTATCATCGTTGGCATGACTATGCTCCTATTGTCAGGCATAATATATGTCACGTCGCTACGAGGTGCCATACGACAACTGCAGCAACGACTGAATACGATCTACGACGTCAGCGCCATCATAGTCCTTGCCTACCAACGCGCCACAAGCCTCATTGCCACCATCAGCAAACTATGGCGGTAGCATGAGACTTTAATTAAACAAATTAGGGGATGTTCGCTTAAACACCCCCTTTTTCTATAGATTATATGACATGTGCTAACTAAAGAAGTTGGATAACAAGGCAACTTCTTTATCCTACATGAAGTCTTTTGCTAGTCCTCCCTCTCCCGTCTCCTTATAGATAGAGGGCAGGTCGTGACCTGTCTGCTTCATAACTTCTACTACACGGTCGAAGGATACGCGATGGTGACCGTCAGTATACATCGAATATAGGTTCGCATCGAGGGCACGTGCTGCAGCGTAGGCATTACGTTCGATACATGGTATCTGCACAAGACCACATACGGGGTCGCAGGTCATGCCGAGGTGATGCTCGAGACCCATCTCTGCGGCATACTCAATCTGTGCGGGTGTGCCACCGAAGAGCTGGTTTGCGGCAGCAGCAGCCATAGCACACGCAACACCCACCTCGCCCTGGCAGCCCACCTCGGCACCAGATATTGAGGCATTCTCCTTGACGATGTTGCCTATGAGACCTGCGGTGGCAAGAGCACGGCAGATGCGTGCATCGGAGAACTCGCGTGTCTTCCATAGGTGGTAGAGGACCGCGGGGAGCACTCCCGATGAGCCACATGTTGGTGCTGTGACGATACGACCACCCGAGGCATTCTCCTCACTCACAGCAAGGGCATATGAAAAGATGAGGCCTCGAGACTGCAGACTCTGCTTATATCCTGATGCTCGCACATTGTAGCGCATAGCGCGGCGTGGCAGGTTTAGTGGACCAGGTATCACGCCATCGGTCTCGATGCCACGTTCCACAGCCTCACGCATGACACGCCATATCTTGGTAAGGAATATCCATATACCCTCACCCTCGTGCATCTCTACATACTCCCACAGTGTGCGACCATTATCTCTACACC
Organism: Alistipes sp.; assembly: GCA_045614205.1. GTDB lineage: Bacteria > Bacteroidota > Bacteroidia > Bacteroidales > Rikenellaceae > Alistipes. The sequence goes on along the minus strand of JAZLCL010000025.1, from coordinate 6,570 downwards.
ACTGCAAGATATCCGTAAGGCGCGTGTGGGGGTATATGTCGGCACTCTCGATGGGTGCCGAGTTCTCCTCGGCAAGAGCACCACCACCAACGCTATATACAGTCCAGTCGTCGAGCACACTATCACCATCGAGAGCCTCGAAGCGCATGCCATTGGGATGGAAGGGTTTGAAGACGGATGGCTCCCATATCAGTTGCACCTCGCCATGAGGTCTCAAGGTGTCGAATATAGCCTGGTCTGTAAGGTGACCTCGACCTGTTGCAGCGAGGCTTCCGTAGAGTGTCACACGGAACATCTTACACTCGGGGTTGCGGTGCTGGAATATCTCTGCGGCACGTCGTGGTGCCATGGTATGGCTGCTCGATGGGCCCGTACCTATGCGATATAACTCACGAATACTCTTCATTATCGTCGATATTTAGTATTACACAACGCAAAGATAGTACAATTTAGGTATAAGATTTCACAAATCTAATTTTTTTAAATAACTTTGTGCTCATTGTACGGCATAGACTTATGGCAACCCTCTACTTCCACATACCCTTCTGCAGACGTATATGCACCTACTGCGACTTCTATAAGGTTGGCGCCTTGGAGCTTATGCCCGCCGTGGTACGTGGCATGCACGAGGAGTTGGAGAGGCGCCACACATACCTCAAGGATAAGCACCTCTCATCAATCTACTTCGGTGGCGGCACACCCTCACTGCTACAACCCAACGACATAGAGTCACTCATAGAGCATGCACGTAGGCTCTACGACTGCTCCGCGGTTGAGGAGATAACCCTCGAGGCAAACCCCGATGACCTTACCGAAGAGTATGTAGAGGCCCTTACCACCACCTCCGTAAACCGCTTGAGCCTAGGCATACAATCCTTTGACGACGAGATACTTCGCTTCATGAATCGTCGTCATAATGCCCACGAGGCCATAGCTGCCGTGGAACGTCTCCGCAGGGCTGGCTACGACAACCTATCTATCGACATAATATTTGGCATCGGAGGCTTCGACAAGGAGAGCCTAAAGCGCACACTACAGCGCGCCATAGAGCTCAACGTGGAGCATATCTCGGCCTACCACTTAACCATCGAGGAGGGCACACGCCTCGGTCTCTTGACACGTCGTGGCGAGTATAGGCCCATCAGCGAGGAGCAGTCCGAGGAGGACTATGCACTCGTCGAGGAGAACCTCATGGCGGCGGGATATGAGCATTACGAGGTGTCGAACTACGCCCGCAAGGGTTGCCGCGCGAAGCACAACTCGGCCTACTGGACAGGTGTTGAGTACCTCGGCATTGGTCCTGGAGCACACTCCTTCAGTGGCGACGACAGACGCTGGTGCACATCCACAGCACGCGAGTATGCCGAGGGCAACATAAAGTTCGAGTCGGAGAGTCTTGCGCCATGCGACCACCTCAACGAGTATGTCATGACCTCGCTACGCCGTGCCGAAGGCATAGACCTCGACTACATCGCCCAGCACTACGGCCAGGCCGAGGCACAACGTATAGAGGCCTCGGCAGAGATGTGGCTTAAGCTCGGGACACTCTCGCGCCATGGCAGCAGACTTGCGCTGCCCACCTCCAAGTTCCTACTTTCAGATGCTGTCATAGAGTCTCTTTTTGCATAAAATTGCATATTCTTTTGGCATTTCGAAAATAAATTCATAACTTTACTCTGTAAAACCCCCATATATTTTAATTACGCCGCACGGCATATTCACACCTATGTGATTATCAGCATGTTGCAGCGTAAGGCACTATATATACATAGAAACGTAAATTCTAATAAATATTAAGAGCATTATGTCAGGACTTAAATTCGACAAGCGTGAGCTGGGCAACTTGGAGTACGCCCTCGACAGAGAGGTGCTTGCCACAGATCGTCGTGGCGGTTATATGAGTACCACCATCGTTGGCTGCAATACACGCAAGTATCACGGTTTGATGGTTGCGCCCATCGACCAGAGTGACCGTACATATGTGTTGCTCTCATCTCTCGACGAGACCGTCGTACAGCACGAGCAGTCGTTCAACCTCGCGCTACACCGTTATGAGGGCACCTACGAGCCTCGTGGCCACAAGTACATCACCGACTTCGAGTATACACCAACACCTACGATCACGTATCGTGTGGGTGGCGTGATACTTAAGAAGGAGCTGCTGTGGATACACAACCGCACACAGCTCATGATACGCTACACACTTGTGGATGCACACTCCGAGACAACACTCCGTCTACGTCCTCTGCTCGCATTCCGCGATAAGCATGCGCTATCGAAGGCAAACATGGAGGCGGATGGTCGTGCATATCCCATACCTCACGGCGTTAAGTGCCGCCTGTACGAGGGCTTCCCATGGCTATACATGCAGCTCAACAAAGAGGATGCCGAGTTTATCGCAGCACCCGACTGGTACTACAACTTCGAGTACCGCAAGGAGCTGGCACGTGGCTATGAGGGACATGAGGACCTACTCACAACGGGCTACTTTGAGTTTAAGATCAAGAAGGGCGAGAGTGTGATATTCTCTGCCGCAACAGATGCCATGGCTACACCCGAGACCATCACAACAATCTTCGAGGGTGCACATGCTCGCCGCACACACAAGATTGACTTCTTGAGCTGCCTACAGCACTCGGCACGTCAGTTTGTGATACGCCGCCCCGACAACCGCACAGAGGTTATCGCCGGCTACCCATGGTTTGGTCCATTCACCCGCGACACATTCATCGCACTACCAGGCATCACCCTCGCACAGGGTAACAAGGAGGCATGCATGGATGCTCTCGACACCCTCGTGCGCGATATGCGTGACGGTGACTTCGCAGGCAACGGCTCGGCACTCGTGGCTACAGATGCCCCACTATGGTTCTACTTCACCCTCCAGCAGCTCGAGGCACACATCGGTCAGAAGGAGCTATGGGCAAAGTATGGCGAGGCCATGAAGAGCATCCTCGAGGCATACCGCCGAGGCTTCTCGGAGGAGGTCAAGATGCACGACAACGGCCTTATCTGGGCATCGGCAGAACGCCCATTGACATGGATGGGCACCATCGTTGATGGCAAGCCTCTGACACCACGTCGTGGCTATGCCGTAGAGATTCAGGCGCTATGGTACAACGCCGTGGAGTACACCCTTGCCGTAGCGAAGAAGCAGGGAGACAAGGCCTTCGTTGCAGAGTGGAAGGAGCTACCAAAGCGCATCAAGGAGTCGTTCGTTGAGAAGTTCTGGTTGGAGGAGGAGGGATACCTCGCCGACTATGTCAACTACGACGAGGTGAACAAGTATATACGTTCGAACATGGCTGTTGCCATAGGTCTCGACTATAAGATGCTCGACGAGGAGAAGGTTGTGCGCACATTGCTCACACTACGCGACCACCTACACACCCCACGTGGTCTACGCACCCTCTCGCCACGTAACATATACTATAAGTCGAACTACAACGAGGATCAGCGTTCACAGGACCTCGCCTCACGTAACGGCTCGGCATGGGTATGGCCACTCATGTTTGTTGTGAAGGCATGCTTCGACATCAATGGCGAACGCTTCCTAAACGAGGCACGTGCCATCCTTGAGGCCTTCGACGACGAGCTACAGACAAAGTGCGTAGGCTCAATATCTGAACGCTTCGAAGGCGACCCTCCACACAACCCACGTGGCTCGGTATCGCACGCCACATCTGTTGGTGGTCTGCTCTTCATCAACCAGCTTATCGAGAAGTACTCGCCCAAGGCGCCCAAGCGCAAGGCGTGTGCCAAGAAGGCGAAGGAGGAGGCTACAGTTGAAGAGAAGCCAAAGCGCAAGTGTGTGCGTAAGAGTGTAAAGAAGTAAAACGTAAAAAAGAGATATATTATGAGAGTCTTAATGTTCGGCTGGGAGTTTCCTCCCCATATCGCTGGTGGTCTTGGCACAGCATGCTATGGCATGACCCAGGGTCTGGCTCGTAACGATGTAGAGGTCATCTTCGTGATGCCCAAGGCATCGGGCGACGAGGATCAGAGCTTCGTAAAGGTTGTCAATGCCAGCGACATCGAGGCACACTACTGCGACTCAAGCATCGAGGGTGCTGAAGACATTATGCGTAAGATTTCGTTCATACACATCGACTCGAATATGGTACCCTACATCTCACCAGAGGAGTGGGCAACATACCGCGAGGGTTATGAACGCACGGGTAAGAAGTTCTGGGAACGTAAGGGTGATAGCTGGACACAGCGCTACACATTCTCGGGCAAGTATGGTGCCAACATCATGGAGGAGGTTGCTCGCTATGCTGTTGTTGCTGCCGAGGTGGCACGCCAACTCGAGGGTCAGTTCGACGTTATCCATGCCCACGACTGGTTGACATACTTCGCCGGTGTTGCGGCAAAGCAGGTGTCGGGCAAGCCTCTTGTGGTACACATGCACGCCACATCGTTCGACCGTTCGTCAAGCGACAATATCGACACACGTGTCTATGAGATTGAACGTGCGGGTATGGAGGCTGCCGACATGGTCATCGCCGTATCTAACCTCACACGCAACATCGTCATCGACAAGTACCACATCGCACCCGAGAAGGTTGTTGCGGTACACAACGCCGTACACTTTGCCGAGAACGACAACCCAGTGCCCAAGCGTGGTGTCGACGACAAGATTGTCACCTTCCTCGGTCGTATCACCTTCCAGAAGGGTCCCGACTACTTCATCGAGGCGGCAGCCAAGGTTCTCAACCGTGTGCCTAACGTGCGCTTTGTGATGGCGGGCTCGGGCGACATGATGAACCACTGTATTCGTCGTGCTGCACAGCTCGGCATATCGGACCGCTTCCACTTCACTGGCTTCCTCAAGGGCGACGACGTACAGAAGATGTTCCAGCTGTCGGATGTATACGTAATGCCTTCAGTATCGGAGCCATTCGGCATCTCGCCACTCGAGGCTATGCGTTCGAATGTGCCAACCATCATCTCACACCAGAGTGGTGTTGCCGAGGTTCTCGACTACGCCGTGAAGGTTAACTACTGGGATGTTGACGCTATGGCAGATGCCATCTACGGCCTTATCTCATACCCTGCTTTGGCAAAGATGTTCTCGGAGAAGGGCATGGAGGAGGTTAACAACCTCAAGTGGTTCAATGCCGCTACAAAGATCAAGGATGTATACCAGCAGGCTATCGACATTTGTAACAAATAATAAAGAATAGATATATGAAGACTGTTTGTTTCTATTTTCAGGTTCACCAGCCATGGCGTTTGAAGACATATCGCTTCTTCAACATGGGCAATGACCACAACTACCTCGATGACTTCACCAACCGCGCAATCATGCAGAAGGTTGCTCGCGAGTGCTACCTACCAATGAACGCACTCCTCTTGAGCCTTATCGAGGAGAATAAGGGTGCCTTCAAGTGCTCATTCTCTATCACAGGCTCTGCTGTTGAGCAGTTCAAGGCCTATGCTCCCGAAGTCCTAGAGTCGTTCAAGCGCCTTGCCGAGACTGGCTGCGTGGAGTTCCTCGCCGAGACATACTCACACTCTCTCTCATCACTCTTCTCTGTCGATGAGTTCAAGCAGGAGGTGAAGCTACACACGCAGATGCTCAAGGAGGAGTTCGGCGTTAAGCCTACAGCCTTCCGTAATACGGAGCTCATCTACTCTGATGAGATAGCACGCGCCGTTGAGGGCATGGGCTTCAAGACTATGCTTGCCGAGGGTGCAAAGCACATCCTTGGCTGGAAGTCGCCAAACTTCGTATATACAGATGCTGTGGACAACAAGCTACGTCTCTTGTTGCGCAACTATAAGCTCTCTGACGATATCGCCTTCCGCTTCTCTAATGAGGGATGGCCAGAGTGGCCACTCACTGCCGACAAGTATGCGCAGTGGGTAGCATCGGAGACAGGCGACGTTGTTAACTTGTTCATGGACTACGAGACATTCGGCGAGCACCAGAAGGCATCAACAGGCATCTTCGAATTCATGAAGGCGTTGCCCAAGGCTCTGCTTGCCACTGGCGAGTTGGAGTTTGCTACCGTTAGCGAGGCTACAAAGCGCCTACAGCCAGTTGCTGTTCTCCACTGCCCATATGCTATGTCGTGGGCAGATGAGGAGCGCGACGTCACAGCATGGCTCGGCAACGACCTCCAGAACGAGGCATTTAGCAAGCTATATGCCTTGGCACCAAAGGTTAAGAAGGCGAAGAACAAGGACTTCGACTACGTATGGCACTTCATGCAGAACTCTGACCACTTCTACTACATGGCAACAAAGTGGTTCTCTGATGGCGACGTACACTCGTACTTCAACCCATACGGCTCTGCATACGAGGCGTTCATCAACTATATGAACGTATTGTCAGACTTCGAGATCGAGCTCAACAAGCTGTAGTCTACTGGCAATACCAAAAGATGGGGCAGACCTTTAGCAGGTCTGCCCTATTTTATTCTATTGTCCTGTCCTGAAATAGCGTTACACAATAAAAAGTAAAGCTATGGAAGAAAAGAGTAAAAGCTTGTATGTCAAGCATACGCAACGCGACTATCCGATGAGTTTTAAGTTGGCGGTAGTCCGAGAAGTAGAAAGTGGTGC
>JAZLCL010000024.1:0-9112 GCA_045614205.1 Alistipes sp. | reverse complement strand
CAGTTGTAGGGCCATACGTGGCAGTTGATGTACGATATCTCGTCGATGGCGTGGATACGTTCGCAGAGATCCATATCCCACTCACAGCCGTAGAAACCCTCCGAACCTGTAGAGATCATGTGGTTGGGGTCGAGCTCGCGGATGAGGCGCGCAGAGGTGGCAAGCCACTCGGCAAAGGCCTCCTTATTATCCTGTGTCTGGCTGCTGAAGGCACGTGGCTCGTTGCTTATCTGCCATGAGAAGATTGCAGGGTCGTCGATATACTTAATACCTGTATATCTGTTAGTTCGCGACACGATGAAGCGCACATGGTCGTAGAAGATCTCCATGGCACGCTGGTTACGCACGAACTCGCCAGCGAAGGTGTTGTACGAGAACCAGCCGTCAACACGTGGCACAAGCACTGGTGTCTCGTTTGCCCACGCCACATACTGCGTGTAGCCGCCACTCCACTCCCAGGCATTGTTGAAATACAGCACAGCTGTCATGTTACGCTTGCCGAGCTCCATCATGAGGTAGTCCAAGCCCGCCAATATATCGTCGTTATACTCGCCAGGCAGAGGCTGGAGGTTAGGCTCAATCTTTCCGAGCAGGCCATTCTCGCCCTCGCCACCAACGAGAATACGTAGGTTGTCGATGCCGTGCGCCTTCATGAAGTCGAGCTCCTTATGCAGACGTTCGCGGTTGCCACCCTCACCCTCGGAGCCGAGGATTGCACCATACCAGAAGTTGGTACCCACGAAGTAGTATGGCTCGCCATTGCGCATGAACTTACCATCCTCAACGGTGATGAATGATGGTGTTGTAGCTGTATCGGCAGTGCCGCAGCCAACAGCCGACAATATGAGTGTTGCAAAGGCAACAAAACTGATAAAACGAAGTCTCTTCATTAGCCTAAATAGTTATTAAAATTTCACAAACATACACATTTTTTTCGGATATACCCACCTCGCAAAGCAAAATAATGGCAACAGCGGCAATAACTTAACCCCACACCGTCCCCAAATACCACCAAAACAGCCACCACACTAACCACCCAGAGTCCACTTTTTATCCCGCAAAAAACTCTCTTTTTTTTTCGAAAAACATGAGGGTTTCATTTGTAAAATTAGCAGGGAATATATAATTTTGTAGGGTGAAATTGCGGGTATGTTTTCTGATGATAACATCCCAATTATCAACTTGTTGACTATCTGCGAGTTATTGCAGCAAATGGTCGTATATAAGTGTTACTTTTTAGGCGCATGAAACGAATAATAGTGTCGGGCGGAGGTACCGGCGGACATATATATCCCGCGGTGGCGGTGGCAGAGGCCCTGAAGCGCAAGTGGGGCGACCAGGTAGAGATACTCTTTGTTGGTGCAGAGGGTAAGATGGAGATGGAGAAGATTCCAGCCCTCGGATACCGCATCGAGGGACTCCCTGTGGCGGGTCTACAGCGACGATTGACGCTGAAAAACCTCGCACTACCGTTCAAGGTTATTAAGAGCATACGACGTGCCAAGAGCATAATACGCAACTTTGGCGCAGACATAGTGGTTGGTTTCGGCGGCTACGCCTCGGCACCCGTACTTTGGGCAGCACAGAGGCTCGGCATACCGACAATCATTCAGGAGCAGAACTCCTACGCAGGACTCACCAACAAGCTACTCTCGAAGCGTGCAAAGCGCATATGCGTGGCCTACGACAAGATGGACCGCTTCTTCCCCGCAAGCCGCATAGTGATGACGGGTAACCCGCTGCGTGGTCGCTTCACGGCAGATGGATCAAACCGCGAGGAGGCACTCGCCTACTACGGCTTTAACGACACCATGCCTGTGATACTTGTGGTGGGAGGGAGCCTCGGCACACGCACGCTGAACGAGATGATGAAGGCGTGGATTAAGAGTCTCGACGGCACTGCCCCCGTGCAGGTAATATGGCAGACGGGCAAATACTACGAACGCGAGATGCAGGAGTTCCTCGCGGCGCACCCCACAGTCAACATATGGCAGGGAGCATTCATCGACCGCATGGACTACGCCTATGCTGCTGCCGACGTGGTGCTATCGCGCAGTGGTGCATGCACCGTATCGGAGCTATGCCTCGTGGCCAAACCTACGATATTCGTACCCTCGCCAAATGTGGCCGAAGACCACCAGACGAAGAATGCAATGGCGCTTGTGGAGAAGGGTGCAGCGGAGATGGTGCGCGACAGCGAGGCTGTGGCAAAGGGCATGGCAGAGGCTGTACGCCTGGCTACAGACGAGGCACGCAGGGAGAGTCTCGCCGCCAACATTGCCGCACTCGCCATTGCCGACTCGGCAGACCGCGTGGTAGAGCAGATAGCTCGAGAGCTCGAGAGGGTGAAGTAACATAGGCTTTAAAAGAGTTAAGATGAGCATGGATAAGAACTTTAGGAACGTATACTTCCTCGGCATCGGAGGCATAGGCATGAGTGCCATAGCGCGCTACTTCCTCCACGAGGGTTACAGCGTGGCGGGCTACGACCGTACGGCGACACCCCTCACCCGTGAGCTCGAGGCTGAAGGTGCGGCGGTGCACTACACCGACGACCCAGCACTCATACCCGAGGCTATGCGTTCTAAAGATGACACCCTTGTGGTGCTGACACCCGCAATACCTGCCGACCACAGCGAGTGGGCATGGCTGCGTGAGAGGGGATATACCATAGAGAAGCGTTCACAGATGTTGGGGCACTTGAGTGTTGGCAAGCTTGTGATGGCCGTTGCTGGCACTCACGGCAAGACGACGACATCGACACTCGCAGCATGGCTAAACAGCGCAGCAGCACATGAGGGAAGTGCCTTCCTCGGTGGCATATCGCGCAACTTCGCCTCAAACCTCGTCTTGGGCAAGGGTAACCGCCTCGTTGTCGAGGCCGACGAGTATGACCGTTCGTTCCTACGCCTATACCCCGATGTCGCGGTTATCACGGCAGCCGATGCCGACCACCTCGACATATACGGCACGCCAGAGGCTATGCACGAGGCCTTCGAGCAGTTTGCAGCACAGATAAAGGAGGGCGGCGCGCTGATACTAAAGCAGGGCGTGGAGCTACACTTCGACACCACACACCGAAGCCTATATCGTTACTCATGCGATGAGGGTGGCGACTTCCATGCCGAGAACATATGCCTCACAAGCGACGGACACTGCACATACGATATTGTGCTACCCGATGGTAGGATTGAGGGCTGCACCCTCGGCATCCTGGGCAAGGTGCACATCGAAAACTCGGTGGCTGCCGTGGCCATGCTATGGGTGGCGGCACGCATTGAGGGTAAGAGTTTTGACCATGGTGCCGTGCGCGAGGCGCTACGCAACTTCGAGGGCGTGAAGCGCCGCATGGAGCTATACATAAACACCCCAAAGGTGGTATACGTAGATGACTATGCCCACCACCCCGAGGAGCTGCGTGCTACAATAACGTCGCTACGCGCCATATTCCCTGGCCGTAGGCTCACGGCGATATTCCAGCCACACCTGTACACACGCACACGCGACTTTGCGGAGGAGTTCTCCGAGACGCTGTCGCTGGCAGATAGGGTGATACTCCTGCCTATATATCCTGCTCGTGAGGAGCCTATAGAGGGTGTTACGTCGGAGATGATAGGTCGCAAGGTGACAGCACCATGGGAGCTTATAGAGAGAGACGATGTACCACAGAGGCTGCAGAGTGAGGAGGTGGATGTGGTTGTGACATTTGGCGCGGGCAACATAGATGTCATCTGTGGTGCCGTTGCCGAGGTACTTAAAACAAGAGCATAGAGAGAGGAATGCTGAAGAGGATAGCCAAATATGTGGGATATGCAGTGCTATGGTGCGCCATGGTGGCAGCTGTCGTATGGGCAGAGTCGCTATCGCGCAAGCATGATAGCACACAGGTGGTATGCGCCACCGAGATAACAATCTCGGGAGGTGGCATGTACCCCCTTATCGACAACATGGCTATCAGCGACTGGCTCAAGAGACACAACATGCACCCCGAGGGTCAGACGCTGAAGAGCATAGACATAGCAGCCATAGAGAGTATGGTGGAGAGCCATAGCGCCGTTGCCGATGCTAACGTGAGCATAGCGATGGATGGCAGCGTGGAGATAGATATCGTGCAGCGCGAACCCGTGGCACGCCTACGTGTCGAGGACTACGACATGTACATAACGACAGATGGCTATCTCATACCCACCACCGACGGCTATGCCGTGCGTGTGCCCGTGGTGACAGGCCGATATGAGCCACTCTTCGGCAGCGACTTCACAGGATATGTCAGCGAGATGGCACGCGACAGTGTTGCAGCCCTCGAGAGCCATATCGTAGCCCTCGAGCAGATGAAGTTGCCGCACTACGAAAGGCTCATAGAGAACAATGCCGAGCTGCGTGTTGTGATGCGTGATAGGGCGAAGAAGGGCATCTTCACCTCGGACGAGGAGTACGAGATACTAAACAACGCCTATAAGGAGAGGACAAGTATCGCGAAGGCGCGACACAACAGCAACGAGAGGGCGATACGTGGCGACATAGCAGCCCTGGAGGCCGAGCAGGAGGATACGCGCCATATGCAGGATGAGGTGCGCCGCCAGGCTACCGAGTTTGCGAATATGGTAGCGATGCTAACATTCATCCGCGACAACACCTTCTGGAATGCAGAGGTTGTGCAGGTGGAGGCTACGGGAGGTGGCACGGAGCCACTGCAGTTAGCCATAGTGCCTCGTTCGGGTCGCTTCATGGTAGACATGGGCACCACAGAGGGGCTCCAGGCGAAACTCGAGACGCTATATAGGTTCTACCAGAAGGCCCTCGACAGGGTCGGCTGGGACAAGTACCGCAGCATAAGTCTGCGCTACGAAGGACAGGTGGTATGCCGATAGGTTGGCATACGCCATTACAGGGATAATTAGAATAAAAAACGGATACAGCAATGAAGGGTAAACAGATTGTGGCAATAGACGTGGGCTCTACCAACGTGGTTATTGCCGTAGGTGCGGTTGAGGATGATGGCCGCGTGGAGATATTGGGCATAGCCTCGGAGCATGTAGAGGGCATAAACGCAGGCCGTGTGGACAACAGCGAGACTGCGGGTATCGCCGTGAGGAGTGCCAAGGAACGTCTCGAGGCACAGCTCGGCATAAAGATCACGGAGGCATATGTGGGCCTTGCGGGCGACTACATACGTTGCGTGCAGGTCACAGACCACGTATATGTGCAGGATGAGCTGGGCAACGGCAGCAACCAGATCACAGAACGCGACCTGGAGGACCTACACCGCCGCATGAACAGCGTGAAGCTCCCCGACGACAGAGAGGAGATCGTTGCCAAGGAGCCACTACGCTACCATGTTGACGACAGAGAGGTAAGTGTCCCTGTGGGTGCCTACGGACATATGCTCAAGGCCACATACAACTTCATTCTCTCGGACCGCACTATGCGCGACCGTCTGCGCCAGTGCCTACAGCGTCAGGGCATCAAGGTCAAGGAGTTTGTGCCCAACGCCTACATAGCACACCTCGCAGTAGCGACAACAGAGGATATAGAGGAGGGTGCCATAGTGATTAACCTCGGCGGCGGCCTTACAGACGTAACAGTGCTCAAGAGTGGTAAGGTGTGCTACATGGCATCTATACCCCTCGGTGTGGATGTCATAAATGGTGACATACGCGCCTACGGCATCCCTCACAGCTATGTGGAGAACCTCAAGATGACATACGGCTCGGCGGTGCACGACCTGACCATCGACGACAAGATTGTCTTCCCACACGCACGTAAGGGTACTCCCAAGAGCATACGTCGCCGTAACCTGGCACGCATCATCGAGGAACGCCTCGTGGAGATATGCGACTGGGTACGCAAGGAGATTAAGGAGGCGGGCTGCGGCAGCCGCTTTGCCCCCGTGGTGCTACTCACAGGTGGTGGCGCCGAGATGCAGAACATCGAGGAGCTCTTCGCCCGCGAGCTCAAGGCCATAGAGGTGCGCTCGGTATACCCCGAGTATGGCTTTACGGAGGACATGACGGCACACATCACAACAACGGCATATGCCACCGTGGCATCGTTGCTCCTCTACGGTGCGAAGCATGGCAGCTGCGCAATAGCTGTTGCGCCACGTGCCGCAGAGGTGGAGAGACCACAGCAGACACAGCATGTGCGTATGGTGCGTGAGCCACAGCACGAGCAGCGCACAACGCCCGCAGCACACACAGAGCAGGTGACAAAGGTTGCGGAGGAGCCAAAGAGAACGGATGAGCCTAAGCGAGCTGCGGCAGAGGGAGGCATAAAGATTGAGCCTGCGACACCCGAGGCCGTGAAGCCCGAAGAGATAAAGGTTGACGATGGCAAGCAGAATGGCAAGATCATGGGCTGGCTACGTCGTAAGATTGAGAACCTCGGCAACACATTCGCTGGCGAGGATGAGGAGCATGACATCTAATAAAACAAGGAGTAGAGGATTATGGAGTATATGAGTAATACAGATGAGTTGGTCACAGCCATCGCTGGTGACAACATCTCAAACATAGAGCTTGACAGCGAGTCGATAATCATGGTTATCGGCGTCGGTGGCGCCGGCGGTAATGCTGTCAACCACATGCAGAAGTTGGGTATCACGGGCGTAAACTTCGTGGTGTGTAACACCGATGCCAAGGCGCTTAACAACTGCAACGTAGCAAACAAGATACAGCTCGGCCCAGGTCTCGGCGCTGGTAACGACCCTACCAAGGGCCGTGAGCTCGCCATGGCAAGCGAGGAGCAGCTGCGCAGCCTCCTCGAGACATCGGGCGTTAAGATGCTCTTCATAGCCGCAGGTATGGGTGGTGGTACTGGTACTGGTGCCTCGCCCGTCATCGCCAAGATGGCACACGAGCTCGGCATACTCACCGTGGCGGTGGTGACAATGCCCTTCAAGATGGAGGGTCCCGGTCGTCACAACAACGCCGTGGATGGTCTCAACGAGCTTAACAAGCATGTCGACTCGTTGCTCGTCATAGACAACGAACGCCTACGCCAGATGTACGGTAAGCTACCTCTTAAGGATGCCTTTGGCAAGGCCGATGACGTGCTAGGCATGGCAACAAAGGGTATCGCAGAGCTCATAACCGTGGAGTTTGCACTCGTGCGTGTCGACTTTGCCGATGTTGAGAAGGTTATGCGTGGCAGTGGTCGTGCGCATATGTCGGTGGTCAAGGGTACTGGCGAGAACCGCGCCCTGGAGGCTGCCGAGGGTGCCCTCTCATCGTCGTTGCTCGACGACAACCATATCTCGGGTGCCAAGGAGATTCTCTTGAGCTTCGCCGTGTCGGACATCAACCTCCTCACACAGGACGACATCACCGTGGCGATGGAGTACATACAGAAGCGCGCAAGCTACGAGGACGAGGATGGCATAACACACGCTGCCGACATAATCTGGGGTGCCAGCGAGAAGAGCACCCTCGAGGATGACGAGCTCGAGCTTGTGGTTGTGGCAACACGCTTCAAGGATGGCAAGGACCTCACGATACAGACACAGTATATAGAATCGGACCCCGAGGATATATTCAAGGCCCCCGAGAAGCCAAAGGAGATGGTAGTGGAGAAGCCTACAATAGAGCCACGTGTGGAGAGGTTCCAGCCACGTGAGGCTGTGACAATCACACCACAGCAGGATAGATATAAGATTATCGGCCTGCAGAAGCGTGAGCCAGCATATGTGCGTCGTAGAACAACCTTCGGCGACGAGACAGAGTCGTTGCCACAGACAGTATTCCAGACAGGCTCACGTGAGGCGAAGGACGACTACGCCACAGAGGACAACAACGGCCGCCTAATATTTTAGTAGCCACAGACGATGGATGCTATAACGATAAAGGAGGGTATAGAGGTAGGTGCTACGCTGTGGTACGGCATAGGCGCCCTTGTGCTGCTCGTGATGTCAGCGATGGCATCGGGCTCCGAGGTTGCCTTCTTCTCGCTTACGCACAACGACATACAGGAGCTCGAGGATAAAGACGACAGCTCCTCACGACGTGTCGTCGGGCTACTCGAGAACCGTGATAGGCTCCTGGCGACGATACTCGTGGTGAACAACATGGTCAACATCTGCCTTGTCATCGTCACCACACAGCTCATAGACAACATCTTCAGCTTCACGGGCGTGTGGGAGTTTGTCTTCAACACCGTCGTCATCACCTTCCTACTGCTGCTCTTTGGCGAGATCATGCCCAAGGTATTCTCACAGACAAACCCTGTGCGCATGACACGCCTACTATCGCTACCGCTGAAGGCAGCAAACTGGCTTGTATACCCTCTTGCCTTCATCCTCATGCGCACCTCGAGCCGCGTAAGCCGCTTTGCGACACGTGGCACCGAGATATCTATCGAGGAGCTCGCCGACGCTGTGGACATCGCCGAGACAGGCTCAGAGGAGGAGCAGAAGATGCTCTCGGGCATCGTGTCAATAGGCCAGACAGAGGTTGTCGAGATCATGCACTCGCGTGTCGACATCATAGGTCTCGAGTATGATGCGGGATACGATGAGGTGCGCAAGACAATTGTCGAGACTGGTTACTCGCGCATACCCATCTATGGCGACGACCTGGATGATGTGCGTGGCATACTATATGTCAAGGATCTGCTGCCACACATAGGCAAGGAGAACGACTTCGCATGGCAGACACTGCTGCGCAAGCCATACTTCGTGCCCGAGCATATGATGATTGACGACCTGCTGAAGGAGTTTCAGACAAAGAAGATACATATAGCTATCGTCGTGGATGAGTATGGCGCAACACAGGGACTTGTGTCGCTGGAGGATATCCTCGAGCAGGTTGTGGGAGAGATTACCGACGAGAGTGACGACGACGAGGAGAAGTTATACGAGAAGATAGGTGAGCACACCTACATCTTCGATGCCAAGATACACATCGGTGAGTTCGTGCGTGCCATAGGCTTCGAGGATGATGCCTTCGCCGATGTCGAGGGACATGCCGAGACCCTTGCGGGCCTTATGATGGAGCTCAAGCGCGACTTGCCACGCCGTGGTGACGAGCTCGAGTCGCATGGCGTGAAGTTCTTCATAGCCACGATGGATGGTCGCAGGGTGGATAAGATAAAGGTTGAGGTTAATGGTTAATCTATT
>JAZLCL010000023.1:0-4211 GCA_045614205.1 Alistipes sp. | reverse complement strand
AGTGCCTATGGCTCTCGATTAGTTGTACTTGAATGTTGCCTCGTCTGATACGGTCAACTTCTTGCGACCCTTAGCGCGACGTGCAGCCAATACCTTACGGCCATTGGCAGTAGCCATTCTCTGACGGAAACCGTGCTTGTTAATTCTCTTGCGACGAGATGGCTGGTAAGTTCTTTTCATTGCCATAGTTGTATCTGTTTTTTATTGTTTTTGTTCCGTTTAACGCTTCTTTTGCGAGGTGCAAAGGTACAACCTTTTTTTTTAATTGCAAACTTTTCACTGAAAATATTTGTTTTACACCTCTTATTATGCTCTTTTAGTGGTTTGTATGACCTCTGAAAAGTCATTATGGTGCGTCGTTTAGCTCCTTGAAGGTGCTAAAGTGCTGTGTTTAGGAACTCGATGAATGCCTCAATGTCGCTATTGTAGGGGTATGGGTCACCCACGATAGTGTAGTTCTCTGCGCCGAGGATCACAAACGATGGTGTGACATTCACTCCCCAGTTGGTGCTTGCATACTGGAAGTTCTTACGGCCAAGGCGTGTACCGTCAACCTCTGTGCTGTCGTCGACATATAGTGCGCACACCACAAAGCTGTCGTGTAGCATCTCCAGTACTCTCTCGTCGCCCAGCACGCATGACTCCATGTCGCGGCTATTGTTGCAGGCGTGAGCCGTGATGTATACGAGTATAGGTTTACCCTGATACTGCGCCGCCTCTATCGCCTCCTCCATGTCGAAGTAACCGTCTATGTCGTGGGGTAGTGATAGGGTGTCGGCATACTTACGTGATGGTGTGCTGTAGTGTGCTGTTGACTCCAGGTCCTGATACTTACGTTCTATCTCATCTGCCCACTCTTGTTTTGTGGCAATGGTTGCTGCAACAATCATGCGGTCGGTCTCAGATAGTGTGCCTACCCATCTCTCCATATCCTCCAAGAGCATCGCTGCTGTCTCTACGTCGTTGTTGTCAACTGCCGTCTCAATCTCTGTCAGGCGATTCTCGGTCTCTGTTGCAATCTCTGACACGCCGCAGCCAACAAACATGAGTGCTGCAGCCAATAGGTATAGTAGTCTCTTCATATTATATATATTATAAGCGGTTCATCTGTTATGCTGTGGCCTACTCCTCGAAGAGGTTTATCTCGCCACGTTCCACCTTGCCGTGTATCGCCGCAAGCTCGCCTATGGATGGCGATATAACGGCCAGCGTATCCTCTATGGCTCTCTCACCCCCACCCTTTATGCGGTAGAGAAGTGCTGCATAGAGGGCGCGGAAGCATAGCTCGGTGTCGCTGATGTCGTCGTTGTCGAGGATTGTGCGTAGGCGTGGTAGCTCGGCAGCAAGTGCAGCGTATGTGGTGCGGTAGTGCTCACCTATGGGCAGCTCCATGAGCTGTAGGTGTAGGTTGTGGAGGTCGGCAATGAGGTGTAGCGTGTGGTCTATATGACCCTTGCTCTCCTTGCCCTCCTTGCGTAGCAGGTCCACAATCTGCATGTACCAGTTAAATATATTCTCTTTCTGCTGCTCGTCTGTACCCTCGGTCTTGGCCACAAGTGTCGAGTATATAGCCTCGGGGCTGAACTGCATGGCGCGTAGTAGGTCCTCTACCTGCCATATGTAGAGTATGTACTCTGCGATGTTCTCGCGACGTTTCTGTAGTGCTATAAGCATAATCTCTCTGTTATAACCAGTCGTTAGTGTTTACCGTGCCCTTGGGTGCGTTGGGCACATTGTCGAAGTAGGTGAAGCCTGTGAGGCGTTCCAGCTCCTCTATGGAGATGATATCCTTCACCTGTGGCTTGTGACCCTTATCCTGCTCGTGGCATATCACAAATGCAGCACACTGAAGCTCCGATGCCGAGCAATCCTTAACTGACTTGCCCGATGAGCCACTCTTGGTGCGCAGTAGGGCGTAGTAGAACATCGTTGGACGTGATACGTCTGTGCGACCACCGAATGATATCTTTGCAGGTCTGCCCGTGTTGCCATACTTGTCGGTGTATGTGTCGAAGTAGCAGCCTATGACGGTGTATAGCGTGTCACGACATACCAGATCGTCGATGTGGTCCTCAAGGTTGTTCCACGCACCACCACCCGTGTTGAAGGTGTCGGAGTACTGTGGTGCTATGTTCGAGTAGTAGAATACCTGCTTGTTTGTTGCTGTTGTTGAGAGGCGATCTGCCGAGCCCAGCATATGACCCTTGTTACATCCGCCACCCGTACTCTTGCTCGAGTACTGGATGTTTGATGGTATCTGTGGATCTTGTGCGTAGGCATCCGTGCGACTTGCTCCCGACTCGTATGATGAGTGGCGTGGTGCCGCTACCCACATTGGGCAGTGGTGGTCGGCGGAGAAGCATACGGTGTAGTTGCGTGCTGCGCCGTTGCGCTGTGCGTTCTTCTCGCCGCCAGCACATAGGTGGTGTGCATAGTAGTACGATGTGTTCACATCATCCCTGCCGTCACCATTGCTATCCATCTCCAGTGGTAACTCAAACCATCCTGTACGATAGGTGCTGCCCTTCGATGGGTCGGGTGTTGGCTCTGGGTCGGGCTCTGGGTCGGGTTCTGGGTCAGGCTCGGGATTTGGCTCTGGCTCTGGGTCTGGCTCTGGGTCGGGTTCGGGATTTGGTTCTGGGTCTGGTTCTGGGTTGGGGATCTCACCGTTGGCCAGTGTTTTGAATGTGTCGCCCTTGAGCTGCCAGCTGTCGTCTTCGGTCATGATTAAGATGCTGTAGGCGTAACTTGTCGATGGCTTAAGATTCTCGATAGTGACCTCTATTATGCGACCGAGGGGTGCATCGTGTAGCTGCTGCTTATCCGATCCTGATAAGCTCAATAATACTCCAATGCGCTTTATTGCGCCGAAGTCAGAGGCGTTTATTGTCGCCTCTATTGTCACACTTGTGGCTGTGATGCTTGTGGCATTGCTCTCCACGACGCTGCAGATGAAGGGGGTCTCCTTCTCGCAGCCCACAAAACCTATCACTGCGATGGCTAACGCAGCAACTAATGTAAGTATTCGTTTCATATATCTCTCTATTCTCTACTCTTTGAATCGATCCAAATTGTCACAGGACCATCGTTTGTTAGTTCTATCTTCATGTCGGCGCCAAAGCTTCCTGTTGCCACCTTATGGCCTATGGCACTCTCCACCATGGCCACAAACTCCTCGTATAGTGGCTTCGATATAGCCTCGGGTGCGGCGTTTATCCACGATGGGCGGTTGCCCTTCTTTGTCATGGCGTGCAGTGTAAACTGACTCACGATCATTATCTCGCCCTCGATATCCATCACCGAACGGTTCATCACGCCCGCCTCATCGTCGAAGATGCGCAACTGCACGAGCTTCTTTGTTAGCCATGCGAGGTCCTCGGGTGTCTCGTCATGGCCTATGCCCACGAGCACCACAAGCCCCTTGCCTATGTGGCTATATACCTGGCCACCTATGTGGCAGCGTGCCTCGGTGACACGTTGTATGAGTAGTCGCATCGTAGACTATTGCTGTGCCTCCTCAAAGAATGCCCAGAGGTTATCACTCTTGGGTGTGGGGGCTGTTATAGATATTGGCTTGCCGCCTACGGGGTGTCGGAACTCCACGCGACGTGAGTGTAGCGATATGCCGCCATCCTTATTAGAACGCTTCGCGCCATACTTCAGGTCGCCCTTTATCGAGCAGCCAATCGCCGATAGCTGTGCACGTATTTGGTGGTGACGACCCGTCTTGAGGTCTACCTCCACGAGGGTGTAGTTTGTCGATGCTCCGAGCACGCGGTAGTCAAGGAGTGCCTCCTTACCGTCGCCCTTTGGTCGCTGGTGTGCGTGCGAACGATTTGTCTTGGGGTTGCGCACTATCCAGTGGCGTAGCGATCCCTCCTCCTCTGCTGGGCGGCTCTCTGTTATTGCCCAGTAGCTCTTCTTTATCTGTCCCGAACGTATCATCTCGTTGAGGCGTGTTAGCGCCTTTGATGTCTTGGCAAACACTACAGCACCACTTACGGGGCGGTCTATGCGGTGTACCACGCCGAGGTATACGGCGCCGGGCTTGTGGTCGCGAATCTTTATCATCGCCTTTATCTGATCCTCTATGGCCTCTGTGCCATCAGGGTCACTCTGCACAAGGTCGCCCACGTGCTTGTTTACGACGATTATGTGGTTATCCTCGTAAAGTATATCGTTGATAGTGAACATATATTGGGTATGTTCTA
>JAZLCL010000022.1:0-14260 GCA_045614205.1 Alistipes sp. | reverse complement strand
GCGCCCCCAAAAGCAAAGCGCCCCCAAAAGCAAAGCGCCCCCAAAGCGAAGCGCCCCCAAAGCGAAGCGCCCTCAAAGCAAAGCGCCCTCTTAAGCGAAGCGCCCCAAAACAACAAAAAAGCACTCAAAAGTTTGCATAGGAAACCACAAAAAGTTATATTTGTAAAAATAGAGCACTATGGTAAGAGATAGCAATAATTTAGTAGCACGAAGCATGGGATATAAACACATGCTTTTCTACAAAAAAGCAGTGACTATATACGATTTAACATTTCTATTCTGCACAAGATACATTGATAAGAGAGATCGCACTTACGACCAAATGATACAAGCTGCACGTTCCGGAAAACAGAATATAGTAGAGGGATACGTTGATGGTGCAACATCGGTGGAGATGTGTATTAAGCTGCTAAATGTTGCACGCGGAAGCCTTATGGAGCTACTTGAGGACTACGAAGACTATATTCGAACAAGAAACCTTAAAAGGTGGGAGAATGGTAGCGATGAGGAGAGAGCAATGATAAGGCTCGACAAAGAGAACAATGATAGTGATACATATCTAAAAATCGCACAGACACGGAATGATGAGGCGATAGCAAACATGGCCATAATAATTATTAAAAGTGCTGAAAAACTGTTATATAGATATATCCAAAATAGAGGAGAGTACTTTAAAAGGAATGGTGGTTTCAGAGAGAGACTCACACGTGAAAGACTAAAAGAACGAAACGTAAGATAGAGTAATCTTTTAGGGTGTTCGCAGGATAAAGTGTTGCAATACTTTAGGGCGCTGCGCTTATAAGGGCGCACCTACGGTGCTTTAAGGGCGAGAGCAATGCTCTCTTAAAAGGGCGCAAGCAAGCTTGCTTCATAGATTAGCGCCAAATAACATCAAGCGAAGCGCCTCCCAAGCGAAGCGCCCTCAAAAGCAAAGCATACGCAATAATTTTGATTTTATGTTCGTTTATTCAAAAATATTGTGTAACTTTGTGCGCTTATACACATAAGCGCAAGAAAGATATAGACGAATGAAGCGTATTTTTGCATACATACTCTCTACCGTGGTCATTGCAGTGGCCATAGTGTCGTGTAGCGTAGTGAACAATGCCATCAAATCTGGTGACCCAGAGTTTGCATATCAGCAGGCACTAATGCTTTATGACAATGAAAAGTGGGACAAGGCATCGTCACTATTCGAGGCATGCAAACATATATACATGGGTACACCACGTGAGGATACCATCTCATTCTACAATGCTCGTTGTAAGTTCAAGACACACAACTGGGATGAGGCGGCAACCCTCCTTGACGACTACCGTCGTAAGTTTGGTCGTAGCCCATTCATCGAGGATGCCGAGGGAATGTATGCGCTATGCTACTACTATATGTCGCCATCGCCAGAACGTGACCAGACGGTAACAACACAGGCCATCATCGCCATCACTGAGTTCATGTCGCGATACCCCGAGTCGAAAGATATTGATGCTTTCAACGAGATGCTAACAACGCTTTCGAACAGACTCATGGAGAAGAGTTATCTTAATGCCTACACATACTACAAGATAGGCAGATACAAGGCGGCAATTGTAGCTTTCAAGAATGCGATGAAGAACTATCCCGACTCGCCATACATCGAGGATATAATGTACTACATCACCGTGTCGGCATATCGTCTTGCGGAAAACTCTGTAGAGTCAAAGCAGCTGGATAGGTACATCGCCATGCTCGACCACTACTACTCATACCTCGCCGAATATCCCGAGTCGAAGCGTCTACGTGAGTTGGAACGTATGGCAAGAGATGCGCGAAACTTCATAGACAAGAACCGCCGAACAGAGGATGGATTATAAGAAAAATACGAAATAAACAATATAGTTATGGAAATTAAGAAGAACGTCCCCAGCAACACAATCACTCGTAAGTTGGTTGATCTCGACACCCCAACAGGTAACATATACGAGAGCATCAACATCATTGCACGTCGTGCTAACCAGATTGCAGCAGAGCTTAAGACAGAACTTAACCGTAAACTCGCTGACTTCTCGGCACCAACAGATAGCTCTGTAGAGGAGACATTCGAGAACCGTGAGCAGATTGAGATATCTCGTTACTACGAACGTCT
Source organism: Alistipes sp. (assembly GCA_045614205.1). Lineage (GTDB taxonomy): Bacteria > Bacteroidota > Bacteroidia > Bacteroidales > Rikenellaceae > Alistipes. Next base: position 12,138 of record JAZLCL010000022.1, on the reverse strand, counting down.
GCCAAAGCCAGCAATCATCGCTACAGAGGAGTTCCTCGATGGTGAGGTATACTTCCGTCACGGCGATAAGGAGTAGACGAAACAGGTAAATAAGGTAGATTATGCTCAAGGGTAAGCATATTATACTCGGCATAACAGGTAGCATAGCGGCGTACAAGGCAGCTATGCTTTGCCGTATTTTAGTGAAGGAGGGTGCCGAGGTACGTGTCATCATGACACCACTGGCAAAGCAGTTCATAACACCCCTCACCATGGCAACACTCTCGAAACACCCCATCCTCGTTGAGTTCTTTAACCCAGAGAATGGCGAGTGGAACTCGCATGTGTCGCTTGGCGAGTGGGCAGACATGCTCCTCATAGCACCAGCCACAGCAAACACGCTGGCGAAGATGACTACAGGCGTCGCCGACAACCTTCTTCTAACAACATACCTCTCGGCACGTTCAAAGGTTGCCGTGGCACCAGCCATGGACCTCGACATGTATGCCCATATCACCACACAGAATAACCTTCAGACACTGCGCGAACGCGGTGTCGAGGTTATAGAGCCGGGTGCTGGTGAGTTGGCAAGTGGTCTCATTGGCAAGGGCCGTATGGCCGAGCCCGAGGAGATTGTCGAGCAGGTGAAGGCTATCTTTGCCAAGGAGTGCAACAAGAGCCTCGCTGGCAAGCGATATATCGTCACCGCAGGAGCCACAATAGAGCCTATCGACCCAGTGCGCTACATCACCAACCACTCTACAGGTAAGATGGGATATGCCATTGCCGAGGAGTTGGCACAGCGCGGCGCCGAGGTTAAGCTCATAAGCGGTCGTACTACCCTACCAACACCCACAGGCGTGCAGCGCATAGATGTCCTCACTGCCGAGGATATGTATAATGCCGCAGTGGAGGCTTGGCAGATGGCCGATGGTGGCGTAATGTGTGCAGCAGTGGCCGACTACACACCGATGAGTGTAGCTGACCACAAGCTAAAGAAGAGTGATGACGATATGTCCATAGCACTACGCCGCACAAAGGATATAGCAAAGGAGCTTGGTGCAACGAAGGGTTGTCGCACACTTGTAGGCTTTGCTCTCGAGACTGACAACGAGGAGGCAAATGCAGAGGGTAAGTTGCAGCGCAAGAATTTCGACTTCGTGGTGCTCAACTCGTTGCAAGATACTGGTGCAGGCTTCCGTGGCGACACCAATAAGGTGACACTCATAGACCGCGATGGTCATGAGGAGCACCCCTTGATGTCGAAGCGCGAGGTGGCCGCCATAATCGTTGATAAGATTGAAAAGATAAGTAAGTAGACAGCATATGCTTAAGTGCCTGACAATAGAGAACTATGCACTCATCGACTCATTGCACGTTGAGTGGGACGACCATCTGAACATCATCACTGGTGAGACAGGTGCTGGTAAGTCGATACTTCTCGGTGCCCTCGGACTACTCCTGGGTGCCAAGAATGAAGGTCAGGCGACCAAAGACCTCGAACGCAACTGCATCGTCGAGGCTACATTCAACATCCGTGGTCGTGGCCTTGAGCCTTTGTTTGAGAGCAATGACCTGGACTATGAGGATGAGATAACCATTAGACGTATCATCACCCCAGCAGGCAAGAGTCGTGCCTTTGTAGGCGACATGCCCGTACAACTCGCAACACTCAAGGAGCTGGGTGCACACCTTGTGGATATACACTCACAACACCAAAACCTCATCCTCGCCTCAGAGGAGTTCCGCACGACAACACTCGACACCCTTGCTGCCAACGACACAGAGTTAGGCACGTATAAGGCGCAGCTTAACTTATTGAGTAACCTCAAGGCGGAGTACCGCACCATGGCAGCAGATATGGAGGCAGCACGTAAGGATGAGGAGTGGTTGCGATATACCGTCGAGGAGTTTCGTGCAGCAAAGCTCAAGGAGGGTGAGCAGGCAGAGACAGAGCAGATGCTCGCTACACTTGAGAGTGCCGACCGTATTGGTGAGGCACTGACAGCATTGCGCAATACCCTTGACGATGAGGAGCTTGGAGCAATTGTTGGCATCACACGTTCACAGCGCGACCTCGAGAATATAGGCGAGAAGTACCCCGAGGGTCTATCTATAGCCGAACGTCTCAAGTCGGTAGCAGCGGAGCTTAAGGATATAAGTGCTACGGCGGGTGATGAGGCAGAACGCATAGATGCCGACCCCGAGAAGCTGCAGAGGTTAAGCGACAGGCTTAACACTATATACTCCCTCGAGATGAAGCATCGTGCGGAGTCATACGATGATCTACTGCATAAGGCAGCAGCCTTCGAGGCACGCCTCGCTACAATCGACAATAGCGACGCTGCCCTCAAGGAGCTCGAAGCGCGCATTACAGCGGCAGAGGCAGAGTGTCGTAAAGCAGCAGACATAGTCACAGCATCACGCCGCGAGGCAGCGAAGATCCTCGAGGAGAGAGTGGTAACAACGCTACGTATGCTCGGCATGGAGGATGCACAGTTCGTGGTAGAGATATCGGAGGCAGCAGCCTTCACACCACTGGGCAGGGATAGCATCGCATACCTCTTTACAGCCAACCGTACCACGAAGCCAGGCAATGTGGAACGTATAGCCTCTGGTGGTGAGCTTTCACGCATTATGCTCGCCATCAAGTCATTGCTAGCAGAGAGACGCATGCTCCCTACGGTGATATTCGACGAGATTGACACAGGCGTATCGGGACGTATTGCCGATGCCATGGGTGACATCATAGCACACCTTGCCAAGTCGATGCAAATTATTGATATCACACACCTACCACAGGTAGCATCGAAAAGTGGTTCTCACTTTGTAGTATACAAGACCGATGGACGTACCAACATACGACGTCTGGCAAAGAGTGAACGTGTCGACGAGATTGCAAAGATGCTCTCGGGCAGCGAGATAACAGATGCCGCACGTAAGCAAGCAAAAATCCTCTTGAGTTAATACCCAAGAGGATTTTTCATTTAACACGAATGCTGCCTACAACAGCTTCTTCTTTGATGGTATCACCAAGAACTCCTTGAGGTAGAAAGGCTCGAAGTATGCGAGGTCCTCAAAACGACCAGCATTGAAGGCCTCCTCGGCAAGACGCACGATGCCACGTGCCGAAGGCGAGACACTAACACATACAGCATCTGTGAGTACCTCTGTGCACTTTGCAGCTCCATTGCCAAAGATAACGAACTTACCCATCTTACGCCACTCTGCAAAACTATCCTCCGTAACCACCTCGGCAACAACCTCCGACTGCGCAACGCACGAAGCATCGAATACCTGGGCATAGACCTCCATGCGTCGTGCATCGACCATAGGACATAGGTGCGACATTGTCCACTCCACATCCTCAACATCGATGATACCAGCATCAAAGTCCTCACGTGCCACCTCCGTAAGTGCATCCAACGAGCCCACAGAGATGAGTGGGATGTTGAGCGCATAGCACATACCCTTGGCAAAGGATACACCGATGCGCAAACCTGTATACGAGCCAGGGCCCTTACCCACAGCTATAGCATCGAGGTCGGAGGGCTGCACGCCTGTCTCTCGGAGCAGCTCGTCGACGAACAACGCCACCTTTTTGGCATGGTCACGACCCTCATCACTCTCACGGAGAGCCATAAGCTCGCCATCGTTGGCCAACGCCACAGAGCATATATCAGTTCCTGTCTCTATCGATAAAATAAGTGCCATATATCATTTACATTATTATCTACGACTATCCTTCATCGCCTTATCCATCTCGCGCTTCGCATCGTTACTCTTGATATACTCGCGCTTGTCGTACGACTTACGACCACGCGCAAGACCTATAGCCACCTTTGCCAGTCCTCGGTCATTAAGGAAGATGCGCAAGCCTACAACAGTTAGGCCTCTATCCTGCAACGAACGCTGCAACTTATTCAACTCCTTACGGTTGAGCAGAAGCTTACGATCACGCTTGGGCACATGGTTATTACACGTACCCCAAGTGTACTCGGCAATGTTGACATTACGAATCCACAGCTCATTACGTTCGAAGTAGCAGTACGAGTCTACCAACGACGCCTTACCCAGACGCAACGACTTGATCTCGGTACCCACGAGCACAATGCCCGCGATATACTCCTCGATAATCTCGTAGTCGAACGTCGCACGCTTATTACGTATATTTACATTTTTATAGTCTGCCATAACAAACACTATATTTACTCTCCACCTACCCCACTTTTTGCTCCCCACACACTCTGCGGCACGCGATTTGCCACACTTCGATGTGGGTGGACTCGGTTAAAGGTAACTAATTCTTTTATCTTTGATATGTTTTACACATCTTTTAAGTTTATTTTCTGTTTGCACACTGTTGGCGTAGTGATACGTCGACGCCCCGAGCTCCACCCTCTTTTTGTCACCACCAACAATTGCACTATATAAGTCGACCTACGGTCTTGGCTATGGCCAGACGTGCCGCCGTGTACTTTGTTAGCAACGAGAGCAACTCTGGCGAGTCGTCACCCGCAGCAAGGCTCGCCCTAACCTCTGCGATACGCTTATCTAACGTGCGCCATTTATACAAGACCATTGCCTTTGGAACACCCTGCGACAACTGCTCCTCAACACTCTCGATATGCACATCCTTCTGCTCCCATATCTTGCTAATGACATAGTTATCATCCGACGTAAGCAGATTGATACTCTCGCTACTTACCCTCTGGTCGTAATGACCAACAAAGACGTGCGTGGGCACCTCCTCACCATCACCCAAACGAATCCACTCCTGGCGATAACACTCCACAATGGTGCGGTATGTAGGGATGTCGAAGGCAAGGTTATCGGCATCAAGTTCGTCGAATATATAACGTGCTACGTTGAATGTCAGCGACTCACGATCCTCCACTACGGTGAAGTTGTAGTGTCCATACTTAAGCAGATACTTCGTGAGCTCACGTTCCAACGTCTCAAGTGTCGTACCCACAGTAAGCGACACGGGCGCATGATCTTCCGTCTTTGGCTTCTCTACATATAGCGACGAGGATGTTGCCTGACGACGTTCTATAAGTTGCTGATGGCGCAAGAAATTTTGAGCCTCGCTATCACCCTTCACACCATCCATCTCACGCGCAACAGCCACAGCTAGTGTCTGCTGATCGACATTCATAATATCTGCACAATAGCGCGAATACTCCGAACGCTTTATGTCGTTGGGTATTAGGGCTATGGTGCGTACCATATCATTGATTGCCTCTGTGCGCTTCATCGGGTCATTAGTAGCCTCACCGAGCAACAATCGCGCCTTGAATGCCAAGAAGTCCTGTGCACTAGTCTCTATATACTCACGCAACTCCTCTGTGGTATGCTCTCGTGCAAAGGTATCGGGATCATGCTCCTCCGGTAGAAGCACGATGCGCACATTCATATCCTCCTTGAGAACAAGGTCTACACCTCGCATTGCCGCTTTCACACCCGCAGGGTCACCGTCAAACATCAGCGTCATATTGCGCGTAAAGCGACTTATGAGGCGTATCTGCTCCTCGGTAAGCGACGTACCCGACGAAGCAACGACATTCTCGATGCCCGCCTGGTGCATAGATATCACATCGGCATATCCCTCAACAAGAATTGCATTATCGTGTTGCTGTATAGCCTTCTTTGCGAAGTAGAAGCCATATAGCTCACGGCGCTTATTGTATATATCACTCTCTGGCGAGTTCTGATACTTGGCAACTTTCTTGTCTGTACGCAGGGTACGACCACCAAAACCCACAACACGACCCGACACGTTGTGTATAGGGAATATCACGCGGTCGTAGAACCTATCGCGTAGCGCACCATCACTCTCGCGCTTGAAGGTAAGACCTGTAGATAGTAGGAACTCCTCCTTATAACCTGCTGCTATGGCATCCTTTGTGAAGCGGTCTGCCGATGAAGGACAGAAGCCGAGACCGAACTTACGTATCGTAGCATCCGAGAAGCCACGCATCGCAGAGAAGTACGTAAGACCCACACTGCGGCCCTCATCCTCCGAGAACATATAACGCTGGAAGTACTCCGCAGCCCACGAGTTAAGCATGAACATACTCTCGCGGTTGTTATTACGTTCTATATCCTCCTCTGTCATCGCCTCCTCGCGCACCTCTATACCATAGCGCTTTGCTAATATGCGTAGCGCCTCGGGATATGTAGCACCTTCGGCCTCCATCACAAAACCGATGACATTACCACTCTTGCCGCAGCCAAAACACTTGTAGATACCACGTGCTGGCGACACCTTAAACGATGGCGTCTTCTCATTGTGAAAAGGACAGCACGCCTCGTAGTTCACACCCTTACGACGGAGTGTGACATAGTCGCCAACAATATCTATGATATTGGCAGCAGCAAATATTCGGTCTATGGTTTCGCGATCAATCATCATGCAAAGATACAAAAGTTTCTCTTAAGAACAACACTCGGCAGCCAGATACTACAATAATCCCGCTTTATAGTATTTGACTATCTGCTCGAGCATGGCATCCTCGCCCTCGGGATCGTACTCGAGTTTAAGGTTATTGCCAAATAGTTGCGCCAACATCTGGTAGAAGCCAGCGGTAAATCCAGAACGGAAATCCTTGATTATTCCAAATACCGTATGGTGTGTTTCGCGGTCTACGAGCTTGAGTAGTATCTTACCCTCGTAGCGTGTCATCTTCCACAGCATGGGCGATATCTCCTCCTTGAGAGCATCCTCTATAGCACGAGTATAGGCCTTACGATCCTTACGCTTATCGTACTTTGCAAGCTCCTCGTCAAGGTTCTCCATGCGCTTTGCTGCCTCCACCGCCAGAGGATATACCTTCTTCACAGCGCGCACCATACGTTCGTACTCCTTCAAGTCTCGCATACGATGGAAGATATTCACATCGAGAATGGTGATATATAGTATTGAATCGCCCGTAGCATCAACACCCCTACGTATGCTACGTATGCCGCGATGCTGCCTATAGCGCTGTGCCGAGATAGGCTCATTGGCACTACCAACAACAAAAAGTAGCACAAGGATAAAAAAAGATATCAGCCAGCATCGTTTCATAGCACAAATATAACGAAAATATAGTTTGTAAAGTTGTCTATTAACCAATTTTTTGTTATCTTTGTATATGTTATAACTAATTTTTTCAGATATGTTAGAGATTGGACTTAAGCACCAAAGCGTGATGCGCGTGATGGATGGTAACACAGCAGAGTTTATCGGTTCTGGCGATATGGCAGTACTTGCAACACCAGCGATGGTTGCCCTCATGGAGAATGCGGCGATGTTGGCCGTAGCACTCAAGATTGAGGATGGAGAGACTACCGTGGGATCGATGATTTCTACATCACACCTAAAGCCATCAAAGATTGGTAATACCATTAGCGCTATTGCAGAACTCACAGAGATTGAGGGGCGTAAACTCACATTTAAGATTTCAGCATACGACGGTGACACACTCATCGGCGAGGGTGAGCACATTCGCTATGTTGTAAACAGAGAGAAGTTCTTGAGCAAGTTATAGATATAGAGACAAAAAAGCCGGTGTGTCCCCCATAGTCAGATCAACCAATACCCAAATGAAAGCCTCATCAACACGGATTGATCGACATACACACCGGCAAAATTCGATGGTACAAAAGTAGATATTAAAGGTCTACTACACAATACACATACCACCGAATGTATAACCAATATTACATATGCAGCCTCCTTATGCATCTTTTAGAGGTTGCATATGTATAAAAATGCGATGAGGCTATGGCAGAGAATAGAGAGATAAAGGTGTTGCACGATGTTGAGTCGTGTAATAATTTTTTAGGAGTCGAGACACGCCATCCATACGTCAATATCATTGATTTTTCAAAGATTGATAGTGGCCGTTTAGTACCTCATAATATTGGTGTATATACCATAATGTTGCATTGGTATGACGATGTAACCGATGGTGGACCATCGGCACATCTATACTTTCAGCCACCATGCGAGAAGCAGCAGTATGGCGGCACCATCCTGAAACCACACAACGGATGGTTACTCATATTTGACCCCGAGATTATAAAAAATACGTTGCTGGCAAGCTGGCTACACGAATATCCATTCTTTCGCAATCCGCAGCATAATATCATATACCTGAACAACGAAGAGAGGGTTATGATACAAAACTCTATGCGCAGTATACTTCAGGAGTTAGCTAACGATCATGATAAATTTTCGACACGAATACTCGCTGCAGGCATCTCCGTGATTCTGAATATAAGCATGCGTTACTACGAGAGACAATACTACAACGAGCACAATACATCCGCTGAAAAGATACTACTACGCCTAAACCAACTACTAGCCAACTATCTGCTACAGCCTGCCAGCAACGAGAAGACAATACCTACCGTGGCATCATGCGCCCAGGAACTCAACCTATCGCCCAACTACCTCGGTGACGCAATACGCAAGAGTTGCAATACAACAGCACAGAAGTACATACGTAGCATCATCATGCGCGAGGCTAGACATCTACTTCAATATAGCCATAGCACCATTGCAGAGATAGCCTACAACCTCGGTTTTAAGTATCCTCACCACCTTACACGTATATTCAAGAGTGAGACAGGAGAGACGCCCGTAGAGTTTAGAGAAAGAATACATAAGAAAGATATTTAGGTGCTGTAAAAAAAGATATTTACGATAGTATAACGATCAATAAAGAGCATGTAAAATTTTGCCATTTAAAAACTTTACACTATATTTGCAACCGCTTACGAGCAACGATTGAGCTATGGTGTAACGGTAACACAGCAGATTTTGGTTCTGTTATTCTGAGTTCGAATCTCGGTAGCTCAACCATAGATAAGGTTGTCCAAGAGTAAGAATTGGGCAACCTTTTTTCATAGTACTAACATTGACATACATATGGCATTTCCTATTGAGAACAAACTTGTTGTTGCGGTCTCGTCATCAGCGTTATTCGACCTCTCGGAGTCGGACAAGGTATATAACGAGAGGGGCCTCGAGGAGTATAGACTATACCAGGAGCAGAATATAGATGTACCTCTTGGTAAGGGCGTTGCATTCCCCTTTGTCAAGCGACTATTGAGTCTCAACGAACTATTCCCCGTTGAGCAGCCAGTAGAGGTAGTGCTCCTATCGCGCAACTCACCCGAGACAGGTCTTCGCGTATTCCGCACCATCAAGCACTATGGACTCGACATATCGCGTGCCTCATTCTTCTCTGGCGAATCGCCATACAAATACCTACCCGCATTCAATGCCTCACTATTTCTCTCAGCATCTGAACGCGATGTAAAGAATGCGTGCGACGCAGGATATGCCGCGGGTAGAGTTTTGGATAGTGTAGTCATGGATGACGCCACAGACAAGGAGCTACGCATAGCATTCGACTTTGACGGTGTTATTGCCGACGACGATAGCGAAAAGATATTCCAGGAGCATGGTCTTAAGGCCTTTCACACACATGAGGCAACAACAAAGTCGCCACTCGACCCAGGACCACTTGCCGACCTTCTAATCAAGATCTCGAACCTACAGAAGCTCGAGATGGAGCGCATGGCCAAGGATGCAGACTACAATCGTAAAATAAAGATATCTATCGTTACGGCACGTAATGCCCCAGCACACGAACGTGTTGTCAACACACTTAAGAGTTGGGGTGTTGAGGTAACCGAAGCCTTCTTCCTAGGTGGCATATCAAAGGATAGAGTGCTCGAGATCATGCGCCCACACATCTTCTTCGATGACCAGATGTTACACCTTGATCACCTACGCAATGTGCCAGCAGTACACATCCCCATGGGTATTGCGAATGAATAATGCATAAATAAGTGTATTTACGTCTAGATAAACTCAACACAATTATACCCAATGAAAGTACATAATGTTTTTAGGCTACTTGTAGCAATATTGTGCGCCATACACTTTGCGTCGTGCGATGCCGAAATCTCTGTTATCACACCTGTAGACGATCCTACAGAGACCCCTTCAGACAATGAGGAGGAGACTGAAGATCCAAAAGGTGACGAGGAGACAGGCAACGAAGACAACACCGAAAACTCCAACACCGAGGAAGAGGGAGAGGAGAACGGAGAGAACGGCGAGGAAGAGGAAAATAACGGTAATGATGATGCCAACGACGACAACAACAATGGCAACACCACTATCGAGGGTGCCACATATCCCGAGCCCGACTACTCTATCACACCATGGTCAGGCCTCACTGCCTCTGACAGTGGCAATGATATGGTAGGTAGCGACAAGGACCTATATCACGAACTCAACACATTCACCAACCTTGTGGTTGTTTGTTACGAGGGTACAAAGGCAATAGTTAGCAGCAGTAATAGTGACATCATCGCACACGTTGAGGGTGCACACGTAGTCCTCGACATGAGTACTAAAGGCGTGAGTGGCGTAGAGGTCGTTGCCGTAGGCTCGACAACAGATGGTAGCCTTAAGGTCTACAGCAACAACAAGTACAGACTATCACTCTATGGTGTAGACATCACCTCGAAGCGTGGCCCAGCAATCAACTCGCAGGCGGGCAAGCGCGTATATGTGAACCTCGCAGCGGGAACAACAAATCGCCTTACCGACTGCGCAACATACAGCAGCGACATATACACTATACCAGGTGCTATTGACGAGGATCGCAAGGGTGCATTCTTCACCGAGGGCCACATGATCATAAGCGGTAATGGTACCCTCGTTGTGGCTGGTAAGATGAAGCATGGAATTGTGACAGATGGCTACTATTACCAGCGACCAGGCTCAACGGTTGTTGTGACAGAGGCTGCAAAGAACTGCATACACGTTAAGGGCGACTCTGATGACAACATGGGCGTGCAGATATGCGGTGGTGCCATCACAGCAAACGCTACTGCTACGGCCGGCAAGGGCATCAAGTGCGACATGGATATCGTCATCACTGGCGGCGAGCTCAACATCACAACATCAGGTAATGCCACATACGACAGCGACAGCAAAGACACCTCATCTGCTTCATGCCTAAAGAGTGACACAAACATCAACATCAAGGGAGGTACACTCAACCTAAACTCATCTGGAACAGGTGGTAAGGGTTTGAGTGCTGACGCAAATATCATCTTTGATGGTGGCGTTACTAACATCTCTACAACGGGTGGCCAGTACAAATACTCATCACAGCTAACTTCTTCACCAAAGGGCATCCGCGCAGATGGTAACATCACCATCAACAACGGCGACATAAACATCTCTGTTACTGGCAAAAGCGAGGGTTCAGAGGGTTTGGAGAGTAAGGATACCATCACCTTCAATGGCGGCAACACCATCATCAACTCATACGACGATGGCATCAACGCCAGCAAGGCGATGATAGTAAACGGCGGTAGGATTTATGCTATGGCAACCAACAACGACGGTATCGACTCAAACGGCACAATCACAATTAATGGCGGTGTATTCATCGGCATCGGTTCTGGCAACCCAGAGGGCGGCATCGACGTAGACAACGACAGGTCGCTATTCATCCATGGTGGCACAGTGATAGGCATCGGCGGTGGCATAATGGGCAAGCCTTCAACATCAAGCACACAGTACTCCGTGGTATATGGCGGGGCGTCAGTGTCAACAGGCCAGAGATTTGCGCTTCTCGACCCATCTGACAACATGCTATTTAGCTACGAGTCGCCTATAACCATGAGTGCTACTGTGCTATTCTCAACACCAGATATTAAGAACGGTACAACATACACCGTGTCGTCAGGTGGTTCAGCGAGCAACTATACAGAGAACTGGCAGGGCTGGTGCTACGATGGCACATGGTCTGGCGGCACAACACTCACCACATTCACACCATCAAGCGTTGTCACATCTATTGGTAACAGTGGTGGCGGTGGCCCAGGTGGTGGCGGCGGTGGCTGGCCAGGCGGCGGTGGCTGGCCTCGATAATATCGCAGAAATAGAACTAAAGAGGGGGCTGTCCTACAATATTGGGCAGTCCCATTTTTTATAAATATGTGTCCTGTCCTGAAATAGCGTTACACAATAAAAAGTAAAGCTATGGAAGAAAAGAGTAAAAGCTTGTATGTCAAGCATACGCAACGCGACTATCCGATGAGTTTTAAGTTGGCGGTAGTCCGAGAAGTAGAAAGTGGTGC
>JAZLCL010000021.1:0-7905 GCA_045614205.1 Alistipes sp. | reverse complement strand
CGTCGAAGGTCTGTGGGAAGATATTCTCGTCGACGAAGAGCTGGTTCTTACCCTGCTTCACAGCGTCACGTGAACGCATAGCGAACATCATGAGCATAGCCTCGGCAGTAGCTGTAGCCTCATCCAAGAGTGAGCAGTTTGCCACCTCCATGCCTGTGAGGGAGAGGATGGCAGTCTGGTAGTTGAGGAGTGCCTCAAGACGACCCTGCGAGATCTCGGCCTGATATGGAGTGTATGAAGTATACCATGCTGGGTTCTCAAAGACATTGCGTGAGACAACCGCGGGCACCACGTTAGGATAGTAGCCCATACCGATGAATGAACGGTAGGTGCGGTTCTTGGCAGCAAGCTCTGCGATGTGCGCAGCATACTCATACTCACTCATTGCCTCGGGAAGGTCGAGAGCCTTCTTTAGGCGTATGTTCTGTGGTATAACCTGCTGCAAGAGCTCCTCAACAGAGCCTACACCGATTGTGGCAAGCATCTGCTGCAAATCATCTTTTGAGTTTAGACCTGTGTGGCGGTCTACAAAGCTATCAAAGGTTTTCATTAGTTTATTAAATTATTAGTTGTTTTGGTTTTACTTTTCTGTTATCCTAAAACGTGCCAGCGCACAGAATTAGTATTTGAACGAGCTGCCACCTATAAACTCACGTAGCAGCGATGTGGGTGGTATCTCATCGGGTGCTATGGGCACGAAGTTGTCCAGGAACTGCAACAGACGGCGTGCCTCGGCATACTCCTCGACGGTGTCGGGCACCTCGCGGAGCACAGGCTCGGCGATGGCACGCAGCACAGATATCTCGTAGAACAACGATGAGTTAAACATCACATTGGCATTCTCCTGGTAAGGGAATATATGTCTCTCCTCGCCACGGCGCACCGAGGGCCACATCTGGAGTGTGCGTAGCGGTCCATGACCACGTGTAGCATTGTCGCGGATGGTGCGGCGCAAGAGTCGGTTGTCGGTGGTAGGTATGCGCGAGAAGTTATCCATGGCCACAGAGGTGAAGCATGAGATGTAGATCTTAAACTTCAGACCATCACTTATGCCTGGTGTGAGGCGTGGATTGAGGGCATGGATACCCTCCATGATGAGTATCGATCGGTCAGTAAGCTGTAGCGGCTTCTCATGCCACTGGCGGCGTCCCGAGATGAAGTCATAGCGCGGTATCTCGACACTCTCGCCCGCATATAGGCGCTTGAGGTGGTCGTTCAGCGTTGCTAGGTCTATAGCCTCCAGCGCCTCAAAGTCGGGCTTACCATCCTCATCCAGAGGTGTCTTATCGCGGTCCACGAAATAGTCGTCGAGGGCGATGAGCACAGGGTCGAAGCCCAAGACACGTAGCTGCACACCGAGGCGCTTCGAGAAGGTTGTCTTACCACTCGACGAGGGTCCCGAGATGAGGGCCATGCGCACACCGCGGTCAGTGTTAGCCTCGGCAATGGCACGTGCTATGTTCGCTATCTTATTTTCATGGAAGGCCTCCGCAATCTTAATAAGCTCCGAGGCATCACCCTCCATAACCCTGCGATTAAGGTCTCCCACAGTTGGCACACCCATAATGTCTATCCACTGCTGGTACTCGTGGAATATCTCGAACATCTTATCGTGGTGTATGGCGGTGGTAACCTGCTCGGGGTTTGTACGTGCGGGGGTGGCCACATAGAAGCCGTTGTAGTATGGAACGACATCAAAGTGTGGCACATAGCCCGACGATGGTGCCAGCGCACCGTAGAAGTAACCAGGCATATCACCCATGTAGTTCACCGTGCGGTATAGGTAGGGGCGTGTGTTGAGCAGCTCAATGCGGTCTTCGAAGTCGTAGGCGGCATACTGCGCCAGAGCCTCCTCACCGAGGCACTTACGGCGTGTTATTGTCGTGTTGCGTGCCACGATATCCTCCATGCGGCTCTTCAGCAACGCCACATCCTCTGCCTTAAGAGTCTCCTTGCCATCATACTCGGCATAGAAACCATTGCCCAGCGAGTGACGTATGCGCAACTTACGGTCAGGGAACAGCTCATAGGATGCCTGTTGCATGACGAACGACAGCGTGCGCTGGTATACGCGGTAGCCCTCGAAGTGGCGCACATCGAAAAACTCAACTGTGACAGGCTTATATATGCGATAACCCAGCTCCTTATATCTGTTGTTCACTCGCGCAGCGAGGATGGGATAGGGCTGCTCGAAAGTGGTCATAGCAAGCACATCCATAAGCGACGTGCCCGCCTCCACACTCATAGTTGTGGAGTCATTAACCAGACGTAGCGTGATTGTGTGAGCCATACGCACTATACTTTTTTAGTGAATTGTGCGTAAAGATAGTAATTTTTTGTAAATTTGTAGCAATTAAACACGATAACTTATGCGAAAACTTCTATTTTTTTCATCATTAGCACTGCTACTCGCCATGTCATGCAGCACCACGCAGAGCAACGACGAGAGCCACATATACATCATCTCGACAAACGATATGCATGCCAATATTGATGCCATGCCACGCCTCGCAACACTCGTCAAGGAGTATGAGGCAAAGGGCGAAGTGCTAGTCGTAGACTCTGGTGACAGGGTAACCGGAAATGCATATGTCGACGACGACAGCCGCCCAGGAATACCTATGATCGAGCTTATGAACATGATAGGCTACGACGTGGTGGGTCTCGGCAACCACGAGTTTGACAAGGGTCGTGACGTGCTAAACGCCATGGCCACGGCTGCCGAGTTCGAGTGGGTGTGTGCCAACATGACAGACCTCAAGGGCGACTCGCCAATAAAGCCATACACCACAGTGAGCATAGAGGGTATCGACATCTGCTTTGTGGGCATCGTCGACACCGACAGCAATGGCCACCCCCTTGGCGGTGAGACCTCATATGTAGACTTCAGCTTCAGCGACGATGTGACAACAGCATACGAGATGGCCGCCACGGTGAGCCCTGATGCCGACTTTGTGGTCATCCTCTCGCACATGGGCTACGACATGGACACACGCCTTGCGCAGATGGATCCCGCATGCCACTGGATTGCTGGAGGTCATAGCCATGATGTTGTAGGCGAGGATGTTGGAGACACGCACATAAGTCAGAACCGCAAGGACATACGCTACGTCACCATTGCCGACATCACCATCAAGGAGGGCACAATCACCGACGTGGTGTATACGCAGGTGGCAACAGAGGATTATGCTAACGACGAGGCTATAAGCTCACACATAGCCCAGATAAAGAATCTCGACCCCGTGCTCAACGCCGTCGTGGGACATGCCAACGGCCACCACACGAAGGATGGTGTTGCCAACCTCACCTGTGAGGCCCTCGCGGCATACCCCTACCCCGAGGCGTTTGTTCCCGAGATTGTCTTCTACCACTACGGCGGTGTGCGCCTCTCGGAGCTTAAGGAGGGCGACATAAAGCGTGTCGACATCCTCAACAACGACCCCTTCGTATCGACAATATACACAGGCGAGATGTCTCTCGACCAGATACGTCGCTTCATCCTCGAGAAGTACAATAACGGCACCGAGGAGAAGCCCGACAAGGAGTCGCACTATGTCTACTTCTGTTCCAATGTGCCCTATGAGATTATTCTTGGTGATAGCCCAGAGGGTAGACCCGATGCCCTCGATGTGCGCTTTGACATCGAGAATAAGATATATCGTGTTGCGATGTGTAACTACATAGCAGAGAACTACATAGATAAGAGTGTTGTGGCAGCGTGCCTCAAGGATACGCCCGTCACCGTGCGCGAGGCTATGCTCCACCTTGTGGATAGCCACGCCGACGACGGCATCACACCCGACAACACCCTCCACCAGATTGAAGTAAGAGAGTAGCTATGCTTGAGACAACCTTCCAGAGAGAACTCATCGAGGCGGGCTGCGACGAGGCGGGCCGTGGATGCCTCGCCGGCTCGGTCTTTGCCGCAGCAGTGATACTACCTCCCGACTTCTACCACCCACTGCTCAACGACTCGAAGCAGATGACCGAACGTAGGCGCAACGAGCTGCGCGCCATCATCGAACGCGAGGCCATAGCGTGGCATGTAGCGGAGGTTACGGCAGAGCGCATAGACCAGATAAACATCCTCAACGCCTCCATCGAGGGCATGAACATAGCCCTTAAGACTCTTTCGACAACGCCCGAGTATATCGTCATCGACGGCAACCGCTTTCATACCGACCTGGCCACACCCTGGCGCACGATAGTCAAGGGTGATGGCAAGTACGCCAACATCGCTGCGGCGTCGGTGCTCGCCAAGACACACCGCGACGAGTATATGATGCGCATCGCCGAGGAGTATCCTATGTATGGGTGGTCGAAAAATAAAGGCTACCCCACGCGCGAGCATAGGTTAGCCATAAGAGAGCATGGGCTGTCGCCCTATCATCGTAAGACGTTTAACGTCGCGCCCGAGCAGCTGGAGCTATTTTAGGCTGCACAACGACATTGGCAGCCTCCACACGGCCCTCGCGCTGCACAACATCGAACTCGACACGCCAATTATGCTTTAGCGTGCGGTAGCCATCGCTGACTATAGCGGTGTAGTGCACATATACATCGACACCGTCAGCACCTGTGATGAAGCCATAGCCGCGCCTATCGTCAAACCATTTTACCTGTCCCTGCATAGTGTCTGTGTAGTTTCGTTGTTCAAAGTTACAAAATTTATCGCTACAGACAATACTCAACACCTATTTTTTACGTTATACTTGTAGAATAGCAGAAAATAGATTACATTTGTGCAATAGATATATTTGGTGACATCCTAAAATTTCACGATTATGAAGGTTAGATGGAAGATCGCCCTACTCGCACTCCTGGGCTTCTCGACAGCGGCATGCTGCACAACGAAGAAGGCAGCAAAGGATAGCGATGGTGAGGGCCAGAATATTGAGACAGAGGGCATTGATACCCGCATAATACTGATGTACGGCGTGCCAACGCCCGACGGCCGCTTCCCAGCGCCCGAGGATACGCCTGAGATTGTACGCCCTGTGACACCATTCCCTGATGGACGCGTTGCTGTGGAGCTCACCGAGGAACGTGCCGCAGAGCTTATGGAGAAGATGAAAGAGGCGGAGGCAGAGGCGGAGGTCACAATCGTCGAGGAGGTGAATGGTGTTCCTTTCCCTGATGGTCGTGTGGCGATAGTGCTCACCGAGGAACGTGCCGCAGAGCTCATCCGCGCCATGGAGGAGGAAGAGAGACGCCAGGCAGAGGCTGCGGGCAATAGCCAGGAGTAGCCGTGGCCAGAGGCAAACATATAGGGCTGCGCAAGCGCATAGGACTGAAGCTCTTCAAGAGCCTCTACGACGACGCGGTGCAGCGTCACGAGTTGCGTACACTCTTCTGGGAGTGTACGCTTCGTTGTAATCTGAAGTGTAGACACTGCGGAAGCGACTGCCGCACAGATGTCATGCAGAGGGATATGCCCCTCGAGGACTTCCTACGCGTTCTCGACGAGGAGATAACACCCAACGTGGACCCCAGCCGTGTGCTCATCATCTTCTCGGGTGGTGAGGTTCTCGTGCGCCCCGACCTGGAGGAGGCGGGCCGTGAGGTCACACGCCGAGGATATATGTGGGGCATGGTGACAAATGGCATGAGCCTAACGGCAGAGAGGCTTCACTCACTCGTCGGCGCGGGACTACGCACCGTATCGGTGAGCTTCGACGGCTTCGAGGAGGTGCACAACGACATACGCCAGAGCAACCACAGCTTTGCACGTGCACGCGCCGCCATAGCCAACATACGCAGAGTTAAAAACCTCGCCTACGACGTCATCACCTGCGTCACACCAGCAATGATCGACCGTCTGGAGGAGTGGAAGGAGTTCCTCATTGCCGAGGGCATCGCCCACTGGCGCATATTCTCCATCTTCCCCGCAGGGCGTGCCAAAGGCGATGGCAACCTACACCTCGATGCCGAGCAGTTTCAGCGACTCATGGAGTTCATACGCCTGACACGCAAGGAGGGTCGCATAGAGCTAAACTACGCCTGCGAGGGCTTCCTCGGGGGCTACGAGGCGGAGGTGCGCGACCACTTCTACATGTGCAATGCGGGCATATCTGTCGCCTCGATACGTGTCAATGGCGACATCTCGGGCTGCACAAGCGTGCGTGGCAACTACACGCAGGGCAACATCTACCATGACCACTTCTGGGATGTGTGGCAGAATAGGTTTAAGGCCTTCCGTGACCGCACATGGACACGCTGCGACGAGTGCAAGGAGTGTAAGGTGTGGGAGCACTGCCGTGGCGGAGGTATGCACCTACGCGACGACGAGGGCAAACTGATGTATTGCCACTACAACATGCTTAAATAGAGATAAATTAGGGGCTGACTAAAAAGTAATATAGCCAGCCCCATAAGAGAGTGAATAAAAAGATGTAGTTTTAGGCTTGCGAAGCCCGAAAAAGCGGAGTTTACTGTGCGTAAATGAGCATTTTGAGGGCAAGCGTAACGACAAAATACACTTTTTATTCACTCTCTTTCCTACTTTACTATTACACACCTATTTACCAAAGGTGTATTGGGAGAGGTGAAGGCGGTGACGGTGTCACCTACCCATGTGGTTGAGAGGCGTGTTGCGGGGATGCCAGCAGCAACGAGGAATGCCTCGACAGTCTCGGCACGCATCTTTGATAGTGCCTCGTTGCGTGCAGCACTACCTGTCTCGCTATCAGCATATCCTGTGACGGTTATCAGAGTGTTGCCCTCACGCATCTGCTCGACATAGCTCTCGAGAGTGGCACGTGCGTAGTCGGTGAGTGTAGCCTCGCCAATGGTGAAGAAGACGGCACACTCCGAGGTTATCTCCTCGGCCTCCGCGACCTCGGCATGGCACCTTGCCACCTCGCCTTGCAGCGCCCTATTCTTGCTATTTAGCGTTGCTATCTCCTTGTCTGCCTCAACAAGCCTATTCTCGGCCACGATAAGGTCGTCCTCAAGGGCCATGATGGCGGCCACATAACCATCTACCTCCACCTGTGGGTATGCTGGCGACCAATCGCGCTGACCAAAGCGGTAGGCCACACCCACGGTTGCGGTCATGGCAACAGCATAGCGGCCACCACCACGTATCTCGCGCGGTAGCGATGCCTCGGCAAAGAGCCACGAACGTAGGTCTAGCTCTATGTCCCATGCTTGGGCAACACGAAACTTATTGAGAAGGCCTGCGGTGAAGGCATACTCGCCATTATAGTCACCCGCCGAGCCCTTCGTCCACGACATGGCTGTATAGCCGAAGCCCATGTACGACACGGCGCTATATATGCGGCTGGGGTTATAGCCACCAATCCAGTTTGACATATTCACGAGGATGTCGCCATGGACATAGAGGTATGGCGTCTTGAAGATGTCGCCACCATAGAGGGCCTTGTCGAAGGAGTAGTTATGGAACTCGCCACCATCAACCTGCAGACGCATACCGAGTGTTGGCACTATCCACTTCGTAACAGCGATATTAGCATTCCAGCCCACACGGTCGAAGAACTTACCTGGGGCCTTCACACCATCACGGTTAGCGACAGATAGCGACGAGATACCTCCAG
Source organism: Alistipes sp. (assembly GCA_045614205.1). Lineage (GTDB taxonomy): Bacteria > Bacteroidota > Bacteroidia > Bacteroidales > Rikenellaceae > Alistipes. The sequence goes on along the minus strand of JAZLCL010000021.1, from coordinate 349 downwards.
CAGCCGCAATCTCCCAGTTATCCCAGAAACGATTAGTCTCGAAGCCACGCCAGCGGAGCCTCTCCTCCTGCTGCGCCGATAGCGACGCTGTGCCGAGCAGCAGCGAGATAAACAAACAGAGTACAGAGTTTTTCATAGACTTAAACATAATTCGTTTGACACAAATTTTCGTCTATGACATAATCAAATACCGCGCCACCAGCCACCCTGTGTCGTCCTAAAAAAGTGTTACAGGATTTGACACAAAAATAATTAAAGTTTTCTAAATGACAACACGGCGCGCCGTGTTGTCATTTTTCGTTTTGTAAGTTACAATATCTTTCTCACATTGGCGGTGCATCTCGTCCGG